>CAJUOE010000060.1 GCA_910587895.1 uncultured Lachnospiraceae bacterium
GAAAACGTCTTTTTCTTTCCATTCTCCTACATCCTTAAAACTTTTGTTGGAATTTTGTTGACCCTCCCATATTTTTTTCTGTCTCCCATTACTATTTTTAAGCACAAAAAAAGTGCCGAAACCCTTGGTTTTAAAGGTTTCCAGCACTTTCGCCATATACTCGATGCGACAGGATTTGAACCTGCGGCCTCTGCGTCCCGAATTTGGAAATGCTTTTTTTTCTGTTTTCCATTATGGCGTATTCCCTTTGTTTTTCAGGCTTCTGGCACGGAATGTATATTTCCCCTCTTGCAATTTTGGCTAACGTTTTCCAATTTTGTTAGTCAAATATTAGTCATTCCCAAGCAGCTTATTTACCCTCCCAAACGCCTTCAATAACGAATCGTTATACAGTCCTTCATACTCTTTCTGGAGCCGCCTGTACTCCTCCATCAGCGCATCATACTTCGCCCACCTCATATAGCGTGGCTTTGGGATATGCCATAAGTCCTGTATGGGAATATCGGGATAATCCAATTCCCAGTCAACATATTGCAGCTTATTCACCACAAGGAAATACATCTTTCTCCGGAGAAGGTTCAGTCCGCTGCGCTGCTGGATGCCATAGTTCAGCTTTGCACACTTCCGGCATTGGTACAGCAGGTTCTTCTTATATAGATGTCTAGCACGTCTGCCGCACTTAGGGCATATAAAGTACAGCCTGTACGATATCCCGTCCACATTCGGCACTTTGGACAGCCCAAGGGGGTATTTCCTTCCGTTATGGCTTATCTGTGCGGCACCCTCTAAAAGATTGCAAAAGATATTCCCTCCCATGATGGGATAGTTTATCTCATAATCATTTGTAAGAAGCTCAAACCAGTCTGCATACCGAAGCAAATCAAAGCTGTCAATTCGCCAGTATTCCTCCACCCTGCCATGCGTCTTATTATGCCCGCCTGAATTATAGCCGCCCATATTACACCGCGTCCTTTCCCCCAAGCATCCTGTCCAGTATGGCAAGCGTTAATTTCCTGTATGCATAAAAACTATTCCTACAGCATGGCATTATTTCCGTTTCCCCAAGCTCCCATTTAATTTCCATATCATGGAGGGATTTCCCTTCTGCAACTGACAGTACAACCCATTCCGCAATGCCCGGTTCTGCCTGTTGTGCGGCCGCGCGCAATAAATCGGAGTGTTTCCCTGCCCTGCACTCTTTTAACAATTCCTTTGCCCTGCCCCTTTCTAAGCCATACCCGGCATAGCTCTGCTGCATGCCATACCCACCACGTTCCCTCCGCATCCTATCCACCCCTATGCAAGAATCCCCTGCCGCCTTTATGGGCAGGGGAGTGGCTGTTACTTTGTTCACTGTGTGCCGCTGTCCGGCTTTGCCGCCGTTGCTTTTGCCTGATAATAAATTGCTTTCGCCTTATTCTCCAACACAAACGCATCATAACAGATTCTTCCCTCTACCAGAGAGCCGCTAATTCCCGGCGGATCCGCATGGATTTTGTAATCCTCCAGCTTTGTCGGCGCAACCGTGGCGCAGGGGTGTGCTATCATGAAGCCAAAATCCGCTGGGAGCCTGTTTGCAGGGACCTTCATAACGGACAGGCCGTCTATCATGGCGATAACGCCCTTCAGCCGCAGTTCATTGGCGATATCCGTTTCCATCATGATGTCTTTGCACTTCTTCATCAGCACATAGATATCCGGCGTAACCGTCAGGTACCGCCCTGTTTCCGGCACTTCCGCATTGTCCAGCGCATTATTGCCCTTGATGATTTCATCATAGATATTTTCCGCTGTGATTGCGGCCGCATCCGGCCTGTGCCCTGCCCCGGAACACATCACCCCATAAACATAGCTGTCTATCTCCGGGATTACGACCTGCCTCTGCTGCCTTGCCAGCGCAGATGCTGCCGCTAACTGCTGCTTCGTTTCATCCTCATCCAGCTTGTCAATCGCAAACGTGAAGGAACGGTCTTTCCTTAAAGTAAATTCCTCCGTGGTTGCATCCAAATCTGCAATAGTGCCGTACCTGCTCCCGGTAAACCCTGCCTGCGGATTCCTGTTGTAGTCGGCCATTTCACTTGTGCCGACCTTATAGACCTTTACTGTATGTGCCCCTGTCCAGTCAAAATCATTGTTGGTAAGCAGGGATTTTTTGCTCTCTGTACTGAAAAGTTCATCCACATATGGGAGGAACTGTGTGACTAAACTGATTGCCATAATTGCTCCTTTACTGTAAGTTCATGGCCTTCCTTATCATGTCTATGCCTGACTGCCGCGGTTCTGACTTGTCCGTGAATTTTGGGGCAGATGCCGCCGCTTTCCTCCTTGCCTCCATCTCGGCCTTTTCCTCCTCAGATGGCGTGCGCTCTTTAATCAGGCTGTCAATGATATCCAAGGCCTTGTTAAATGCTTCTTCGCTGCTGCAGTTCAGCGCATCCAGAATATTTTCCGGGTATCCCCTGTCAATAAGTTTCTGACGGCTGTTCAATCGGAACTCGCGCCGTGCAAGCTCCTGTTCCCTCTCACCCAGTTCCTTCGATGCCTTCTCCCGGTCTTTTGCAAGCCTGTCCTGCACAATGCGGTTCACATCATCCTGCGTGAAAGTCTTTTCCCCTGCCCCCTGATTTGCGGCAGGGTCTATGTTCTGGTTTAAGTTCTCTGTATTCATACTTGTTCTCCTATTTTTACGCCATAGTAGGCTGATTTTTGGCAAACAAAAAGGCATGAAAAGATTCCATTTCAAATGAAACCTTCCCACGCCTATTCTATATGGCTTCCGTGCAGCAGAACCGCCGCCCGGGGTACTCCAGTATTCTGTTTGCCTGTGCCTATTATAGTAGATTATGGGCGGCAGCGCAACATTTTTTCACGCGCGTTACCGTGTTTATAAATTCCCACTATACGCCAAGGTTTTGCCTAAATCAACGGCATATCTGCACTTTTCTGTGCTTTTCCCTTTGGTATCTCCAAGTCCATGTACGCTTTCTTATACCGCCCATTTTCGCCTTTGTCTGCCTTGCACGACTTAATTATTGGCTTCAGCAATTCCGTCACTGCATGGAGTTCCTGCGGCTCCTCATAGCTTATCCTTGCCTTCAGTGCCATTATACCACATTGCCTCCCCTCATTTCAATAAGCAGCGGCCTTTCCCTGTCTACCAACCCAAACAGCAGCTTGTAAAATGCATTTAAGTCCGGGCAGTCCCGGCTTTCTGCCAGAACCATGTACTTGCACCCCGCGTAGGTGTCAGCCCCCATCCCCCTTAAGACCTGCATCATCTCCATGGTTTCCTTCATTCCGCACCGCCTTTCCTTGCCTCTATGCCCCTTTTCTCCTGCTTCGGGGCTGCAAATAATATGTAGTTCTGCATCTCCTCTTTAGCCACCAGATAATGCCCATAGGAAAGCCTGTTATTATGCGCCGCCCCCATAAACCGCTGCTGTTCCCAACTTGCCCATTCCAGATATTTTTCTGCCTTCTGGTTACCCTCCCTTGCCATGCATTTTAACTTGATATAGAGGCTGTCCACCTCGGCAACCATCCTCCTGTGCCTTCTCCTGCCCATGTCCAGCATAATCAGCTTCGGGCAGGTGAGCACGGAAAGGGGGATGCCGTTGTAACGTGCAATCCTGCTTAATTCCATCAATGTCAAGTCCTCCTCGCCCCGGAAAACCGCAAGCATCAGTTCCGGCGTTACCTCCGCAAAGTAATCCGTTGGCATCCCACCGTGGATCTCAACCAGATTCGGGTATCTGCACCCGGCGTATTTCCCTTCGTGCTTCTCTTTTAAAAATTGTCCGTAATAATCCATGTTTCCCTCTTCCTTTCTGCCGGGAACCGTGGTATCATGTACCTGTGTTGTGTACGGCTCCGGCTGTGCTCTGCCCTGTTGGTACTGGTAATGCCAATGGGGCGTTTTAATATGTGCTGACATTCCCTGTGATACATAGAAACTTGCTTTTCCCATTCACAGAAATGCATCCTTCCAGATTCTTTTCCATCTTGTATATTGACACAGATGTTTCAGCTAAAGAACTGTTTATAACATCTAAATTTTCATTGATATCTTCCATGGTTTTCACCAGACGGGTTAATAATTCTTCGTACATGTGTTCTCCTTCCCTTGTCCATTCTCACTTTCTACTGAAATTGTCACCTTTACCGTATTTGGGTGTTTATTCCTCTTGCTGATTCTCTTGATAAGTTTCTTAACCTGCTTTCCCTCACTATCACTCACAATATCACATACAGAGCATTGTGTAACGACAATTCCATCAATGCAGTAATAAGTCCCTTCAATCTTCTTTTCGTTCAATTTACCTTCCTTTCTTGTGTGGGTATATACATCATGTCACCTTGTCATAATGTCACCCATTGTCATTTATTTGGTGTCATTAGTGACATTGGTGTCATTAGTGACATTGGTGTCATTAGTGACATTAAAAATATACTTTCTTTTACTTTTATTTCTGTCAAATTCGTATTCAATCTTGTCTACCGACCAAAAAAGTCCTTCATACTTATTTATCAGGCTCCCAACCTTGCGCACATCATCATATATCTGCCTTGATAGATATTTGCTGGCATCCACAATATCACTGGCAGAACCTTCCCAATGGCCGTTCCCCTTCTTCACCAGCTTCTTCACTGTTTCCACAATCGGACTTTGCTCATATTCTTCCACAAGACGCTGCCCTTCGACTTCTTCAGCCGTTCCAACATATTCCCACCGAAAAGTATTTTCATTGAATTTAATTTTAAGCTGCTGGGACTTCATGTCACGCCCTGTTATATGCAGTGTGGCTTCTTCTGAATACCTGTCGTCTTTGGATATTACCCATGCACAGTCAAGCGCACCCATAACACCGACCGAGCCGGACAGTTCATTAAATACGTCCGATGGATCACGCATCTTCCGTGTATGGTGGATAAGCATTAAACCTATATTGTGTTTGTCCGCTATCTGTTTCAGAATTTTAAAATCGTCATAATCCCGGTCATACCCCGATTGATTCCGCTTTGCTGCCTGCCGTATCATCTGGAATACGTCAACAACTATCAGTTTTATTTCTGGATGCTCCTGTAACTGGTACTCAATTTGCGCTTCGAATCCTTCGCCTATCCTGCCGACCTCGTCCGTTCCCGTTAGTATATGCAGATTGTCCGGCGGCTCACTGTCTTTGAGAATCTGCTTCAAACGGTTTTTCGGTCTGCGCTTCGTGCTTTCAAGGTCAAGGTACAGGCATGAATGTTTTGTGCTGTCAAATGAAAGAAATTTCGTTCCATTACAAATGGATATGCACAAATCCAATGCCATATAGCTTTTATAAAACTTGCTCGGTGCGCCTATCATTGATAACCCAACAGGCAATATTTCATTTACCAGCCATTCAATAGGTGGAATATCCATTTTCGCAAGTTCTGCCGCCGTCACTGCCCTTATTGGCTTAAACTCTCTTACTTGGCGTAATACGCCCCTGTCGCATACCACAGAGTATCTTTTTTCTGTGCCTTGCAACTGCTCTAATTGCCGGTCAATATCTGCGATTTCTGCATCAATAGCCGCTTTTTCCGTTTCAGCAGCAGTTCCATTTCTTCCTGTTTCCGTTTTTCCTCACCTTCTTCCTGTCTTTTCTTCCAACGTTTTTCACATTCCAGCCGGTACCAGTGCGCCACAGGCCTAATTTCGGCGTTATAGGCTTCTTCATATTCTGCAACCCAATCATTGTAATACTGCCTTGCCCTGCTGCATCCGGCCTTTTCTAAAGCGGCTACCGCCTTTTCAGCGAACCCGGGGCAGCTAATCTCATTGGAGTATATGCTCCTAATGAACCCTTTCGTCAGGCGCATCCCCGGCCGGATGCCCGCAAGCAGTTCCTCTCTGGATGCCACCTAGTTGCCCTCCGGTTCCCCGGTATTCAGGTAATCCACCAGCCTGTCCCAGTTAAGCAGGTACTTGTTCCCTGCCCTGATATGCACAATTTTGCCGTTAATGCACATCTTCCGCAGCCAGTCATAGCTTACCCCTGTCCTGCTGGATGCCTCCTTAAGCGTTACCATCTTCACTTCCTGTCCCATCTGGTTTCCCTCCATTCTGCCGCGCTTCGTCAATCATGTGCATAATCTCATTGTGGCGTTGCGTGAACTCTTTGCTACCTATGCCAAGGCGTTTCTCTTCTGCTTCTACCATTGCGTTAAGTTCTTCCTCCGTCATAAAGTTACCTCTGTACATTGATAGTAGGCCAACTTCCATTATTGTTTTCCAGCGCGCTTGTAATCTTAATTCCCTTTTCCGGTTCTTCTGGAATCTGAATCATATCCTTCACATACTCCTCTGATATCATGAATGGTGTTTCCCCTTCTTCAAATTCGGGATTGTAAAACATATCAATACCGATAGTTACATTATCAACCTGCCGTTCTAATTCCAGCATTATGCCGCTGTCCATGTGGTTGATTCCGATAAGAACCTTTGCTACCGTGAATCCCTCCATCATACTTTCATTTACCTCTGCATAATCTCTGAATACTTTCTTTGCCATTATCTTTCTCTCCTCGTATAATAAGTTTATAAGCAAGAAAAACAGCTTACAGACTTATTCTTTTTTGATAAGACAGATGGATAATTCTAAACATCCTTTCTGAAGATTCTTCTTCAACCATGCTGGTTGA
>CAJUOE010000061.1 GCA_910587895.1 uncultured Lachnospiraceae bacterium
TATGCCGCTGGCAAGGAAAACACACGAAGGGCTTCCTACCCCAGAAAAACAGTTTCTGCCACGATACCTTACCGCAGTAAGGAAAGCCGAGTTTGAATTGGGCGGAATTAATCACATTCGTTCATTCCCGGAGTTAGGTGTACTAGAAATTCTAACCGAGTTTTCTTCAGGCAATATGGCATGGAAAAGCTATGAAAAGCATCAAATTTCCCATAAGAATTTTTATAAGCAGTTTTGATATCTACCCTGAAATAAAGTTCATATGTAACAAATCGCCTGAATTGTTACGTTGGTAGTAGAATTTCCGGGAAAAGATGTTGACAGACCATAAAACTTGTAATAGAATATAAAAGTATGGCGAGTGAGAAATGCAAGCCTTACCCCGGCGAAGCGTTTTTGCTTTGAGGTACAAGGAAAAATGTAAATGGTGTGAAAATGATAGAACAGATGGAATCATGCAATGCCATATTTTTATGGTAATGTGCGCAATTACTGTTGATGATGTTTGGATTTCCAGGGAAATCAGAGGACGGCATCTGGATATCAGAGTAACATCGTAAAATTCAAGGAGGTAACATTTAATGAAAACTTTTATGGCCAGCCCGGCGACAATCGAAAGAAAGTGGTATGTAGTTGATGCTGAAGGAAAGACATTGGGTCGCCTGACATCTGAGATTGCAAGTGTGCTGAGAGGAAAACACAAACCGATATTTACCCCTCATATGGACACTGGTGATTATGTAATCGTTGTCAATGCCGCTAAAGTGAAAGTAACCGGCAAGAAACTGGATCAGAAAATTTATTACCATCACTCCGGATATGTGGGAGGAATGAAAGAGACCACATTAAAAGAGATGTTAGCAAAAAAACCTGAGAGAGTTGTTGAACTTGCAGTTAAGGGAATGCTCCCGAAAGGACCTTTGGGAAGACAGATGTATAAGAAACTGTTTGTCTATGCAGGACCGGAACACAAACACGCAGCTCAGAAACCAGAAGTTTTAACATTTTAATCAGGAGGTAAATACAGATGGCTGATACAAAATATTATGGAACAGGAAGAAGAAAAAAATCTATTGCCAGAGTATATCTGGTACCGGGAACTGGCAAGATTACAATCAATAAAAGAGATATTGATGATTATCTGGGACTGGAGACCTTAAAGGTTATCGTTCGCCAGCCGCTCGCGGCAACAGATACGGTTGATAAATTTGACGTTAAGGTAAATGTCTGCGGAGGTGGATATACCGGTCAGGCTGGAGCAATCCGCCACGGTATTGCAAGAGCATTATTGCAGGTAGACCAGGATTACAGAAAAATCCTCAAAGCAGCAGGTTATCTGACACGTGACCCGAGAATGAAAGAGAGAAAGAAATACGGTCTCAAAGCTGCACGTCGCGCACCGCAGTTCTCAAAGAGATAATCAGAAAATTATACAGATTGAAAAATATGAACTCCGCAGGAAATTCCTGCGGAGTTTTTCTGACATATTAACATTTTAGGATATTTAGGTTATAATATATTTTAAGTGTATGTAGTTTTCATAATGGAGGTTCTTGATATGTGTGATGTTAAAAAATATGAAAAAATCTATGAAGATATAAAAACTCTCCAACCAGAGGACACTTTACAGCTTGTGCTGGAAGCCGAAACAGAAGAACAAAGAAGTTTTTATGAAATGGTGGGTGATTTTATTTTGCAAAAAAAACAACGTCAGGTAATAGAAAGGAATCTCTTTTAGTGAAGAAATATATTTTAATAGCAGGTGTTAATGGGGCTGGTAAATCGACACTGTACCAATCCTTGCAAAGCCTGCAGGATATGCCGAGAGTGAATACAGATGAAATATTGAGAGATTTTGGCGATTGGAGAAATATATCAGATGTAATGAAAGCAGGCAAAATTGCGGTAAAGAAGATTGCTGGGTACTTTGATGAAGGTATTACTTTTAATCAGGAGACTACACTGTGTGGAAAATCCATTTTAAATAATATTGCTAACGCCAAAGAAAAAGGATATTTTATTGAACTGCATTATATAGGTGTTGAGAGTGTAGATATTGCCAAGAAAAGGGTAGCTGCGCGTGTACAAAAGGGTGGTCACGGTATTTCTGAAAAGGATGTTGAGAGACGATATATTGATACGTTTCACAATTTGAAATTTGTTTTGCCGGAATGTGGTTTGGCGGCATTCTATGATAATACGATAAAGTTTCGTAGATTTGCGATATATAAAAATGGACAGCCGGTAAGAGTTTCACATGAAATACCTCTTTGGTATCAAAAATTTATAAAAAGTGTAAAATAGAGAGTGGTAATTTTATGATCAAAGGCTGTAGGATATTTCAAGATAGTATAGGTAAGTGACAGGTAACGAACAAATTGCCTGAAATGCTGAAAAATAAGGGCTTGAAACTATCCAGGAGATAATCAGAAAATTATACAGATTGAAAAATATGGACTCCGCAGGAAATTCCTGCGGAGTTTTTTCTGAAAAATTGTACCATAATGAGGAAGTGTCAGTCGCCGTAGGGAGCACGGTAACCTATTTGGGACATTTTGTCTCTGGCTGGAAATGTAGTTGCCATGCGGGAATAAATGTCATATAATTAGTATAAATTGTGCTGCTGGCTGTTTCTCTTTGTGGGAGAAAAGCAGACAGGAGCATCCAGGAGTTACGCTTTGTTCTGGTATAAAGGAGGAAAGACATGAATTATAGAAATATAAAGAAGGTTGCTGCAGCTGTAATGGCGATAGTGGTGGCGATGGGAAATATCAGCATGGCGCCGCCAATGGATGTTATGGCGGAAACGGTGGCACACGCAATTTCGGCACAGGCTGCCCTTGATAAGAAGAGTGTGAAACTGACATGGGACAGGCTGGAAGATGAGGCCGTGACAGGTTATCGCGTGTATCGCACAGAGCTTGTTTCCGGCAGCGATGGAATACCGCAGGAGATTGCTACGCTTGATGTTGATGGAAATTCTGCGAAGACATGGAAATTTGATTTTGGAGCAAATGAGGAAGTGACGGAAGAGGGGGCAGAAGAGCCCATATCCTGTCTTGCAGAAGGATATACGTCTGTTTCTAAGGAAAATGCTTACTATTCTAAAAATCAAGGTTATGGATTTACACGGGGAATCCCCACGGCAGAAGGAGGAACGCTTACATTTAGTAATCGGACCGATGGCAGAGAAATGTCAGAAGATGTACTTAATGGAGATTTTGCAACGATTATCCCGCCGGAAGATGGGGTTCTGACGGCAGGAGGCGATACACTGGAAGAGGGACAGAGTTATATGGAATTTGTCGTGGACGTCCCGAACGGCGAATATAAGGTAACAGCCACGCATAGCGGATTTGTCACCGGCAGGAATATTTCTGTGTTCTGGTTTCAGGGAAAACAGGCGGAACGCCATCCTGTGAACAATGATATTGCAATTAGTGAACGAACCATTAAGGTAACAGATGGGAAGATAAAAATCTGCGCAAGCGCAAGCGCTTCCAAAGAGATCGTTTTTCCACCGGCATTAAGCGCTGTAACTATTACAGAGATAACAAAAGCTGAGACGGGAATTGATGTGGACGGTTCTTTCTACTGCAAAGATACGAACCTGGATTTGAATAAGAAATTTAGCTATAAGGTTGTTGCAATGAAAGGCAATACTGAGGCAGCGGAGTTGAGTTCCGGAGACATTCAGCCGTTTCCTGCACCGACCCTGTCCGTAAATACCACCACGACAAACAGCGTCACGCTTGCGATTGATAACAATGAAGTGGAGACCGACAGCTACCATATTTACCGCAGGAAGTCATCAGATATATCTTTTGAAAAGGTTGCGGAATTTACAGATATCAACGAGGAAGGCAATTTTACATACAGCAAGGTTCTCAGAGAGAAGGAAGTATTTACGAATGATGATTTTAACGCTTATCAGCTGGGGAACGGAAGGGAGAACAGCAGGAATCTGTTTGAGGCGGATAATGGAGGCTGGACAGTTTTAAACCCTGTAAAATGGTATGTGGGGTTGGTACTTGATAAATCAGATGATGACTGTATGAGTAAAACCGATTTTCTGAAAAAGTCAGCGCTTCAAAATTATGATGGTGCGTTTATGTTACTGGCTATGAATAATGACAGGGGAACGACATTCCATAAGAAACTGGCGGATGCGGAAGCGTTAAATGGGCAAACACGCCTGAAACTGAATTTTGCGCTCCCGAACTATTCAAATAATGGAATTACCGACAGGGGCGTCAACAGCACTTATCTTTATCTTGCAGACAGGGAAATTACCACGAATGATGCCAAAGAAGGATATATTGCAAAACTGTCATATAATGCAGACGATAACAGGATTTATCTGAATGACTCTGAGATATATGATTTTGGGACAGGCCAGGATGCGCTAAGAAGCAAATGGAACACGATTACGCTTGACATAAACCCGGAACAGAAGAGCATTTCATACGAGTTTGAACGGGAGGCAGAAGGGTATTTTAAGAGCGGCAGCGTTGCAATTTTGGATATGCCGCAGGAGCCACAGGAACCGGAAACACAGGAAGGCGGGGAGGGAACAGAAGAGCCGCAGCCCTCTGCAATATTGAGTGTTACGGATGCGCAGGGCCGCAACTGCTGGGGAAGTATCGCGATTGATAACCTGAAATTTGCATCCCTTGCTGAAGAGGAGAGCGAGGGCAGGACATACACCTATACAGATTTCGATTTGGAGGCAGGTACAGAGTATGATTACTATGTAGGAGCAGTTGTAGATGGCAGGGAAGTTGTAAAGTCTTCTGTAATCAATGTGCAGACACAGCCGATTTTAGCGGACAGCATTGCTCTTTCGGAGGAAACCCTTGAGATTAAGAGGGGCGAGGTATCAGAGGAGCTTACGGTGATCGTTACCCCGGAGGATGCCACGGACAAATCTGTTACCTGGTCAAGCGAGGATGAAACCATTGCTACGGTGGAAGATGGCGTAGTCACGGGCGTGGGCGCTGGAACAGTGAATATTGTTGCAACGACAGAAAATGGCAGGAGCGCCGTCTGCGCAGTGACGGTTACGGATGTTTTGTTGAGCAAAACCAACCTTAACTTAAAGGTTGGAGGAGAGACGACGTTGACTGCAACTGTAAAACCGGATTTCATAACGACGAAAACCGTAACGTGGGACTCCAGTGATAGCAACATTGTGACGGTTGACGATGGTAAGGTCAAAGCGCTTACAGCCGGAACAGCGGAGATTACCGTTACTGCCGACCACAATGGGGAAACGGCGATATGTACCGTAAATGTCACCAAAGTGAATGTAAGAGGAATTACACTGAATGCCAAAGCGGAAATCTTGAAGGAGGGCGCATCCGTTGCCCTGGCGACAGAATTTGTACCGCAAAATACCACGAACAAAGGCATTATATGGCATACCTCCAATGATAGGGTGGCAAGGGTTGAGAACGGCGTAGTAACAGCATTGAGTAAAGGAATGGCGGTTATTACCGCAACTTCTGCGGACAACTATGCAGTTACCGCGACTTGCAGCGTCACGGTGGTGGAGAATGTTCCAGCGAAGAGTGTCTCGATAAAAAAACCGTCTTCAAAAAAGTTGAATAAAGGCAAGACATTGAAATTGAAAGCGGTGATGAAACCGTCCAATGCGACGGACAGACTTACCTGGAAGACAAGCAATAACAGGATAGCAACTGTTACCCAGGCAGGCAAAGTCAAAGCTGTTGGAAAAGGTACGGCAACCATTACGGTAACGACAACGAGCGGAAAAAAAGCGAAGATTAAGATCACGGTCAAAATTCCGGCAAAGAAGGTGAAACTTTCCAAAACGAAGGCGACATTGAAGAAGGGAAAAACATTAAAACTGAAAGCAAAGATGACGCCATCCAACACAACGGATAAGCTTACCTGGAAGACTTCAAGTAACAAAATTGCTGTCGTTAAAAATGGAAAGGTGACGGCAGTGAAGAAAGGAAAGGCTACAATTACGGTGAAGACTGCCAGTGGGAAAACGGCGAAGTGCAAGATAACTGTAAAATAATCCTTATTCAGATGGATAATATGTAAAAGTGACAGGCAGCGGTATTTTTTCCGCTGCCTGTATAAAAAAGAGGGTAAACAATGATACTAAGCGTAAGCCGCAGGACAGACATTCCCAATTATTATTCAGAATGGTTTTTTAACAGAATCAAAGATGGATTCGCATATGTTAAAAATCCGATGAATCCCCATCAGGTGAGCAAGATTAATCTTTCCCCGGATATGGTTGACTGCATTGTTTTCTGGAGCAAGAATCCAAAGCCGATGATAAACAGGCTGGATGAGCTTTCCATGTACCACTATTACTTTCAGTTTACATTGACCGGATATGGAAAAGATGTGGAGTGCAACGTTCCCTGTAAAATGGAAAAGATGATTCCGGTATTTCAGGAATTGTCGAAAAGAACGGGTAAGGAAAAGGTTATTTGGAGATACGATCCCATTATTTTCACAGACAGATATACACCAAGATACCACTTGGAGGCTTTTGCGCAGATTGCGGCGGCGCTTAACGGATACACGGAAAAATGCGTGATAAGTTTCGTTGATGCGTATGCGAAAAATAAAAAGAACCTGGAGCGGCTTGGTGCCTGTGAGATTGATCGAAAGGAACAGTTGGAATTTGCAAAGCAAATAAGTGAAATTGCAAAAAGGAACGGAATGATTACAGGAAGCTGCGCTGAGAGCATAAATCTGGAGGAGTGTGGAATTGAACATAATTGCTGTATTGATAAAACGCTGATAGAAAAAATTACCGGCAGTCGGTTAAATGTAAAAAAGGATAAGAATCAGCGTCAGGAATGCGGGTGTATGGCAAGTGTGGAGATAGGTACATATAATACCTGTAAAAACGGATGCAGATATTGCTACGCAAATTTCAGCAAAGAAAGTGTTGCGAAAAATTGCAGCAAATATGATCCGTTATCACCGATATTGTGTGGAGAAATTGGACAGGGCGACAGGATTACAGAACGGAAAGTGAAATCCCTGAAAGGTACAGGATGAAATGTTAAAAGTGAAATTTTATGAAACAGTGGAAGATTCTCTGTTAAAGTTCGCCGTTATCATTTCCCGCAGTCATGGGAAATGGGTATTTTGCAAACACAGGGAGCGCAATACCTTTGAGATACCGGGCGGCCACAGAGAAACAGGCGAACGTATTATGGAGACAGCCAAAAGGGAACTGCGGGAGGAAACCGGAGCCGTAAAATTTCAGATAAAGCCGGTCTGCGTTTATTCTGTCACGGGAAAGAATTCTGTAAATGTGACAGGCGAGGAAACGTATGGACTATTATGCTATGCAGAGGTCACAGAGTTTTCGGACAAGCTGGAATATGAGATGGAAGAGGTTATGCTTATGGAAGATTTACCAGAAGAGTGGACGTACCCCCTGATACAGCCCGTGTTGATGGAAGAGTACGAAAGACGGGCCAGAGCCGCTCAACGAACAGTTGAATCAGAGCCATAAACTCCACTGCGCGGTTATTGCGAAAGTCCGGGAACGTAAGTTATTATAAAAGAAAAACGGAGGTGTTTTTTTGCTTAACAACATCAAAGTCGGAAATTTTATAATGAACAAACGTAAAAGCCTCGGATTGACACAGCAACAGCTTGCCGAGCAGTTGAACGTTTCCTTTCAGGCAATTTCCAAATGGGAAAATGGAACGACATATCCCAACATCGAGATACTGGCGGATCTGGCAAACGTCCTGGACGTGACGACGGATGAAATTTTAGCCGGCAGTGAAAGAGATGCCGAAGGCCTGTCATACAGCAAGGCAGGGATTGATATCGCCTACACGGATGCGATAAAGAAGGAAATGTCAGAACATTTGGAAACGGGTGACAGACGCATCCTCAATAGCCTCGGTGCCTTTGCCTCTCTGTACGATATGGATTTTCCCGAGATTCAGAATCCCGTTTTGGTACTCAAATCGGAAGAACCAGGCTCCAAGCAAAAGCTGGCGATGGAGTATGGCTATACGGAGTCCATCTGTCATGACATGATCAATCACCTGGTAAACGATATTGCCGTTATGGGGGCAAGGCCTTTGGCTGTTTTAGATACGATTGTATGTGGAAATGCGGAAAAGGACACGATAAAAGCGCTGGTAAAAGGAATTTCCGAATCATGCAGGGAAAATGAATGCTCGCTTGTGGGCGGTGAAACTTCGATACAGCCGTTGGTTGTAGCGTCCGGGGTTTATGTTCTCACTTCAAGCATTGTCGGCATTGCGGAGAGATCGAAGGTGGTTGACGGCTCCGCCATAGAAACGGGTGATGCAGTTTTGGCAATCGCCTCCAATGGTCTGCATACCAACGGATATTCACTGGTACGCTTACTGATGGACAAAATACCGCAAATTAAGCTGGATAAAATAGACGGGCTAACGTTTATAGAACAGATTATGAAACCGCATACGCCCTATTATCAGGCGATAAAAGGATTATTTGGCCAGAATATTTTACATGGCATGGCTCATATTACGGGCGGTGGAATCGAGGGCAACCTTTGCAGGGTAATTCCTGACGGGTTAAGCGCCAGAATAGATCTTTCCAAGATCAGGGTATTGAACATTTTTAAATATATTCGCGACAGTGGAAATATCAGTGACGAAGAAATGCTGCGGACGTTTAATTGTGGCGTCGGTTTTATTTTAGTTGTGCCTCGGAAGAAGAAAAATACTGTCATGAAACACATCAGCCAGTTTTATGATTGTTACGAGATTGGGAATATAGAAAAAGGAGAGCACAAAGTAGCTTTCGAACAGCGCATGAACTGGTTATAGCCATGCGCTGTTCGAGATATTATGTATGTGCGTTTGCATTACTCCTTTAATCCCACATAAATATGTATTTCTGCGTGATCCATGCTGTCATCCTGATATTCTTCAAAGTCGCATTGGAACGTTCTTTCAAGTTTCATCTGCCAGATTTCCTGCCATGCTGCCGCAACTGCCTGTACCATATCCCCGTGGATGACAAATTTTGCATATTTTCCTGCGGGAATCCGGCAAACGGCATAGGTATCATTCTTCGGCTCAGAAGATGTTTCGCAGGCGACCACGGTTGTGTAATCTGATTTTTCATCTCCGGCATATTCCGTATAAATTCCCAATGCCTTTTCATTTACCTTGTCGGGAATGGAGGCATAGATGCCTTCGTTGAAAAAACGATTCCATAACCCGCCGATGACCGCGCCCGCGTCGGGGGAAGTGTTGTTTGTGCGTGCCGATACGCCTACGGCAATTTTTTCTTTCAGTGTTACAATTTCATATTCCATAACTAAGACCATCCTTTCATTTGATGTCCTTATTCTAGCAAAGCAACCATGACATCTGTATGTCATGGTTGTAAATATATCTGGCGGATTTTTTCTGCATATTCCAGAATGTCTTTGCGAAATTCCGACGGTTCCAAAAGTTCTGCGTCGTCGCCAAAAGAGATGATCCAGCCCAGGATGCTTGCCTTATCTGTAAAAGCGGCGGAAAAGAGCAGTGTGCCGTCTGGCTGGACGGTAAAGCTTTCTGCGCCATAGTCCTCGATGAGCCGCCATTTATATTGCGGCTTGATTTTTGCTTTTACCTGATATAAGTATGGAAATAACTGTTCGGGGGCGAGATTCGGAAGTGGGGCAGCACGTTTTTCAAAAGGTTCGCCTGTCTGCAGACCGGTCATTCGTCCCAGTTTAAATAAACGGAAATCTTTTCTCTCTTCACACCATCCCCACAGATACCAGTTGGACCATTGAAAAATCAGGTCATATGGCTCGACTGTACGCTGTGATTCACCTTTTGGGGCAAAGTATGTAAAAGAGACTTTTCGTCCGCAGGTGATGGCATCGTGCAGCAATTCGATTTTGGGCGATAACGAGGCTTTGTACCAGGAGGAAAGGTCGATTAAAATATGCGTATCCCCTGCAAGCAGGTTGGACGAGCCGGCGGACAGCTTTTCCATCAGCTGTGCATAGCGGCTGGTACCGCTCACGCTGTCGAGGCTGCGGAGCCCGGCAAGAATTGCCTGCATGTCTGTCCTGCTGAGTAGTGTGCGGTCAATTTTATAACCGTCCATGATGGAGACGCCGCCGTTTACGCCTGGTTCCGTTACCAGCGGAATGCCAGCTATGCAGAGCGCCTCGATGTCCCGATTAATGGTGCGGCGGGAAACCTCAAATTTTTCTGCGAGATAGGGGGCGGTCACTTTTTGATGTTGTAATAAAATCGACAGGATGCCGATCATTCGTTCCAGTTTCATATGAGTACCTCATGGATTGTTTGTAGGTTTCTGGTGAATTTTTAATAAGCTATCATATTATCGGTTTTGTGTCAAGCAGGCAGTGCTAATTACGGAAACATGCGTTTTCTGATTGAGTAAAATTATGGCATGTGGTAAAATATAATAAAAAGGAGAAGGATGTCAGTGGATGATATAAGAATTACAAACACGCCCTATGATGATGTGTTTCGTACGTTGCTCAACGATTGCAGTTCTTTGATTATCCCCATGATAAACGAGGTGTTTGGTGAACATTATTCTGGACAGGAGAAAATTATCTTTTCGCCAAATGAACACTTTGTGAACCGCCAGGGCGGGAATGAGGATGAGAGGGTTACGGATACAAGTTTTAAAATACAGGGGAAAGAAACCAAAAAATACCATTTAGAATGTCAGAGCAGTACCGATAACAGTATGTTGGTTCGATTTTTTGAATATGACACACAGATTGCCCTTGATGGGGGCGAGATCAAAGGGAATGTCCTTACAGTGACGTTGCCTCATTCTGCCGTATTGTATTTGAGATGTCGGCTATCGACACCTGATTCACTGAGAATCAGGATGATAACGCCTGGTGGAACGGTGGAATATGATATCCAGGTGATGAAATCCCAGCGATACACTTTGGAAGATATTTTTGAGAAAAATCTGTTGCTTTTAATTCCTTTTTATATCTTTTCCCATGAAACAAAGTTTGGGGAATATGAGAAAGATAAAGCGAAATTGAAAGTATTGCAGGAGGAATATGAGCAGATTAAAAACAGGCTTGAGGGACTTTTGAATCGGGGAGTCATCAGCGAATATACGAGATGTACCATTGTTGATATGTCGAATAAAGTGTTGGAGCACATTGCCTTAAAATATAATTCTGTCAGGGAAGGAGTGAGAGCGGTTATGGGTGGAAAAGTATTGGAATATGAAGCAAAGACCATTAAACAGGAAGGAATAAAAGAGGGAATAGAACAGGGAATAGAAGGAACGGTTTCCATATTAAAAAATTTAGGCGTTCCATCACAGACAATCCTGCTTAAGATCCAGGAACAATACAATCTGAGCCCTGAAGTGTCCAGGAAATATCTGTAGGTCAAAATGGGTTTTGATAAAATATTTTAATCCCGCCGGGAAGTGCAGTTTCATGCCCTCCCGGCGGGATTGTGGTTAGTTCCATATATTATTGAAACTTATTTCTTGACCCGGATGGTCTTTTTCACTTTCTTGCTGCCGCAGGAGATGGTCAGCGTAGCCTTGCCGGATTTCTTTTTCGCAGTCAATTTGACCTTGCTGCCCGTACTCTTGCTCAATTTCAGGAGTTTCTTTCCTTTCTTGTCCAGTTTCCAGCGAATCTTGCCTTTCAGTCCCTTGGTTTTTGCCGTCAGCGTAATGGATTTCTTCTGCTTTACCGTGGTTTTGCCGCTCACTTTCAGGGAGGGCTTTGCGACGGTAATTGTGCAGGAGGCTGTCAGGTTGCTGCCGTCTGTTGTCGTCGCCGTAATGGTTGTTTTACCGGCGGCTTTTGCCGTTACCTTTCCATTCGATACGGTGGCGACAGCGGGCTTGCTGCTGCGCCAGATTACATTCTGGGAGACATTGGACGGTGCGACAGTCGCTTTTAGGTTGAACGTTCCATAAACCTGTAGGGTTTTGGATTTGGCGGACAGGCTGATGCCGGTTGCCTTGGGTGTGGGGGTAGTTTGCGGTTTCGTCTTTACGGTACCATTGTATTCTGTGGTTATGTCGCCGGTCTCCACACTGCTTTTGACTTTTACAGAGATGGTTTTTCCAATATCATCTGCTGTCAGCTTGTAAGTCCTGCCCGTGGCTCCGGTAATGGCAACGTTATTTGCGTACCACTGGTAGGAAAGTATACCTGTGTTGTTGCTGCCAGCGATTTCTGCGGACAGAATATCGTCCGGGTAGGAGGTGTCTGCTGTCTGGCAGCTCGACTGTATTGTGACAGTGCCGGTCAGCGCATTAGTGTCCGGAGGCGTAACCGTTTTTGAGATCACTGTGCCCTCGTATGTTCCGGCCCGTTCACCGGTCTCCACACTGCTTGAAACCTTGACGGTAATGGTCTTGCCAACTTCGTTTTCTGTCAGGGTATAAGTGCTTGTGGTTGCCCCATTAATAGCGGAATTATCTGCAAACCATTGGTAGGAAAGGGTACCGCTGTTATTGGTGTCGGTAAGCGTTGCGGTCAGGACGTCATCTGGATAGGATTTGCCTGCGACCGTGCTGCTTGACGTAACCGTGACGTTGCCGGTCAGCGCATCAGCGTCCGGAGGCGTAACCGTCTTCGCTGCGACCGTGCCTTCGTATCTTCCTGTTCGAGTGCCGCTTTGTGCGCTGCTTGAAACCTTGACGGTAATGGTCTTGCCAACTTCATTTGCAGTCAGGGTGTAGGTGCTTGCTGTCGCTCCGCTGATAGCTGTGTTATTTGCGTACCATTGGTAGGAAAGGTCGCCGCTGTTATTGGTGTCGGTAAGCGCTGCGGTCAGGACGTCATCTGGATAGGATTTGCCTGCGGCCGTGCTGCTTGACGTAACCGTGACGTTGCCGGTCAGCGCATCAGCGTCTGGAGGCGTAACCGTCTTCGCTGCAACCGTGCCCTCGTATGTGCCGTTCAGTTCATCGCTTTGTACGCTGCTTGTTATCTTGACGGTAATGGTTTTGCCAATTTCAGCGACCGTCAGCCGGTAGTAATTCAGGTTTGCCCCATCAATGGCGGTGTTATCAGCGTACCATTGGTAGGAAAGTGTACCGGTATTGTTGCCGTTTTTGATGGAGGCGCGCAGGATGTTTCCGGGGTAAGAAGTCTGTTTTGCTGCATCATCTTCGCTGTCTGATTTGATGGAGACCGTGCCGGATAGCTGTTCCTGCGTGGGACCTTCCACCTGAAGTTCACTGCGCGTAAAGTTTGTGAAATTGATCTTGTCGGCCAGGTAATTCTTTGAGGAATCCGCACCCAGGATTTCTACTGTGTTTGGTGCATCCGCTGAAGTTTCCAGTAAATCCGTGCTTATGGTAACGGAAGCATTTCCGTTTGTGACCGGAATCCATGATCCGTCGCTTGTTGTCGTTATTTTCTTCCCATTTACAAGGAAAGTCACATACGCGATATCGGATCCGGTGACAGTAGCCGTTGCCTTCAGCTGTTCATTTTCTTTGGCTGCGGAGACGGTCAGGTCTTCGGAAACCTGGTTTCCGAGTGATGCATATAAGGTTTTGATGTCCGTAAACTGCTCGTTCATCCAGCCGACACGTTTTTCAATGAATTTGCGCAGGGAAATCATGGCGTCGTCGTATGTCTGGCTTGATGTCTGAATTACATTTCCATTTGCGTCGAATGCGCGTCCCCAATAGTCACCGTATCCCTGATAGCGTATTTCAGGGTGGTCGGGATCGAATGTATATGTTTCCCACAGCGCATCGTTTGCCTCGGCTGCTTTCTGGTATTTTCCTTTGAGTTCATCAATGAGCCCGCCGTTTGCGGTGATGCCCTGGATGACCGTCGGATAGTATTTCTGCCAGTATTCATACGCCTTTGTCACAAAATAGGGGTCTTTGACAAGGAAACGGTTCCATTGCTTATCCTGGTAGGATGCATTTGATAATTCTGCAAAACCGCCCTCAGAATCCGGTATTCCGGTGAGCGTCGTGTGCCAGTTATCCCATACGAAGGGCCCGGTCATCGAATACATGTTGATGTTGCCAAACGCCCAGTCGTAATCCCAGTCGGGTCCCATCTTAGCCTTTCCTTCCAGGTCCTTGTAGAGATAGGTGCTGTTCTTCATGGAATCCCAGTTGTTTGTGTATTCGCAGATCAGCCAGTACCTTACAAGGGAATCCAGGTCAAATAAATCTGTATAGTGTACGGTTTCGTTATTGTATATCGCTGTAAAGTCCGGGCTTGCCAACGCTTCCTCATAAGCGTCCAGATAGTTCTTTGCATAATTCATCATTGCCGGATTTGTTTTTGCATATTCCGGCCGGCGGAAGAACATATTGATGCCGCTGTGTTTTGTCTTGAAAGTTGAGATGAACTTGTATGCGTATTGCGGGTATTCCGTCCTGAAATCCATGTCCAGGAGGAATCCGCCAGTAAATTCCGGTATCGTGCCTGCGTAGGAGGAAGTTGTTATATCATATTCCGTACCTTTGTAGGTGACCTTTTTGGTTGTTGCCCAGGTGTAATCCTCTTCCATGATGTCTTCTAAATCGGACACGACGTCCTTTTCGTTAAGGGCGGCGTTATCTGCACAGATGTCCGCGCCAATGGCGGCTGCGATTTCGTCCGCCGTGTCTTCCCAGTCGAAGACGTCTACGCGTGAACCGCCGACACGTATGTGCTCAGACAATTCGTAGAGTCCCTGGTATTCGCCGTTAAAAATCAGCACAACGCCGGTCGAGTTGACGGGATATTCCATGCCGATATCTCTGGCGAAAGTGTGTACCAGCTCGTTTCGTATGTTCGTATGGTCAATCATGTTGGCGAGCAGGCACCAGTGCTTGTTTGTGCCTTTTCCTTTTGTGCCAAGCCCCAGAAGGTTTGCTTTTTTATCAAGTTTCAGCTTGTATGGCTTTTTCCCGCCGTTTTTTGACTCGCTCCAGGTGGAGTTGCCGCGTCCCTTGATGTCGGTTGCGCCGTCGTACCAGTATTGGGAATTGTTAAATTCATGATTTCCCTGTAGCCTGATATGGGCTTCGATGGCACTTTCATTGCTCGTAACCGGAACTTGGCCCTCTGTGTCTACATAGACGACCGGGAGTTTGCTGAAATACATGCTGAGTTTCCATGGCTGGATGGTAGTATCATCCGAGGTGATTGTCACGGTAATGAATTTCTCCAAATCTGCCTCTTTCGGTGTGTAATTGTCGGTGGTTGAGACAACCCTGTCACCGACCTTCCATTCATAAGTCAGTTCCCTGCCCTCTGTGTTGGATACGTAGGCAGTCAGTTTTTCATTAAGTTCTGCATATGGCTTGTCAAAAGATGCGATTTCTGCACGGCTCGTCAGAACTGTCACCATGAAACTGCGGCTGCTTGCGCCCATCGTTGCGGTCAGGGTTACGACCGTATTTACGCCGATGTTATCTGTGTGCGGCGTTGCTTTGCCGTTTGCAACGGAAAGCGCATTTTCGTTGTCGCTGGTCCATGTGATGGGAGCTCCATTGAATTTCTGCGGGAGCGTAAATTCGCTTTGTACGGAAGAGATATCTTCTTTGTCCGCAAATTCAAGGGAGAGTACCGAAAGATAAATCGTGCCTGCCGCGCTGGAATTATAGCAGAAGGCAGGCAGCGGGTAACAGCCTTTGTTTGCCGTCCATTCCGTAAAGGTTTCGTCCGGAAGGGTTCCGGCAGTGAGCTTTTTCGCGGAGAGGGATGTTATTTCATCATAGCCTGCCTGCCCGGTGCCCTTGAGGAAATAACAGTTTGACACGCCTGTAAGATATTCCGTCTTGCTCAATTCAGGATAAGCAATAGCGTTTGCCGTATAGCCGTTGTAAACGATATCCCCGATATTGATGCACTGCGATACGCTCTGGCAGGGAGACTTGGCGATCCTTCCGACAATGCCACTCGCATAAATCAGATCCGATCTGGAACCGCCTGCATTGACGTTCGCACCGTTGTAGCAGTTACTGATCATGATATGGCTGTTGGTAATGTTCGTATCCTGTGTACGGCATTCTCCGATGATGCCCCCGGCGCCGACGGTATCGCTTTCACGGGATGCGTTTACAATTAAATTACCATTGGTTACGGCGATGTTAGAGATTTTGGCATAACCGTTAACGTCCCCGGCCAGTGTTCCGACGGTGGTGAACTGACCTGCAAAATCTGTTCGGATGTCCACATTCGTGAAAATCAGGTTTTTGACCTCTGCATAATCGGAGGGGTTGTCTGAGCCGATGACGCTGAAAAATCCGACCTGTGCATATTTATCCGGACAATTCGTTATGTCCATGCTAATGTCAATGGTTAATCCTGAAATGACATGCCCCTGCCCATCGAACGTGCCGGAAAATACATTCTCATCCTCGGGATTACAGGTTCCCTTGTTGCCGACATAATTGCCATCCGTTGTCAATGGTTCCCAATCTTTGCCGGATAAGTCGATGTCTGCTGTGAGCTGATAGTCTCCGTCCATTGGGTATCCGGCGTCTTTTCCGATTTTTTCCAGGTCTTCCCTGCTGGAAATGGAAATTGCAGGGGAGCGTTGCGAGCCGTTGTCTGCCAGAACGGTCACTGGTTCCAGGGAAGGAATCAGCATGGCTCCAATCAGGAAACAGGAAAAAATCCGGTTTCGGAGCTTGTGTTTGAATGGTTGCATAATAAAATCCTCCTAACTTAAATTTCCTGGTTAAAAGTTCTTGACCCGTCCATGATAGCATAAAAAAAATTGATTAGACAGAGGCGTTTTTGAGCAATTTATACAATAAAAGAGGGGTTAAAAGTATATTTTTTTGGAAATACTATCCCAAAAAAAGGAAGAGAGGTTTTAGTGAAAATGAAAACGTTCCATGAATTGTACCTTGATATTTTAAAACAGGAGGCGGGAAAAGGACGCATCCTGGAGGAGGAATACGACCCTTACCACCTGAACTGCCTGCTGCACCCCGAGCAGCATGCGCCGGTCATTTTTGCCGAGGAGTGCGAGCAGTGCGCCTATGAGCGGGCATGTGAAAACAGCTGCATTTTCGATGCGTTTGAGCGTGACGAAAACGGCAGGGTTGTAATCAACCCGGAAAAATGCATCGGCTGTGGCGCATGTGTGGACGCCTGCAAATTGGAACGGCTGGCAGCGAACAAGGATGTGGTTCCGGTTCTTCAGGCAATCCGGGAGAAAAAGCGGGAGGTATATGCGCTGATTGCCCCGGCGTTTCTTGGGCAGTTTGGGGAAAAGGTGACGGTAGGAAAGCTGCGCGCGGCGTTTAAGGCGATGGGGTTTAAGGGCATGGTCGAGGTGGCAGTATTTGCGGACATCCTCACGCTGAAGGAGGCGTTGGAGTTTGACGCGAATATTAAAGAAGAACATGATTTTCAGCTCACAAGCTGCTGTTGTCCGGTGTGGATTGCCATGATACGCAAGATTTACCATCAATTGCTGCCCCATGTGCCGGGGGCGGTTTCCCCTATGGTGGCGGCGGGGCGCGTGGTAAAACAGCTCCACCCGGACGCCATGACCGTGTTTATCGGACCTTGTATGGCGAAGAAGGCGGAGGCGCGGGAAAAGGATATTGCAGACGCGGTGGACTACGTGCTGACGTTTCAGGAAGTGCAGGATATGTTTGAGACGGCGGATATCAAGCCGGAAGAGCTTGGCGAGGACGAGAAGGAGCATTCTTCCCGCGCGGGCAGGATTTACGCCAGGACCGGGGGCGTCAGCGAGGCGGTGCGCATGACCGTAAAGCAGTTGAACCCGGGGCGTAAGATTGAAGTGAAAGCAGAGCAGGCGGACGGCGTACCGGCGTGCCGGGCGATGATTGAACGGCTGCAGAAAGGAGAAATCCATGCAAACTTTTACGAGGGCATGGGCTGTGGCGGCGGCTGCGTGGGCGGACCCAAGCGCATTATTCCTGTGGATGAGGGAAAGGAAAATGTAAACGCTTACAGTAAAAGGGCGGAGTACAAGACGCCCCTGGAGAATCCTTTCGTGCTGGAACTGTTGTCGCGGTTAGGGTTTGATACGGTAGAAGAATTCCTTCAGAAAAGTGATTTGCTGGTGAGAGAGTTTTAAAGCTTCCCCACCAGCAGATAGTGAAATTATTTTACTTTAATGGTAATTGTTTTTGTAGCTTTTTGGTATGTGGAGGTCGCAAGCGCCGTTACCCTTATTTTGTAGGTTCCCTTCTTGCAGCCCTTTTTCAGGGTTACTTTTCCTTTGGAGGAAACCTTAATATTCTTAGCGGAACCTTTTGTAATCTTGTAAGATACCTTACCCTTCGCCTTTGCCGAGATGTTGAAGGACGCGCCCTTCTTTTTCAGGGCGGATGCCTTGTATTTCACGGTCTTGGATGCCTTGGAAGAAACGCGGATGGTCTGCTTTTTCAAGGTAAGCTTCGGTATCAGCTCATCCCTTGTGGCGGCATGGCATTTGGTGCAGGTGAAACGCCTGAGGCCGATTGTCTGTGTCGTGGCTGCCTTTACAACCCTGCCGGAATCCCAGGCATGTCCGGTTGCCGGGATAACCTTGCTCTGCCGGCTGATTTCCTGTCGGCATTCGGAGCAGTATACCACCTCATCGTAGGAGCCGTTCTCTGTACAGGAGGCAGTCCTGACATTCTCCTGCACGGCATTGGCGGGCGTATGTGTGTGGGTATCTTCGTTGTTATCGTCGTTATTATCGTTATTTCCTTTATAATTAAAATCTTCCGTTTCATTTTCGGTCACTTCTATGTAGGTAGTGACTTCCTGTCCCATATATTTAATGACCAGCGGATATGTCTGCCCGACTGCCAGTTCTGATAGTTTTTTCCCCAGGACATATTCTACCCGGTATCTGTGTTTTCCGAGAAGATCCAGGGAAGGGACGATGGAATTCTCGGGGTAGATTTTGGAATTGCATACAAACCATGAAAGGCTGCCATCTTCGTATATCCAACCGGGATAACCGCCACCCTCGTCAAAGTCTAACGTGCTCCACAATGGAGCTTTTGTCGAGTCTGCATAATTTACGACGAGGTCTGTTCTGTCAATGATGTCCATATCGTCCTGAAGGTCTGCAAGGCTGATTTTCCGTGTCAATGGGTGGATGGTTTCCAGGCTGGCGACCGGGTTTTCTATGGCGTTCATCTGCAGCGATTGGTTATAGCTGAACTTGAAGTTCTCCGATATCTGGATGTTTACCGTGAAGTTTCCCGGAGTCTTTATATGCCCATCTTCATCCAGGCTGCCATTATCCGTGGAAAATCTGATATATTCATCACCACCATTATCACTATTGACATATATCTCATTAAGGGTGTCGGATAAGTCATTAAGCATATATTTGCCGGCATTAGCTTTGCAAGAGATATCATATCTATGTCCCCAGTCGATATAGACGGTCTTCCCATCGGACATGGTAAGGTTTACCCCGATGCCGTCCGCATAGTCGTCAAATCCAACGAAAATATCCCTTGCCTTGACAAATTCGGCATTTACGATATCGGAAATGTCATAATCATATTCTTCCTCCGGCGCATGATAGACGGTATCCCCATCCGTACAGTGAATGACGGCATTTGCCAATCCCCGATTTCTGTTTCCGATTTCGATGTCTGCCCACTGTTCCCTCGTTCCGCCGTAATAGACGTCTGTTAAGTTATCTGTCCCAGAAAAGACAGAGAATTCGATTGCTTTCAAGGATTGCGGCAGCGTTACGGTTGTCAGGGAGGTGCATCCGACAAAAGTGCCATACCAGATTGCGATAATCCCTTCATTGAGAACGGCAGACCTGATGTCTGTTTCGTCCTGAAAAAAACAGGAATCCATATAACCGTCTGTTCCGGTCTGCGTGATTGTCAGAGCTCCCGTCTCGCTGTCGAAGGTATAGCTGAAACCTTCTCCGCAGGTTCCGCTGCTTTCCGTTGCGTACGCAGTGGGTGTATAACTGCCAAAAGAGCCAACGATCATGGCGCAGCCAAGTAATAGCGCTAATAATCTTTTTTTCATAAAAACATACTCCTTTCCCGATTTGGACAGGCGTTTGTCAAACGCCCAAAGGAGCTGCGTACTAATTTATAGTGCGACAGCTCCATTTCTGGTTGCTTAAGTAAAGACTATTTTAAGGCCTGTAATCAATATAGAGTTGCCAAAAACTTTGTATTGCCAGGATTGTGACACTATATCATGAAAATAAGATAAAGTCAATACGCACAGATTTTGAGTTCGCACATTTTTATTACAATTGGTAGTATCGTACCAAAAGGTCTTGTTGACAAAAGTGATATAGAAATTTTGCACAAAAAATATATAAATTACACCATTATTTTGAACAAAATTATCGGATTTGTATATATTTTAACAGATTACTAAAAATACTTGTATTTACATCTATACAAGTTGTAAAATAGTAAAAGATAGCAGCAGCGTCAATGTGGGAAAGGATATGGGACAGATGGCGAAGCATGAAGGTCAGAAATTAAAATATTATACGCTGTCGGTAGATTTGAAGCGCATGATATTGGACGGCGATATTCAGGCGGGGGACAGACTTCCCTCAGAAAATGAACTTGCATCGCGTTATAATATCAGCCGCCATACGGTGCGCAAGGCGCTTGCCATTCTCGAAAATGAAGGCTACATCTATGCAGAGCACGGCAAGGGGACTTTCTGTTCGGAACTTGTACGCCATAGCAAGACTTCCCGCAATATCGCAGTCGTGACGACGTATCTGTCAGATTATATTTTCCCCAAGGTCGTTCAGGGGATTGACAGCGTCATGACCGAGAAGGGCTACAGCATCATCCTCAAGAATACGCGCAATTCCCGGAAGGCGGAGGCGAGATGCTTAGAGGAACTTTTGCAGAAAGACATTGAGGGATTGATTATCGAGCCCAGCAAGAGTGAGATTTTCTGCAAGCATATTTCGCTGTACGAGCGTCTGGAACAGTTTGGGATCCCTTATGTGTTCATTCAGGCGTGCCTGGAACAGATTAAGGATAAGCCCCAGGTGAAGATGGATGACTGCAAGGGCGGCTATCTCGTCACCAATTACCTGATTTCCCTGGGACACCGCAACATTCTGGGCGTGTTTAAGGCAGACGATACCCAGGGGATGGAGCGGCATCGGGGCTATGTCCAGGCTTTGCAGGAGGCGGGGATTTTGTACAATCCCGATAATATTATCTGGTTCCATACGGAAGACCGTGCGATGAAGCCGTTTGCTGCCTTGCAGGAAATGGTGCGTAAAGGTTATCCGTTTGACGCGGTGGTCTGTTATAACGACCAGATTGCCGTGGAAATCATCAAGGCGCTGGAAGAGTGCAAGCTTGGCGTGCCGGAGCAGGTATCGGTGACCGGATATGACAATTCGTTCATTGCAGAGAACAGCCGGATCAAGTTGACGACCATAGCCCACCCGCAGGATAAGCTGGGGGAGATGGCGGCAAAGCTGTTGTTGGAGCTGATTCAGAATCCCAACGCGGAGATTGCGGAGAATAAGATTCTCATTGAGCCGGAGCTGATTGTCCGGGAGTCCTGCAAGAGGCGGGGAAATTTTGCTGCTACAGAAAAAACATCTTGTATTGACGACCATACAAGTAATAAAGTAAAAGTATAAGGACAGACTCTTGCGTTGTCAGGAGCCTGCGGCTGAAAAGCCACAAAATATTATATTATTTCACAGGAGGGTCAGTTATCATGAAATTATCAAAGAATTACAAGTTTTGGTTCTGCACAGGTTCACAGGATTTATACGGGGATGAGTGCCTGAGAAATGTAGCAGAGCATTCCAGAATCATTGTCGAGGAGCTGAACAAGTCCGGCGTGCTTCCGTTTGAGGTAGTGTTAAAGCCGACATTGATTACCAATGAGTTAATCAGAAAGACGTTCAATGAGGCAAACATTGATGAGGACTGCGCAGGCGTTATCGTATGGTGCCATACATTCTCACCGGCGAAATCCTGGATTCTGGGCTTGCAGGAGTATCGTAAGCCGTTGCTGCACTTACATACACAGTTCAACGAGGAGATTCCGTATGACAGCATCGACATGGATTTCATGAACGAGAACCAGTCCGCACACGGCGACCGCGAGTGGGGCCATATGGTAACACGTATGGGCATCGAGCGCAAGGTTGTTGTCGGACACTGGACCAGCCAGGCTGTACGTGAGAAAATCGCATCCTGGATGCGCACTGCAATCGGTATCGTAGAGAGCAGCCATGTACGCGTGATGCGTGTGGCAGACAATATGAGGAACGTTGCAGTTACCGAAGGCGATAAGGTAGAAGCTCAGTTGAAGTTCGGCTGGGAAGTTGACGCTTATCCGGTAAATGAGATTGCAGAGGCTGTTGGCGCAGTATCAGAATCCGATACCAACGCACTGGTTGACGAGTATTATGACAAATATGAGATTCTCTTAGAGGGCAGGGATGCAGACGAGTTTAAGAGACACGTTGCAGTTCAGGCACAGATTGAGATTGGATTTGAGCGTTTCTTAGAGGAGAAGAATTATCAGGCAATCGTTACACACTTTGGTGACCTTGGCGCATTGAAACAGCTTCCGGGACTTGCTATCCAGCGTCTGATGGAAAAAGGATACGGATTCGGTGCAGAGGGTGACTGGAAGGTTGCAGCTATGGTACGCATCATGAAACTGATGTCCGCAGGCATGAAGGACGCAAAGGGAACCTCCATGTTAGAGGATTATACTTATAACCTGGTTCCGGGCAAAGAAGGAATTCTTCAGGCGCATATGCTGGAGATCTGCCCGACTATCGCAGAAGGCCCGATCAGTATTAAGTGCCAGCCGCTTTCCATGGGTGACAGAGAAGATCCGGCACGTCTGGTATTTACTTCCAAGGAAGGACCTGGTATTGCAACTTCCCTGATTGACTTGGGCGACCGTTTCCGCCTGATCATCAACAGCGTAGACTGCAAGAAGGTTGAAAAGCCGATGCCGAAACTTCCGGTAGCAACTGCATTCTGGACGCCGCAGCCTGATTTTGCAACAGGATGCGAGGCATGGATTCTTGCCGGCGGCGCGCACCATACTGCATTCTCATATGACGTAACTGCAGAGCAGATGGGCGACTGGGCAGCAGCTATGGGAATTGAAGCTGTATACATTGATAACAACACCAATATCCGTGACTTCAAGAAAGACCTGATGTTAGGAAACGTTGTATTTGGAAAATAACAGTTCAGCCGTAGCAGGCAATACCTGTAATCATGCTGGCATGTATGAGCAGGTATTGCCTGTTGCAAACGTTAAATTTCTGATTTCGGTGGAAAGAGAGGGAAGAATATGAAATTATTTATCGACACAGCGAATGTAGATGACATAAGAAAAGCCAATGATATGGGAGTGATCTGCGGCGTAACTACAAACCCATCTCTAATTGCAAAAGAAGGAAGAGACTTTGGCGAGGTAATCAAAGAAATTACGACAATTGTTGACGGACCAATCAGTGGTGAGGTAAAAGCCACGACAGTGGACGCACAGGGCATGATTGAGGAAGGTCGCGAGATTGCGAAAATCCATCCCAACATGATTGTTAAGATTCCCATGACCGTAGAGGGATTGAAGGCTGTTAAGGTCTTGGCTGCAGAAGGGATTAAGACGAATGTGACATTGATTTTTTCTGCAAACCAGGCATTGCTTGCCGCAAGGGCAGGGGCAACTTATGTATCTCCGTTCCTGGGACGTCTGGATGACGTCAACCAGTCCGGCATCAGCCTGATTGAGGATATCGTAGCGATTTTCAGTAATTATGATATCCAGACGGAAATCATAGCAGCCAGCATCCGAACCACGGTTCATGTGACGGATTGCGCGCTTGCCGGAGCTGACATTGCAACGGTTCCCTATGGCATTATCGAGCAGATGACCAAACATCCGATGACAGATCAGGGAATTACAAAATTCCAGAAAGATTATATAGCAGTCTTCGGTGAATAAAAATAGTAATAAGAAGGAGAATTTACATGGAAAACTTAGAACTTCAGAAAACAGCCAATGAGATTCGTAAAGGAATCGTAACGGCTGTACATGCTGCAAAAGCAGGGCATCCGGGTGGCTCTCTTTCCGCAGCAGACGTGTATACTTATTTGTATTTCGAAGAAATGAACATTGACCCGAAGGATCCGAAGAAGGCAGACCGTGACCGTTTCGTATTGTCCAAGGGACACACGGCTCCCGGTTTGTATTCCACACTCGCTAACCGTGGTTATTTTCCGGTAGAGGATTTGACGACACTGCGTCAGATCGGCTCTCATTTACAGGGACATCCCTGTATTCAGCATACGCCGGGAATTGACATGTCAAGCGGTTCTTTGGGACAGGGAATTTCTACCGCAGTTGGAATGGCAATGTCAGCAAAATTGACGGGTGACAGCTATCGCGTATACACGCTGTTGGGAGATGGAGAGATTCAGGAAGGACAGGTGTGGGAGGCAGCAATGTTTGCCGGACACCGCAAACTGGATAACCTGGTAGTGATTGTAGATAACAATGGCCTGCAGATTGACGGCAGGATTGAAGACGTATGCTCACCTTATCCGATTGATAAGAAATTTGAGGCATTTAATTTCCACGTAATCAACGTGGCGGACGGAAATGATTTTGATCAGCTCCGTGCAGCGTTCAAGGAAGCAAAAGAGACCAAAGGAATGCCGACGGCAATCGTGATGAAGACGGTCAAAGGAAAAGGCATTTCCTATATGGAAAACCAGGCTGGATGGCATGGAAAAGCGCCGAATGATGATGAATATGCACAGGCAATGGAAGAATTAAAGAAAGCAGGTGAAGCATTATGTCAGAAGTAAAGAAAATTGCAACCAGAGCCAGTTACGGTAACGCGCTGGTAGAGCTTGGAAAAAAGCATGATAATCTGGTAGTTTTGGATGCGGATCTTGCAGCAGCTACCCAAACCGGTGTATTTAAAAAAGAATTTCCTGAGAGACATATCGACTGCGGTATCGCAGAGTGCAATATGATGGGAATTGCAGCAGGAATTGCTACCACAGGTAAGGTTCCGTTTGTAAGTTCTTTCGCTATGTTTGCAGCAGGAAGGGCATTTGAGCAGGTAAGGAACTCCGTAGGATATCCTCACCTCAACGTTAAGATTGGCGCGACTCATGCGGGAATCTCCGTAGGAGAAGACGGCGCGACCCATCAGTGTAATGAAGATATTGCATTGATGCGTACCATTCCGGGCATGACAATTATAAATCCTTCCGATGATGTGGAGGCAAAGGCGGCAGTAGAAGCAGCTTATGAGATGGACGGCCCGGTATATCTGAGATTCGGCAGGCTTGCAGTTCCGGTTATCAATGACAAGCCGGATTACAAGTTTGAAATTGGCAAGGGCGTACTTCTGAAAGAGGGTACGGATGTGACGATTGTTGCAACCGGACTGTGCGTAGGCGGAGCTGTGGAAGCAGCGGAGAAGCTTGCAGCGGACGGAATCAACGCAGAGGTCATCAACATTCATACGATTAAGCCTTTGGATGAGGAAATTATTCTGAATTCTGCAAAGAAGACCGGTAAGGTAGTTGTTGCAGAGGAGCATTCCGTGATTGGCGGACTTGGCAGCGCCGTATGTGACTGCCTGAGTGAGAAGATGCCGACTCCGGTATGCAAGATTGGCGTCAATGATGTATTTGGCGAGTCCGGTCCTGCTGTAAAACTGCTGGAGAAATACGGACTGGATGCACAGGGCATCTATGAGAAAGTCAAAGGATTTATGGGTAAATAAGCAACGATAACCGAAAAGCAACCGTTTTCACTGGATCAGTGAGGGCGGCTGCTTTTCGAATAAAGAAAGAATTGGAGGGATTTTTCTAATGGATAAGAATCTTATTATTCAGGATATTGAGAACGGAAAAACAGCGCTTGGTATTGAATTTGGCTCTACCAGAATCAAGGCGGTATTGGTGGGAAGTGACAATGCACCCATCGCATCCGGCGCCCACGACTGGGAGAATCAGCTTGTAGACAATATCTGGACATACAGCCTGGATGCAATCTGGAATGGTTTGCAGGACTGCTATACAAAGATGGCAGAGGACGTTAAGAACCAATATGGCGTGACATTGACAACCGTCGGTGCGCTCGGGTTCAGCGCGATGATGCATGGTTACATGGCGTTTGACAAGAATGGCGAACTGCTCGTTCCGTTCCGTACCTGGAGAAATACCATCACGGAAAAGGCTGCGGAAAAATTAACCGAGGTATTTAATTTCAATATTCCGCAGAGATGGAGCATTGCACATTTGTATCAGGCAATTTTGAATAAAGAAGAGCATGTGAGCTCTGTTGCATATTTTACAACGCTGGCAGGCTACATTCACTGGAAACTGACCGGACAGCAGGTGCTCGGCGTAGGCGAGGCATCCGGCATGTTCCCGATTGATATTGCAACGAAAGATTTCGACAAGAAGATGATGGGACAGTTCAATGAACTGATTGCAGGCGAGGGATTCCCCTGGAAACTGGAAGACATTATCCCCAAGGTACTGGTTGCCGGAGAAAATGCTGGAACACTTACCGAAGAAGGTGCAAAATTACTGGATGTCAGCGGCAACCTGAAAGCCGGAGTTGCAGTATGTCCGCCGGAAGGTGATGCCGGAACCGGTATGACAGCGACAAAGAGCGTAGAGCAGCGTACCGGAAACGTTTCCGCCGGAACTTCCGTATTTGCTATGGCTGTGCTTGAGGATAACCTCAAAAAAGTACACCCTGAAATTGACCTGGTTACGACTCCGGACGGCAGTCTGGTTGCCATGGTTCACTGCAATAACTGCACTTCCGACCTGAACGCATGGGTCAACCTCTTCAAAGAATTTGCAGAGAGCTTTGGCGTGGAAGTAGATATGACGAAACTGTTCTCCGTATTATATAATAAGGCAATGGAAGGCGATGCAGAATGCGGCGGCCTGCTTGCTTACAACTATTTCTCCGGCGAGCATGTAACCGGATTCGAAGAAGGACGCCCATTGTTTGTGCGCACGCCGAACAGCAAGTTCAACCTTGCGAACTTTATGCGCGTACACCTGTTTACAGCGCTTGGCGCATTAAAGACCGGTCTTGATATCCTCATGAAAGAGGAGAATGTGAAACTGGATGTGCTGATGGGACATGGCGGTCTCTTTAAGACGAAAGGCGTGGGACAGAAGATTATGGCGGCAGCAGTCAATACGCCTGTTTCTGTTATGGCAACGGCTGGAGAAGGCGGTGCATGGGGAATCGCGCTTCTGGCATCCTATATGATAAACAAAGGTGAAGGCGAGACCTTATCCCAGTATCTGGAGGAGAAGGTATTTGCCGGACAGGAAAGCGAGACCTTAAGCCCGGATGCAAAGGATGTTGAAGGATTTGATACATTCATCAAACGTTACAGTGAGGGATTACCGATTGAGCGGGCAGCTGTAGATTCGTTAAGGTAGGAGGAAAGCAAAAATCATGTTAGAAGAATTAAAAAAAGCAGTGTATGAAGCGAATATGGATTTGCCGCGTTACGGGCTGGTTACGTTTACCTGGGGCAATGTCAGCGCGATTGACCGTGAGAGCGGCTTGTTTGTCATCAAGCCGAGCGGCGTGGACTATGAGAAATTAAAACCCGAAGACATGGTAGTGATGGATTTGAATGGGAACAAAGTAGAAGGAAGATATAATCCGTCTTCCGATACGGCAACCCATTTGGAGCTGTATAAAGCGTTTCCGGAAATCGGCGGCGTGGTACATACCCATTCCTCCTATGCCACAAGCTGGGCGCAGGCGGGAAGAAGCATTCCCTGCTATGGAACGACACATGCAGATTACATGTATGGAGAGATCCCCTGTGTGCGCTGCCTGACGAAAGAAGAGATTGACGGCGCATATGAGGAGAATACCGGACATCTGATTGTGAATTCCTTTAAGGAGATGAACAAGGATGTGATGGCGGTTCCGGCAGTTCTCTGCAAGAACCATGGACCATTTGCATGGGGCAAGGATGCGCATGAGGCAGTCCACAATGCCGTTGTACTGGAGGAAGTGGCTAAGATGGCTTACCGTGCGGAGACAATCAATCCGCGCATCCAGCCGGCGCCTCAGGAATTGCAGGATAAGCATTATTACCGCAAGCATGGCGCGAATGCATATTACGGACAGAAAGAGGAATAGGGTTTGTTCGTGGCAATTGGAAAATAGCAATATCGGGCGGTTCTGTCTATAGCGGCGGAGCCGCCTTTGTATGTGCTTTCGCATTTTGACATATCGTTGTAAAAAGTGTAAAGTTATAACAAATGTTCGTTGTAAAAAATGTTTATAAATACATTTTTTCATTGTATATTTTGTAATTCCTGTGATATACTAGTTTCATAATCTATGTGTTCTGTTAGTGCAACGAAGGGGCTGATGATTTAAGATTCATTGTGGCAGTCCATAGTATGCCAGGGAGGTGTGCATATGTACCGGACAGCGATAGAAAAACTATGCAAATGGAAAGAGGGCAAGAACCGTAAGCCGCTAATCATAGAAGGCGCAAGGCAGGTCGGGAAGACCTGGCTGATAAAAGAGTTTGGCAGGAAGGCTTATGCGGATTTCGTCTATATAAATTTCGATGCCAATTCCAGAATGGCGGAGCTTTTTGCAGCGGATTTGAATGTTGACCGCCTGGTTATGGGGATTGAACTGTATATTGGCAGGACGATTGAGCCAGATAATACATTGCTCATATTTGATGAGGTGCAGGAAGTGCCGAGGGCGCTTTCCTCGCTCAAATATTTCTATGAAGATGCGCCGCAGTACCACATTGTGTGCGCTGGTTCACTGTTAGGAATTGCCCTGCATGGGGGAACTTCATTTCCAGTGGGTAAGGTGGATTTTTTGCACCTATATCCGCTGTCGTTCAAGGAATTTTTGATGGCGACGGCAGGTGCGCGTTTTGCAGAGCTTCTGGAAAGTAAGGATTTTGCGATGATTACATCGTTTAAACAGACATATATCGACGCATTAAAGCAGTATTACTTTGTCGGCGGTATGCCGGAGGCGGTGCAAAGCTTTGCAGAGGATAAGGATTTCAATGAAGTCCGGGGAATCCAAAAGCGCATACTGGAGGCGTATGAACAGGATTTTTCCAAACATGCCCCGGTGGGAGTCGTTCCGAAAATCCGCATGGTTTGGAACAGCATTCCCTCCCAGCTTGCCAAAGAGAATAAGAAGTTCATTTATGGGCTTGTGCGTGAGGGCGGACGGGCGAAGGAGTACGAAACGGCAATCATGTGGCTCTGCGACTGTGGGCTTGTCCACAAGGTCAGCCGTGTGAACGCAGCGGGAATTCCACTGAAAGCTTACGAGGATTTGAAGGCATTTAAGCTGTTTCTGGTGGATGTGGGCCTTCTCGGCTGCATGGTTGGGCTCCACCAGGGTACCTTGCTGGATGGCAGCGGTTTATTTACGGAATTTAAAGGTGCGTTGACGGAACAGTATGTATGCCAGCAGCTCAAGACCATAGAGGATCTGGGCATTTATTACTATACCAATGACCGTGGTTCCTGCGAGGTAGATTTTGTCCTTGATGCCGATGGGAAGATCGTGCCCGTGGAAGTGAATGCCAAGGTCAACCTGAGGGCAAAGAGCCTGAAGACCTATCGCGAGAAATTTAAGCCGGAACTTTCGCTGCGTGTTTCGATGGCGGATTACAAAAAGGAAGATTGGCTTATCAACCTTCCGCTCTATGCGGTAGGGGAAATTGGACAGGAGTGGTTATGATGGGAATTTACAAATTACCTTATTCTGAGATGGATAGGATTGCCCCGCTGTTTGCGGGCTGGGAGGAGTCCCTGATCTGGTCGTGCTTACAGGGATGCATGGGGGAGGCCTGGGCGGATTCTGAAGACAGGCCGCAGTCGGCAAGAATCATCCTTGCGGATTTCTGTTATTTTGCGGGAAATGTGAATCGGGCACTGGTGGAGGAAGAAATAAAAACACAGAGCAGGAATTACCTGATCATGGTGCCGCCCATGGATGAGACAGGGGAAGCCTGGGCGCAGGAGATTGAGTATGCATATGGGGAGCGCTGCAGGCGCGTGGAGCGGTATGCCATTCGAAAAGAGCCGGGCATTTTTGACAGGGAAAAACTGCAAAAGATTGTGGACAGCCTTGATTCGGAATATGAAGTAAGGCTGATAGATGAAGATATTTTCGGGCAGACGAGGGAACAGGACTGGGCGCGGGATTTCACCTCGCAGTATCGTGACTATGAGGAGTACCACAGGCGTGGGCTGGGCGTGGCGATTCCGCTTGCTTTTACGGCTTGACCGATACTTTTTTCGTTGCCATACATTTCAGCAGTATCGATATGGGTAAAACCAGCATCAAGTGCAGCTAAGACAGCATCGGTAGCTACTTTACCTGCAGGAGTTTGCCAAGTACCAAAACCTAAAACTGGGATCTTAACGCCGTTTTCAAGTGTATATGTGTTCATCAAACTCATAAATTCCCACCTATCCTTGTATTGAATTATTGTGTACTACACGCCTTGATTATACCATAATTAAGTAAATGTCCATCTTTAGAGCGCTTATGTATTAAGGAATTTTGTTCTTTTTAGAATAAAAGCATTTTCACGGCTAATATTTGTGTGAAACAAAATATAAGTATGCTATACTACTAAATGAGTTGCGGACGAGTTAGTCTGCTATTTTTGTTGATCACTTTTTTGAAAAATGTAGTTTATTGCTTTATTTAGGGGGAAACGATGTGAAATTTTGGGGCAAGACAACACAAGATGCGATCAGATCTGGCTTAGAGGAATTGCATAAGACTAAAGCACAGGTCGAAGTAAAAGTTATCAGCGAAGGAAGA
>CAJUOE010000062.1 GCA_910587895.1 uncultured Lachnospiraceae bacterium
ATGCCACATGATGTTTTTGCTCCTTTCTCTGCTTTTCAGGCACAGATGCAGGGACTGGTCGGAGGGCTTTGCGGAAACGAACCTTGGCCGGTTTGTCTGGCGTTCCCTGCATAGCTGCTGAAATCGAATGCGGAAACATCAGGGTGCGCATCTTTAATGGAGCTGATGCAGCTGTTGTCCAAAATGCGTTTCATTGTATCGGAGGTATGTCCCATGCTTGGTGATATTTCCGATGCTGCAAACATCTACATCATTACGGGTTACACTGACATGAGAAAAAGCATAGATGGTCTGTGCGCAATTGTTATGGCACAGTTAAGAGAAGAACCCGATGGTCATTCCATCTATCTTTTCTGTGGTAAACGCTGTGACCGTATTAAGGTTTTATTACGCGAGCCTGATGGATATGTCCTTTTATATAAAAGGTACAAATATTGTATTTACAATCACCACTTTACAACTTTGTAAAAGAAATGCCGTATGAGGCACTCTGGTGTATAATAAGTTTGCGAACAAAAATACACGAAAGAAGGGAGTGTCCCAAAGATTGGAATGTGTGCGGGAATGTTGAAGCAGACGCTCCTCTTTTTTCTGTTCTTTATTCCGCTGCGTTCATATTTGGGAGGATTTCATCTGAGGAAATACAGGGACTGCTACCGCATGTCATGCCTTACGCTTGCCGCTGTTTTGGCAGTCACGAGGTTTGCATCTTTTGATATGCATGTATCGTGTGGACTGATTGTTGTGTCCTCTGTTGGAATCGGATTGGAGGCGGGGCTTGCGCGTAAGAAACAGGAAAGTGGAATCTATGCTTTGGTGGTCTGGGCGGTTCTTGTCATTCTGCTGGCGCTGACGGCTGTATGTTATCTTAGAAGGGAGCAGCAGACTCTTGTGCTGTTGTGCTGTGTGACGGTTATCGTGCTTGTCAGCAAAAGGGCTGAACGGATTTCATGAGTAATCCTGTCTATAGCTTGTCCGAGAGTAGGGGCGGTTCCCTGTTCGTGGAAGGGGCTGGACTGCCGGTGCTTATGCTGGATTTTGCATGTGGCAGAGGACGGGTACTGCTGGTGTATGATGGTTTGTGCTTTTTGGACTGCAGTGTGACGCAGTAGCAGTCGGCGCTTATGATATGAAAGTAAGTACAGTCAATATTTTTAAGCTCTTCTGTAGTAAACATGTTGCATGTTCCCCCCCCCCCTTTGTGTTTAAGGAATTGAGTAATCATGGTTTCAATCAGACTAGAATTCAGAGGGAAAATTTACTGCCAAGGCAGACCATAACCAATATCAAGGCAGGGAAGAGCATAACACTGGAAACCTTAAATAAAATCTGTGTGATGTGTAATCTGCAGCCGGGTGATATCATTGAAGTGGTTCCGACAGACGAGGAAAAAATAAAATACAAATTATAATAAAAATCCGATGCTCCCAAGATGGAATACATCGGATTTTACTATGTTACATATCTTCCGGCAGAAGTTCAATCATAAGTTGCATTTGAAAGTCTTTGTCCGTAGCAGCGCGTTTTAAGTCATCAAATCTGTTCAGATTTATCAGAATAGCGTTGAGGGTGTTGATACGGGTTTCGCCTTCAAGCCTTCCCTCAAGTCTGCCCTCATTACGTTCTTCTTTTGCAATTCTTTCCATAATTTCACACATAACCTGCTGTCCCTCCTCTGTCGTTTTATACCGGCGCTTACTGCCGGAGGTAACGGGAAATTTGCTGTTGTATGCAGCATCGTCAACAAATACTTCCATCAGTTCGGATACTTCGGAGCCGTCCTTTACCTTTGCATTGACGTAAACCTCTTCAAATCCGTTATCGACAACTTTTCCGGTTTCCCTTATGATCCGATCCACATGATATAAAGAATGATTTCCCTCAAAGATGTCAAAACGGGAGATGAATACAACGCAGACATCGGGAATGTTCTCAAACTTCTCGCCGGGATCGGTGAGGTTAGTTGTAAGGATCGCGCCATTGTAGCGGACACGGCGCTGATGATCGGTGTCATTCGCCCTCTGCACTTCGATGTCCGTTTTCCGTCCGTCCCCAAGGACACATTTGGCGTCAAGGATCACGGAGCGTCCCTGCGGATTTGTTCCGGCATATTGGGGCGTGGATTCCAGTACCGTAAGCGCCGGATCTGACAGGATCACCCGCAGGATTTCTTCGCAGAACGCTTTATCTTCTGCCATCGTGCGGAACATCAGGTCGTCGATGGGATTTAGTTTTTTTGCCTCTTCTCGTATTTTTGCCTTATTGCTCATGCCTGATCCTTTGTTTGTATTCACAGCATAAAACGCCTGCTGTTAACTATAGTATACCATTTTTCAAAAGATACTCAATAAAAAATTTATGACAGTGGGTGCTGTTCAGCGTGTCGGCTCTTTCGTGTTTTTCTGCACGGAAACAGTGTCCGGCTCAGCGTTCAGATACTGTTCCAGTTTATCCAGTTCACGCTCCAACTGTCTGCAGTCTTTTTCTGCAGTCTGGTAAGCCTGCCGCAGTTCTTTTTTCTTCTGTTCCATCTGCGAAAACTCTGCGCGTAGTTTGTTTATATCAAGAGTACGGTGATCGATCTTTGCCCTGCGCAGCATTTCTTTTGCGCCGTCATACAGGATCAGTTCCGTCTCATGTTTCCGAAAATAATCGTCGGGATTTTTGGCTTTGCGGTAGCGGATCTGATAAGGACGGTTCTCCTGATACTGTTGCGCGTATTTTATGATTTCCGCCATGCTTTTCATTCGGCGCTCAAGGATAGTAAGTTTCTCACGGTTCCTTTTGGCAGAGGCGGAACGTTCTGCGATTTTCTCCTCCAGGTCAGCGATAGAGTTTACTTTACTGCATGCGCTGGCGGCTGTTTTGAGGTTTTCGATCTCAGCCCAGCGTTTTAAGCCAGCACTTTCCTGAAACTTTTCCTGTGAAGTGTCGATCAGGCGTTTCCCTGTATAACCGACTGTCAGGGCTTTCCCACGTTTCTGCACCCTTTCAGAAATCCGCTCAGCGATACGCTCCTTTGTGTATTCCGCCCCGAGGGACTTTATGCTGCCGCGCACAAAACGCTCCCTGCCCGGCGGTAGGAAAGAAATGTATTTTGGAGATTTTCCGTCAAGGTTTTCCCCTTTCACAACGTAGCCTTTTGCCCGCAGAAGATGCAGGAACTCATCATAAGTATCGGCGGATCTGATGGCGGCATTGATATCCCTGCGCAGTTCTGATTTGCGGGAATCACCGTGTCTGTCTGCAGACCATTCGTTGTACTTTTTTCCGCGCTGTCCGTCCGGCACGATGACGGATAAATGGTGTTCCCTGCAAAGTTCGTCGCTTAAGTAACGAATACGGTAATAACTTCTTTTGCAGTCATTGTATTTGTGGTGGTCGATGTTGTCGGCGGCGCAGAAGATGATGTGGTTATGAATGTGATCCCTGTCGATATGCGTACTGACTACATACGAATACTTCCCCTCTAAAACTTTATCGGCAAGCTCCATGCCGATCTGGTGCGCCGTATCAAAATCGACCTCGCCGGGGAGGAAGGACTGGATCAGATGGTACGCCTTGTTTTCGTCATTATGGGAAGTCTTTGACAGGGCAAACTTAAAGTCAAAATGGGCAGTCTCCGGGCTGCACCCATAGGAGGAAATCAGTAGGCTGCCATCGGTTTTATCCGGGCTGCAGATGTAGGCTATTGCCTTATGCACGGTTGCTTTGACAGCATGGATTTTTGTGTATGCCATACCTGTTTCATTATCTCCTTTACCTCTTTTACATCCTCATCGTAAACGTGTCCTGTGGCGTTCATCCGTTTGGCGATCTGGTTTAGGCTGTTCCCGATGCGGGACAGATTGACGTTGTAGTCGTGCAGCTCCTTATAGTCCACATCATAGACATATCCGTAAATAATGAGGTGCCGCAGGAAAGCCATGCGGCTGCGCATACCGGACAGTTTATATTTTGTGTCAAGGATATATTTTTCATCATCGTTCAGGTACAGGATCAGGGAATGTTTGCGTGTTCTGTTTAGCATAGATGTCTCCTTTCGTGAGTCGTATGTAGTGGATTTTGAAAAATTGTGCAGCATTGGAGCGGGCTTATTTTTGTAACAAAGGGGGTCAGGGGGCTTTCCCCCTGCAAGCAGATTTTGACAGGTTTCCGCCTGAGGAAATCTGATCAAAATCATGGATTTGCATATGCAAATCCAGTGCTTGCTAAGTAAGCCGTGGAAAGAAAATAAAAAAACTGCTCCAGACCTGAGCAGGCATGGTTGCCCGCTTGGAACTGACAGCAGTTTCAGTGTCATTTTATGGGTGCATAGATTTATCCATAAACGATTGTAAGTCTGAATGGCAGAAAAGTCAACAGTATTTAAAATGGCGTATTTATGGCACATGTAACTTATATTATAGTTTGAATGATACTGCTCTTGGAAGCGGTTTGCTTTATAATAAGAAGGAAGGTGTAACAGGGGAATTGGAGAAGTGAATACCACATCTCGGTGGGGACTCAGGTGATAGGAAACCATTGTCACTCTTTTTATTTCATTTTTCTAAAAATGTCGTTTACTAAAATCCACATTTTAAGTGCCTTCGGTGATTTAGTCATAGTGAAGGGATAAAAACAGGAAACATTTCTGCGGAAAGGACAGGAATGAGAGAAAACAAAATTACATCGGACAATGCGGAGAAGATATCTTCTGAGTTTCATGTGTTCTGCCGGAAAGTGATCAGGCGGAGCGTTCTGAACCAGCTCCGGGGGTATGTCAGGTACTGTAAGAATTATGGAACTGTGCCTTTGGAGGAAACAGAAGAAAGTGCAATGGCAGTTTATGATGATGTTCTGGAGGGAAAAGTAAAAATCCCTGTGTGCGGAACCGTCGTTCTGATCGGGGATGAGAAACTTGCCGCCGCACTTCTGGAAATGCAGGATACAAAAAGAGAGATTGTCTTAAGAAACACCGCATTTGGATATTCCCTGTCAGAGATAGCCGGGCAGCTTGAATTAGAATACGACACAGTGAGGCATTACAAGTCAAACGCAATGAAAGAACTGCGTGGGAAGGTGGGGATAGATGCAGAAAAAGAATAATGGCGGAAAACTTCCGGCGGGGGTTATCGCGCTGGCTGTGATTGGCGACGAAGGAGCAATGCAGGAAGTTTTCGACCAGTACGAAAGACTGATCAACTATATCCTCTTCTGTGAAATCAGAAGCTGGCAGTTAAACAGTACACTGATGCCCATAGAAAATATGGAACAACAAGTCAAAGCTGACCTGGTAAAAGCTATCAGGAAATTTACAATCAGGAATTAACGTAGTGGAGTGCGGAGATGCTCCTGGATTATCTTTTCACTATACTTATCGCTCTGATAAAGTGCACAATAATTACGAAGCGCCGACAGCAGGCGTCAGTGTCTTGTGCGCTTTACGGATTGATAAGCCGGACATAGATTTATCCAAAAAGTGAAGGCAGAATCCGGGGATGTACCGTGACAATTGAATATGGTCTACACATACAGGACGTGTGGGATATGGGGAGCCGCTATGCGGATACGCCAAGAACTGTTTGGCTTTATTTTTATAGGGAGCTGGGTGCGAGGAAACACCAGAAACGGGTGTTGAAGTGAAAACAGGGAGCGGGGAATGTCTGGCAAAATGTACAACATCTGTACGGGGCAATGATCCATATCTTTGATAATGATACTTCCGGATCGCGGGCTGACCTGTGATCCGGTCAATTTGAATGACGGTGCGAGACCGATGTGGACAGGAGTAGTGACCTGTCACCTGTATTGTGTTTTTATATCTGTCAATAAAAGTGCATTTTGAGAGTGCTTTTCTATTGGCAGATATATGATTACCAGAAAGGAGAAAGAGATGGGATGTGAGAAGTCGTTATTGTCAGTAGATGAATTTTGCCAATATGTTGGAATTGGGAAAACGAAGGCAAGGGAGATGCTTGCAAATCCGTGTTGCAAATATGTGGTTCGCATTGGACGCAGGGTATTTGTTCACAAAGAATTGTTAGACGAAGAGTTAAAGAAGAGTGCAAAATACCAACTGACCTTATGATAAAAAAGATTCGCATTTTTGTAATATGTCCTTGATGATGCAACATAATTATGCTACACTTAGAACGAAGGAGATGAGAAAATGCCTAAGATAATCCCGATTAGAGAATTAAGAGATACAACGAGGATGTCTGAATTATGCCATGAGACGAAAGAGCCAGTTTTTATTACGAAGAATGGCTACGGAGATATGGTAATCATGAGTTTGGAAACTTTTGAGGAAAATTCCGGCATGAGCGACTTTTATTCAGACGTAAAGTTCAAAAAAGGAAAATATGCTGATTTACAGGGAGAATAGAGGCATCAATATTCTTTGGTTTTAGGTGTTGCTTATAATTTGAGCTTTTCGAGGATTTGGAATAGCTGCGAAAGGATGAGAATTATGGGTAAAAACTTAAATGGCAAGGAATTAGGCAAAGGATTATCCCAAAGACCAGACGGAAGGTATATGGGCCGGGCGCAGGTAGGGGGGAAGTCGATTGTTCTGTACGACTGGAAACTGAAGGAATTGAAAAAGAATCTTGCCAAAGCGGTGGATGAAGTCAAACGTAGTAGCTTATTGCCGAGCATGGATGGTAATAAGATTACGCTGAGTGAATGGTTTGAAGAATGGTATTCAAAGTACAAGGCGCCGACGCTGAAAAATGGAGGTTCACCTTCATATAAGCGGAGATTTTTAAACTATTACGGGGTGCGCATTGGAGAGAAGCCATTGGCGGATATCAGACAGCTTCATGTACAGACTGCGATAGCAGATATGTTGGAGGCAGGAAGATCAAGCAAGTCCGTAAGGGAAGCGACAGGAATTTTGCAGAATTGTATCGAGGCTGCCATTGCAAACGGTTTGATGACTATCAACCCGGTGGTAGGTGTGATTGTGCCAAAGTGCGAGAAAGTTGAGCGCCGAGTGCTTTCCGTGGAGGAGCAGGAGATTTTTCTGGAGTATCTTGACCGTACAAAGAGTTGGTATGAGGAAATGTACAAGTTCATGCTGCTCACTGGTATGCGGGTAGGCGAGATCGGTGGACTTCGGTGGGAGGACATAGATTTTGCCGGCAAATTCATCTATGTGAAGCGGACATTGTCTTATGACTATGCGGATGGGAAAAAGACACTGCGTATGACTTCACCAAAGACAGAAAACTCTGTCAGAAAAATACCGTTCTTTGGGGAAACACAGAGTATCCTTGAAAAACAGATGGAAAAAATCAAAGCAAGGCGGGAGGAGTTGGGTGAACGCTGGCGGTTGCCGGAAGAGTTTGGAAATTTAGTGTTCCTGACATCCAGAGGATCACCGATTGGGCGTTACGCGGTTGAAAGCGATATGAGGTGCATAACGGGGCAGATCAATGATATGTACCGTATGGAGGCGCTGTATGGGACTACCGCACCGAAAACCTTTGAACGGATTCACCCACACGCTTTACGTCATACTTTTGCAACCAGATGTTTTGAAAAGGGAATGACACCCAGGACGGTGCAGGAGATTATGGGACACGCAAACTACAACACAACGGTTTCTTATACGCATGTTTTAGATGACATCAAAATGAAAGAAGCTTTGAGCGTTGGAGATTTTCTGCAGAATAATAATAAGGAAAAAATTGAGTATGAGGGTTTGATAGGCATTATATAGTAGAAACGCTCTACTCAAGAAAATTGAGTAATCGTAGTGTCGAAATAGAAATGTGTGCAACGACCAGAAAAATGAATAAAGCTGAAAAAATGCTGCTAATATAGGAGTTTTGCTGAGATTTAGGCGGAAAAACTTCGCAAAGCAAATAAGAGAATGAATAGAAATTTCGCAAAGCAGATGGCGGGAAACTAGAATTTCGCAAAGCAGATCGGCTTATAAGCGAAAGCTTTAGCAGGTCAACGTAATAATATGAGGCTCTGAAAGCCCGTGACCCCATGCGCTGGGTGAGCTTGATGAATTGCTGTAAGGCCCAAGTGGAGGAAAACATTTTTGCGGAATTGGTTTATAGCTAAATAAAATAAAGAGCAACGGAGAACGTATGTAAGCGTTCTCCGTTGCTTTATGGTTTCCCGCCGGGAAAGACTAAAACTGTCTGATACCCATTTTGCGGTGCACTTTCAATTTCCACTGTGCCATGATGCGCCTCAACAATCTGCCGAACCAACAGAACGCCTAAGCCGTGTCTCAGGTTTAATCTTTCATCGGTGTTTTCTAAATGATTTGTTGTCGCTCTTAATTTCTCCAACTTCTCAGTGGACACTCCTATGCCATCATCTGATACCATGACGGTTATGCCGGTTTCATTTCGCGCTACGGAAACAGAAATCACGCACCCTTTGGGATTATGAATGACGCTGTTCTGAATCAAATTATACAGTGCGCGTTTCAGCAGGGCCTCATCCCCCATGACGGACGCTGTTTCGCTTTCTTGGCTGGAATCAAACACAATTTGATACCGTGCCTCTAACCCGCCATCTAAAAACTCACAAACGACTTGCCGCGCCAGCTCCACTAAATAGACTTTCTCCATCCGAAGGGGCTGCATGGAATACTCCAACTTGGATGTGAGGTTCAAATCGGAAATCAAGCTCCGCAGCCTCTCCCCTTGCTTACGGATATAGGACGCCTGCTCACGGGCGGAGGCCGGAAGGGTCTGGTTATCCTCCAACTGCCCGGCAAAACCTAAAATCACCGAGAGGGGCGTCCGCACGTCATGGGAAACGCAACAGGGTTGACGACAGCCAGTATCTTGACGAGGAGGGGGATCACATGTATTACGACCGCAGCCGGATAGAGAAGAGGGAGTTTGC
>CAJUOE010000063.1 GCA_910587895.1 uncultured Lachnospiraceae bacterium
GCACACCAAATCGGAATTCAGTCCCACGCTCATGTTGTTGTACCCATTGTATCCGAAATTGGACGGCAAAGGGGCAGGCTGACCCAGCGTATCTGTGGCCGGATCATAAGTTGCGATATATTCCTTGGTCCAGTCATTCTCATCATAACCGCAAAAGGCTGTCCCGAGTTTCAGAGGCGCGCCTTTATCGCAAATCCTTGTTCCCGCTGTTAGGAAAACCGGAAGGGCTGTCCGTGAGGAAAAATCAGTTCCGTCATGGCAATATAAGATAAGCAGCGGGGAAAACGCTCAGACAGTTGACATTGGGGAAATACATGAAGCCCATTTCCCGGAGGCAAGGGGTACACGAAATTCACCGAATGTTTTTTTTCCGGCGGCATGGATGGAAAAGCTTTCAGAAATAATTTAATTTCCCATAAGAATTTTCGTGGCAGTATTGCAGGAATTCCAAAAACAGCGCTATATGTAACAAACAGGCTGAATAGTTACCTGGCAGTAACTATTCTGATTGTCGAGTCTTGTAAAATAATGCATTATATGGTAAAATTTTATCTGGATATTTATCTGAGCCTGAAATGAAAGATAATGTGTGGAGGAGTAAGGTATGCAACTTGATATTTTAAAAAACGAAGAAAAAAGAACAAATTTTGTGATGTTTCTGTTTTACGCGGTAATTCCCCTTGTCGCATTTTTATATGTGCTGATTTTTAACGGGGGCGCATTCAAAGACAGCATAGTGGTTTTAATGGTGTTAGCCGGGGGATTGGTAAAACTTTTTGAGAAAAATCTTGGAAAATATGCGAAATACATATATGTTTCTATTCTACCGGTGTTTGGGGCGATCACAATTGTTGCCGGTACGCCGCGTGCTTTTGGAGCGATGGCGGAAGCCTATTTCCTGATATTGTTTCTGGCGGTTTCGTATTATGACCTGTCTACCATCGTTGTATATTCCGTGGTTCTTGTGGTATCAAATGGCATCGGCCTGATTCTGTTTCCGGACGCATATCTTTGCATGTATACGCTGGCGATCTGGGTATTTATTTTGATGGTATATGTGCTGGCGGTTCTGGCGGCGTTGATGGTTATTACAAGGGCGCGCGCCCTGTTTGCCACGGTAGAGACGAAGGAGTCGGAGGCAGAGGAAATTCTGGGGAACGTGCGTCAGGCATTTATGGGAATTCAGGAATCTACAGACAGCATTCATACGTCTCTGAGCGGGTTCGGGCAGAGCACGCAGGAGATTGCGGATTCCACGGAAGAGATATCAGCCAGTGCAGAAAAGCAGATTGAGGAAGTAGGCGGAAGTATTGAGATTTTCAATACCCTGAATGAGAAGATTCAGGCTTCCGAAGAACAGGTTGACGTCACGATGAAGAACATGAAACAGCTGAAAGAAAAGAATGACGAGGGTATCGCATCTATTTCACAGCTTTCCAGAAAGTTCGACGATAATATTCAGGCGACGCGTGAGGCGGCGGAGGGCGTTGCGACTCTGAGCCAGAAATCAAGCCTGATTGCCGGTATCGTAGACAGCATTGACCAGATTGCACAGCAGACAAACCTGCTTGCATTGAATGCCGCCATTGAGGCAGCGCGTGCAGGAGAGGCAGGCAAAGGTTTTGCTGTAGTTGCCAACGAAATCAATTCATTGTCCATGGAATCTTCACAGGCGACGAAGGAAATTGATACCATCTTGAAAGACATCATTGAGACGGTTGAGGCGACCAATAAGATCATGGACAGAAATGGCATGACGGTCAGGGAATCTTACGACCAGTTAAATGATACGGTTAAGATTTTTGAGACGATGATAGATTCTTCAGAAGAAGTGCTTTCTGTAATTCAGGTTCTGCGCAACGAGCTGTCCAATATCGTGGATATTAAGGAGTCATTGCTGGAGTCAATGAACAGGTTGGAGACAATCTCTGAGAATGCTGCGGAGACTACCACCGAAATCAGCCTCTCAACGGGCGAACAGGTATCGGGCGTAGACAATATCCTGAAATCCCTGGAGAAGGTACAGGAAGGCATTGAGCGTCTTGGCAGTGTGCTTAAGGATTAAATATATTACCCGACCTGAAAAATTCCCAGGGAAGGCGGAATAATTGTAAATATGATAAAGCAGGCTGCGAGAAGAAGGATGGCAAGCCAGGGAAGGAAGAGTTTTTCTCCCGTCCGGGCATCCCCGCTCTCGCAGCTTTTTGTTTTCAGATATACGACCGCGAAAGCAAAAATCACGCTGATATAGAAAATCAAAATGTCTATGGCGGTATAATTTGTCCCCAGAATTCCGGAATAAGTGTAAAATAGTGCCGGAATGGCAAAAGTGCCCGCCAGGATACCCACAGGATAGGCGCAAAGGATACAGGGAAAGTCCTGTTTCAGGTAAGGGATAGTGAAAATTCCGTACAGCAGCATGGGGAAAAACAGCAGCTTCATGTGCTCCCAGGTGGATTCATTGACTGGTGTAAAAAACCCTGCCAGGATATTTTGTCCCGACCAGTCGTAAACAAAATGTGCAAGAGTGCCTGAAACAGAGGTAAAAAGAATTCCTGCAATGGTGTAAAGTAATAATTTTTTTGACATCATAATTATATAAACGGTTCCATTCAAACTGACCTGACCCCGATAATTCCTTTCTAAATGATATCCGGTATCTATTATAGACAGATTATATGCAATAGGAAGGAAAATATAAGCGTTTCAGCATGTTTTTCCTGAAATCAGGCGGACTCTTCCGAGACCATGCGTTTCACCTGAGCCAGCGCTTTGGAAACAGGGGGCAGGGCAATCAGGATTAAGGTAATAGCAGCCTCAGCGCCCAGATAAGAACCGTTATATACCAGGGAATAGATGGGAGCAGCCATATTTTCCGGGGTATAGGAGGCAAAGAAGATGACGCCTGAGAGGAAGGAGAAAAAGTACCTTCCCAGAACGCCAGCCAGGTAACCGATGATCAGGCCGTGTTTCTGTTTACAGAAAAATCCTGACAGGCCCAGCGCGCCGAATGCCAGCGGATAGTCCGTAAGCATTTGGGGAATGGTATAAAAAACAGGCTCAACCATAAATTGCAGCAGGCCGTATGCTGCTCCGGTGATCAGGCCGGCAGCAGGACCGAACCAGTAGCCGATCAGTACAATGAACAACATGCTCAGAAGTGTGACCGAGCCGCCCATAGGCATTTCAATTATCTTAATCATAGAAGCAACCTGCGCAAGGGCAATGGCAGCGGCAGAAAATACGAGTTGTCTGGTAGTGGTTTTCATGAGTAGAATCCTCCCTGTAAAAATGTTTATATTTCATCATGCAGTCTATATTGTAGCGGTTTGGATATCCGCCTGTCAATCGTATGTTTTTCTGTTTTTTATGCAATTTATTACTTTGCCATAATAAAGTAATAGAGAAATAAAGAAAATTCTTGCAAAATTGGAAAAATCATATTAAAATGTACCTTGAGAACGAAAGTATGAATGTAAAGGAGAATGAAAAATGAGCTATGTTGATGAAGTGCTGGAGCGTGTAATCGCAAAGAACCCGGCAGAGCCTGAATTTCATCAGGCAGTAAAAGAAGTATTAGAGTCCTTAAGACCGGTGATTGACGCCAATGAAGAGAAATACCGCAAAGAAGCATTGCTGGAGCGTTTGACGGAGCCGGACAGGCAGTTCAAGTTCCGTGTACCGTGGGTAGATGACAAGGGGCAGGTTCAGGTCAATACTGGCTACCGCGTACAGTTCAATAACAGCATTGGACCCTACAAGGGCGGTTTGAGGCTGCATCCTTCCGTAAACCTTGGCATAATCAAATTCCTTGGATTTGAGCAGATTTTCAAGAATTCCCTGACAAGCCTTCCGATTGGCGGCGGCAAGGGCGGTTCTGATTTTGATCCCAAGGGCAAATCTGACCGCGAGGTTATGGCATTCTGCCAGAGCTTTATGACAGAGCTTTGCAAGTATATTGGAGCAGATACGGATGTTCCGGCAGGAGACATTGGAACTGGTGCAAGGGAAATCGGTTATATGTTCGGACAGTACAAGAAAATCAAGAGCGTTTATGAGGGCGTGCTGACCGGAAAAGGTCTTTCCTACGGCGGATCCTTGGCGCGTACAGAGGCTACTGGCTACGGTTTGTTATACCTGACCGAGGAAATGATGAAATGCAATGGTCACGACATGAAGGGCAAGGTAGTATGCATCTCCGGTTCCGGTAACGTGGCAATCTATGCAACGCAGAAGGCACAGGAGCTTGGCGCAAAGGTTGTAACCGTCAGCGATTCTACCGGATGGGTATACGATCCCGAAGGAATTGACGTTGCATTGCTGAAGGAAGTAAAAGAGGTAAAACGCGCACGTCTTACCGAATATGCAGCAGCAAGACCGAGCGCAGAGTATCACGAGGGACGTGGCGTATGGTCGATTAAGTGCGATATTGCACTTCCCTGCGCGACGCAGAACGAGCTCCTTCTTGAGGATGCAAAACAGTTAGTGGCAAATGGATGTATTGCAGTGGCAGAGGGCGCAAACATGCCGACTACCTTAGATGCAACCGAGTATTTACAGAAGAACAAGGTTCTGTTTGCTCCGGGTAAGGCTGCAAACGCAGGCGGCGTTGCAACTTCCGCATTGGAGATGAGCCAGAACTCCGAGCGTCTGAGCTGGACGTTTGAGGAAGTTGACGGCAAGCTCAAAGACATTATGGTAAATATTTTCCACAACCTGGATGACGCTGCTAAGCGTTACGGCAAAGAAGGCGACTATGTAGCAGGTGCGAATATCGCCGGATTTGAGAAGGTGGCAGACGCTATGATTGCACAGGGTGTTTGCTGATAAAACCTGATATTTTACAGGAAAGGCGGGCTGGGACAATGAATCAGACAGGCATTGTTCCAGCCGCTTTTATATGGAGAAGAATAATGGAAAGAAAGATTTTGATTGTGGACGATGACGAAGATTTATCGTTTATCATCTGTGAGATGCTTGAAAACTATGGTTACAGCGTAGGTTGTGCCGTAAGCGGGGAAAAAGCGTTTGATATGCTGGCAGAAGATACCTGGCATTTGATTCTTCTGGATATCAACCTGCCGGAGACTACGGGATTTGAGCTTTGCCAGGAGTTAAGAAAAGTTTCTGACATCCCGGTTATTTTTGCAAGTGCAAGAACCAGTGAGACAGACCGCATCACGGGATTTGATATCGGAGGGGATGACTACCTGCCCAAGCCATATTCGATGAAGGAGCTGTTGTCGAGGGTAAATGCCCTGATCCGCCGTGCATATGGGTCGAAAGAAACGGAGAAGATCATAAATTTCGGGGATATTTCCGTGAATGTTACGGCAAGGACGGTGACGAAAAAAGGAGAGACTGTTTCCCTGTCGCTGCGAGAATTTGATTTATTGTCCTGGCTTTGCGAGCATAAAAATACAGCGGTATCCAAAGAACAGATTCTAAGCGGGGTATGGGGAGCCTTTTCGCTTGTGGAGCCTTCTACCCTCACCGTCCATATCCGCTGGCTGCGGGAGAAATTGGAGGACAATCCGGCAAAACCAGTGTACATCAAAACCGTCTATAAAGTGGGATATATGCTGGAGGTTTGCGAATGAAGAACAAAATTCTGGGCGTGACAATTTTATTTTCCCTTGTAATGATGCTGCTTTCTGGCTGGTTCTACGTTTCTGCAAGTCGGGTGGACGCGGATGAAGAAACATCGCAATATATTGTCGCGCTGAATGAAATCAAACAGTTGAACAGGAATGGCGATTACAAGAAATCAGAGGAAAAGATTGCTACTTTGCAGGAAAAGATGCGTCTTGCGGATGAGCGAAAAAGTGGCGTATCGTTTCTTCCGGTTCTGTGCGTTGTGAGCGTGTTGTTTTTCTTCCTTGCGTTCGGATATATTTATCTGGCAATTCTAAGGCCGTTTGAGAAGATGAAAGATTTTGCGGTAAAGATTTCTGCCGGAGATTTCGATGTGCCGCTGAAGTATCAGCGTTCCAATTATTTCGGGGATTTTACCTGGGCGTTTGACAGCATGAGAAAGGAAATTACAAAGGCCAGAATTTGCGAGCGTGAGGCGATAGACAACAACAAGACGGTAATCGCTACACTTTCCCACGACATTAAGACGCCCATTGCCTCCATCCAAACATATGCGGAGGCGCTTGGTGCGTCCATGGATACTTCCTATGAAAAACGGGAACGGATGCTGAATGTCATCACCAGAAAATGTGAAGAAGTGTCACATCTTACGGATGACCTTTTTCTGCATTCTATCTCAGATTTGGATAAACTGAAGATAACGCCCGAAAAATTTGAAATCTGTTTGTTTGTGGAGGGCGTCATAGAAGAAATTTCATCCTCACAGGGCGACGTGCATTTTCAAAAGGCGGATTTTGCTGCCTGCGTGATGGCGGATAAAAACCGGCTGACCCAAATTGTGGAGAACCTTATCAATAATGCTAGGAAATATGCGAAGAGCAATATAGATGTTTTTCTGACAGAGGAAGAGGGCAGCGTGGCGCTGCATGTGCGCGATTACGGCAATGGAATTCCAGATGAAAACATACCGTTTATTTTTGATAAATTTTACCGGGGAAGTAATTGCGGAAATGAGCAGGGCTCGGGCCTTGGGCTTTACATTGTAAAATATATTACGGAAAAAATGGATGGGCAGGTGACGCTTGCCAATCACAGGGATGGGCTGGAGGCTGTGGTGGCGTTGCCTTTGCAACAATAGAGTGTGATAGCTGTTATTTTATTTATGGAATAAAGAAGAACCTCGGCTGTGTGTCTGGTTCCGGGGTTCTGCTCCTTTTGTGTATTGCATTTTAAGATGATAGACCGAGTTCTCTTATGACTTCATCCTGAGAATGATTAGGCTGGTAATCAGGAGTGCCATTGTGATATTCGGCAATTGCCTGTAGTTCATCTTCATATGGTTCCGTTTCTTCTGCGTTTGCAAGGTGGAATGTTGTTTGTATAAGCTGCCAGACCATTTCGGCATCCTTTTCATTCATAATGCTTACTGCGCCAATAATTCTTTCTTTTATTTCACTCATAATATTACACTCCTTTATAAATTTGCCCTCTATTACCGATTTTAATGATATTTATAATGATACCGTTTACATCAAACAGGACGCGGAAGGCGCCTACCCGTAGGCGGTATCCAGTTGTTCCCTGAAGTTTCTGGATGTCTCCTTCCAAGGGAAGTTTGCCGATGGCGGAAACAAGACGTTCCTGTGTGACTTTGTCCTGCTTCTTTAAAAACTTCAGCGCCTTGTTAGAATATATAATTTGAAACAAATTATTTACGCCTCCCTGGTATAATAATGGTGCCTACATAAACTTTATATCAAAAAAGGAAAAAAGGCAATAGTCAAAAATATATTTGCTATTATTTATATTTGAGGAATAACAAAGGCTTAAGGACTTCTTAATATCTTTTGGGATAAGATAAGGCTACAAAAAGGAAAAGAGAGGAAGAGAAATGAAACAGGCTATTTTATCGGCAAAAGATTTATGTAAAAGTTTTGCGCATAATGGCGGTCAGGTACACGTGCTCTCCCATGTGGAGCTTGATTTGTATGAAGGTGAGTTCACCGTGATTATGGGCGCCAGCGGTTCCGGGAAGTCTACGCTGTTGTATGCCTTGAGCGGCATGGACAGGGCGACTGCCGGGGAAGTCATCTATGGTGGCAGGGATATTGTAAAGATGAAAGAGAGGGATCTGGCAAAACTGCGCCATACGGATTTTGGTTTTATTTTCCAGCAGATGCATCTGGTAAGCAATCTTTCGCTGTTTGAAAATATTGCTGTGCCGGGTTATTTAAATAAGAGCAGGACTGTGGGCGAGGTGAAAAGCCGCGCGGAAGAATTGATGGATAAGATGTCCGTTTCCCATATAGGGACGCATCTGCCATCTCAGGTATCGGGTGGGGAACAGCAGAGGTGTGCCGTGGCAAGGGCGGTCATCAATTCCCCCAAAATGCTTTTTGCAGATGAGCCGACGGGAGCCCTCAACAGAAGGAATACCATAGACGTCCTTGATTTGTTGACAGAGCTTAACCGGGAGGGGCAGGGCGTATTGATGGTAACACATGACTTGAAGGCAGCGCTCAGGGGAAGCCGTATCCTCTATCTTGAAGATGGGAAGATTATCGGGGAACTGACCCTTCCGGCTTACCAGGCAGGGGAAGAAAAAGCAAGAGAAACGCAGGTAAACGCATGGCTTACCTCGTTGGAATGGTAGGTGGCGATATGGAGATTTTAACATTATTGAAAGCAAACATCCGCCACAAGAAGGGCTCTTTTTTGAGCGTGGTTTTACTGAGCCTGATTATTGCCATGTCGTTTACGACCATTCTGGGAATTAAAGAGAGTGCGTTTCAAGGAGTTTACCAGTCCCATGAAATCATGGATACGGCAGATTGTTTGGTGCAGTATGATAACGCGGGCAGACTTACCGATGAGATAGTCGATGAGGTGAGAAACGACGACCGGGTAGATTCTGTGGAGGTTGGAGATTATCTCATTGTAACTAAGAGCATCATGAATGGAAATGAATACACCAATTCGTGCATGTTGGTAAAAATGGATGAGGACACAAAGCTTCTGAAAGATGACATCAGCGGACTGAGGGGGGACGCTCCGGAACTGAAAAAAGGAGAAATCTATGTTCCGCAGGGGCTGCTTTCCAATGTTGATGGAAAGGTCGGGCAGAAAGTTACCATGGAGACGATAGCAGGAGATTTTGACTTTACCGTTAAGGGGGTTTGGCTGGAACCTTTGACTGGCGCTGCGGTGATCGGCTGGAAAAGGTTCTGTATCAGTGAGGCGGATTACCGTGAGATAGAAAGCAGGATTGCTGCCAAAGAGACAGAAGGTATGCATGGCATCGGTAAGGCGCTGGAGATCTATAAAAAACCGGATTGCGCGCTTACGACGGCGGAGTTTCGACGTGAGCTCAACAAAGACACCAGCGTTGTGGACAGGGGGAACAGCTCGATTACGAGGGACATGTCGATTCACTACACGACGCTTTTCCCGCAGGTGATATCTTCCTGCCTGCTGGTATTTATCATGCTGTTGCTGGCAATCGTCCTCATTGTGACGGTACACAGCATTTCCATGGAAATCGAGAGCAATTATGTCACGTTTGGCGTGTTGAAGGCGCAGGGATTTGACAAACATAAGATTCGCTTATTATTCCTGGCGCAATATCTGTCGGCAGAGCTGTTGGGCGCGGTGTTGGGAATCGTCATCAGCATTCCGCTGGTTGGCGCGTCTTCCAATATGTTTGCCATGATTACCGCAGTGCCAGCGGTATTGTCTGTGCCATTTGGACAGATTGCGCTTTTGCTGTCGTTCCTGTTCGTGCTGTCAACAGTTTCGATTTTGCTTGTCACCATAAAGCTCAATCAGGTTTCTCCGGTACGCGCCATTTCGGGCGCCAAAAAAGAAATTTATTTTGACAGCAGGATCAAGGCTCCAATCAGCAAGCGGCTTTTGTCAGCAAGCCTTGCCTTTCGCCAGTTTACGTCGGCAAAACGCAGGTATATCGGCACATTTGTGATTGTCGCCATACTGGTATTTTTTATGATGACCATCAATGTGCTGTCAAATACAGTGAATTCAAAATCAGCGAGCGAGTCGATGGGCATGATGGTGACGGAAGTTGATTTCTCGCCGAAAAAGAAGCTTACGCCGCAGGAAATTTCAGGGATAGAAAAAGAGGTCGCGCGTTTCACGGAGATCAATAAAAAATATTATAGTGTGAACGGTTATTTTTCTTTTGAAGGAGAGGAGATTATGGGGCAGACGTTTGAGGATCCGGGAGTTCTGCCAGCCCTCAGGGGACGTGTGCCCATTTATGAGAATGAAATTGCGGCCTCTCCGATTCTTTTGGAGGAATTCGGGCTTAAAATTGGCGATGAGGTGACATTGGGCTGGAATGGAGAGAAAAAATTATATCTGATTACCGGCACGGTTCAGTTGGTGAATGATGCAGGGCGGTGTTTTGTAATTTCTTATGACGGAGCGAAAAGAATCGGCTATGATCAATGGCTGTTGGGTGGTTACTCCCTGGCGAGTGATGAGAAAGCCGGAGAAATTGTCGATGCGCTGAATGAGAAATTTCCGGAACTGATTGAGGCGAGGGAGAATCAGGCAATGATGGAGGAAGCTTATGATGTGGTCATTTTTTCGATGCAGGTAATTATCTATGCATTTTCGCTGTTATTTTCGCTGATTGTGGTACACATGGTATGTGCCAGGGCTTTTGTGCAGGAGCGCACCGATATTGGAATCTATAAGGCGATTGGGTTTACAGCCGGAAAGCTGCGGCTGCAGTTTGCCGTCAGATTCCTCACGGCGGCGGTGGTTGGCTCCTTAATTGGCAGCGTGTGCAGCTATGCCTTTTCTGGAAGGATGCTGGGGATGCTGTTGCGGGGAGTCGGCCTTACCAGCTTTGAGACGGTCTTCGGCATCTCCGCATTTGTTGTGCCGATAGCTGTCATCTGCCTGGGATTTTTCACTTTCGCTTATCTGGCAGCGCGGAGGATAAAGCGGGTAGAGGTTCGGGAGTTGGTGCAGGATTAACCTGCAAACAACCCCGCCCGAGCCAGCTGTTTCCGAATCTGGGGTCCTGCAAGCATGGCAAGAATCATTTTCAACAGGTCACCGGGGATAAAGGGAATCACGCCTGCCATCAGCGCGGCTTTCCAATCAAGGCTTGCCTGATAAGCAAGCCAGACGGTGCCGAACGCGTAGGCAACAACGGTACCGCCAATCATGCCCAGCAGGCAGATAAAACGGTTGGAAATAAATTTATCAATAAAAATCCCAGCAATTAATGCCATGGGAAGAAACCCGATCAGGTATCCGCCGGTAGGCCCTAAGAGCTTGCCGGGACCACTGGTGAAACCGGAAAATACCGGAACGCCGATAAATCCGATCAACAGATAAATCAGGTAGGAAACACAGCCGAATTTCGTGCCAAGCGTATAAAGAGAAAAGTAAATGGCAAGGTTCGTCAGCGAGATTGGCACCGGTCCTATCGGCAGGGACAGCGGTGCAAGGATACAGGTGACGGCCGTCATCACGCCGATGACGGCGAGCTGTCGGGTAGAGAAACGTGGTTTTGATGGGGGGCGTTTTGTTGCTGTTGAAGTAACTGGCATATGAGATGCTCCTTTCGTGTGATGAAATATAGTTTTATGTACGGGGATTCGCATCGTGAACGTCAAATCCCATTTCGGTAAACATTTGGATGTCTTCCTGGATTTTATTTCCGACAGTTGTCAGCATATCTCCGGTGATGGCGGCATTCGCGCCGGACTGAAACAGGCGTTTTCCACCATCTTCAAAATATGCCCGCCCGGCTGCAATCCGGATGTAGGCTGTAGGGTTGATATAGCGGAACATGGCTACGGTACGGATGATCTCATCCTCTGTCAATTGCGGCAGGTGTCCAAAAGGCGTGCCTGGAATGGGACGCAATACATTTAAGGGAATGGAGAATATGTTAAGCTCAGAGAGTGAAACCGCCATATCCATACGGTCTTCCCAGGTTTCGCCCATGCCGATGATACCGCCGGAGCAGACCTTAAGCCCGGCTTTTTTTGCCAGCCTGATTTTCGCTATTTTATCATCATAAGTGTGTGTGGTACAGATATTTGGAAAATTCCGCCGTGAGGTTTCGATATTCTCGTGGTAAGTCTCCACCCCGGCTGCCTTCAGGCGCACGAAAGCCTCGTAACTCAAAAGACCGTTGGAGGAACACAGGTGGATATTGCATTCCTTATGTAAACGTTCAAAAATATCCGTCAGCTTGTCCAGATCTTTTCCGGCAACTGTGCGTCCTGCGGTGACAATGGAATAGGAATGTACGCCTGCACTTTCTTTCTCTTTGCAGTCTTTTAAAATGGTCTCTTCATCCAGCATTTCGTAGGTCTCGCATCCGGTTCGGCTGGACGCGGACTGGGCGCAGAATTTGCAGTCTTCGCCACATCTGCCGGAACGGCCATTGATAATGGTACATAAGTGTATGCGGTTCTGGCAGAGTGATTTGCGGATCAGGTCTGCCCCTTGGGCAAGCGCTGTGAGGTCCGCATGTTCAAACATTGACAAATCGTCTGAGCGTGTCAGGCGGCGCCCATCTACAATTTCTTTTGCAAGTGTTTTCATGATAGCTCCTTTAGGTAAAATGTTTTAATCTGACTCGTATTATAAAGGAATGCCTTTTGATTGTCAACTAAAATTTAAAATAAGTTGACAATAATCGAGCTTGTTTTGACAATTGAGAAAAAAGAATCGAAATTGCACATTTTTAGCTCGGAAATGGATTTGTTTTGCCAATAAAAAGATATTATAATGAAAAATATATGTTTGAAAAATTGTTGAAGAAGGAGAGGGAACATGAGAAGAGAGAGAAGATGGAAAAAGAACCGAATGATTTCTGTCTGCCTGTCGTTTTTGCTGGCAGTAACGGTGTTTGTCGGCAGTCTGCCGCTGTCGGGATTGGAAGTGCAGGCGGCGGAAAAAGAATCACAAACAGGCAGTGGGAAAGTTTCTGAATCGTCCGGGAGCCGTTTCAGGCATCCGGGGCTGCTCCATACCCAGGAAGGGTTTGAAAAGATGTGGGAGAATGTGCAGAATAACGTATCCCCGAACAAGGAGACCTGGGATGCGCTTTGCTGGGATAGCCGTTCCAATTCGGGCTGGTGGCCGCGTCCATTGGAGGGCGTGACAAGAGGAGGGCGTGACAACATCAACCAGCTGCGCATCGACGTCAGGCGTGCGTACCAGAACGCCCTCATCTGGAAAATCAGCGGCGATGAGGCGCATGGGGAGGCAGCCTGCCGGATTATCAATGCTTGGACATCAACGATGAAATGGCTGGGAGGAAACGCAGACCGCTTTCTTGCCGCTGGTCTTCAGGGATATGAACTGGCAAATATTGGGGAAATCATGCGTGATCATCCTAATTTTGATACCGAGGGGCTGCAGAATCTTTTGTTGAACGTATTTTATCCGATGAATGACGATTTTATGATCCGTCATAATGACGCTTATATTGGAAACTACTGGGCGAACTGGGAGCTTGCCAACCTGGCTTCCATGATTTCCATCGGCGTTTACTGCGACCGGGAGGATATCTATGAGCGCGCGCTGAATTATTTCAAGACAGGAAAGGGTAATGGTTCCCTTTATCATACAATGCCCTATGTGTTTGAGGAAGATGGCGGGCTTGTACAGTGGCAGGAATCTGTGCGCGACCAGGGGCATACAACATTGGGGCTGGTTCTCTGCGGCGTGATTATGGAGACAGCATGGAACCAGGGAGATAACCTGTATGACATGTCAGACAGCCGTTTTCGAAAAGCCGTGGAATATACGATACAGTATAATCAGCTTGGACAGGATGTGCCGTCTACCGGTTATGAATACCGGAAAGGCAAAGACGGGAAGGCGGAATGGTGTGCAGGTGTAAATCCTTACCAAAGGGGAAACTGGCGTCCCATTTATTATCAGATGTATAATCATTACGTAAACCGTAAGGGGCTTACCATGCCTAATACAGAACAGATGATAAAGAATGGAACGACTGAAAACGGCCCATACATCGAAGGCGCGCCAGGAGACAGCCTGGATGAACTGGGATGGTACAGCCTGACATACGCCAACATAAGCGAACGTGTAGAAGACGAGCCTGTGGAGGGGGAATTGTCGGACGGCGTTTATCGCATTCTGTCGGCATCCAGCGGGAAATCCCTGGTGGTCAACGAGGAGGGGAACCTTGCCTCTGCGGCGAAGGGCACCAGAAAAGACGAATGGTGGATGGTGAAAAATAAAGGTGACGGAGAGTATACGCTTACGAATATGGCAACCGGAAAGCGGATGCAGCTTAACAGCAACGGCAATGCGGAGGGAAATTATGGGTATTACGATTATGGGACTCAGGTTGGTACCGGCGCGGCGAACGACTCTCTGGCGCAGAGCTTTGCGTTTCTGGCGGAGAATGACGGTTCATACCGGATTGTGCCATCTTTGAATTTTCTTGTCCTGGCATTGGAAAATAACAGCACGGCGGACAATGCCCGGATTGTGCAGTGGCGCAACGACGCCTGGGGCGCGTATTGGAATTCAAATAACCCGGCGCAGCGTTTTCGGGTAGAAAAGGCAACGGAGAGGGAATCCTCGTTTACCTTTGATGATGAAAGTGGGTTTAAGACCGATTATGTCTCTCTGGAAGGCGATTACAGCCAGGTAAACCATGGAAATGGAAAGGCATTATCCCTCAACGGAACCAGCGAGTACCAGGGGCTGGTGACGACGACCGGAAAGAGCGTGTTGGCAGGGGAGCCGGAATTTACGATTTCTTTTGAGGCGCGTCCAACAGCCGGAAATGAGAACTGGATCTTTTATGCGGCGCCGGATGCAAACAACCAGAGTGAGGCGCAGGCAACGTATTTTGGCGTAAAAGAGAAAGACGGAACCGTTACGGCAGTAGTCAGCAGGAATGGCAGTATCTCAGAGGTGTCCGCAGACACCCGCGAGGATGTGGGAGCTGACAGCTGGTATAAGGTTTCCGTGGTATATGCAAAGACGGAGACGATTATATATGTAAACGGCAGAGAAATGGCAAGAGCAGCAAGGGATTATGCGATTTGTGATGTTCTGGACGATGACGCCATCATGCAGATTGGAAAAGCGAATCTGGGAGATGGCAGATATTATAAGGGAGCAATTGACAATTTTAAAATTACCGGCCATGTCATGACTGCAGATGAGATTTTGGCGGATGCGGCTGAGTTTGCAGAAGGAAATTTGCCGGAGACGCTGATAGATTTTACGTTTGATGATAAAGAGACAGGATTCAGCGGGGGAACGGCAGTCGCAAAAGGCTCCTACACGCTGGTGGATCATGGTGACGGCAAGGCGGTTCGTCTGGACGGCTGGCGAGATTTTCTGAAAGTGACGAAAACGGACGGCAGCTCGGTTGTCTCTGGTGGCCTGCTGAAAGAAATGACGATATCTTTGCAGGTAAAGAAAGAGGGAGGCATCGGATGGGTATTGTATGCGGCGCCTGATGCGCTCAGTCCGACGCTAAACTGGGAGCAGTACATTGGCGTAATGGACAGCAATGGGAGCATTACGGCAGAGCGTTTCAAAAACCAGGGCAGCCGCGCGGTTTCAGCAGAGGGCGCAGGACGTAAGGATATCTGGCATCACATAGCAGTCGTATATACGGAAGGTAAAATTACGATATATGACAATGGGGAGAAGGCAGCAGAGGCAGAAAACGACATTCCGTTGTATGAGATTCTTGGCGGAAACAGCATTTGGCAGATTGGAAAGGCAAACTGGGGAACCGGCGAGTATTTCCAGGGGATGATTGATAATTTCAAGGTACAATCTTATGCATGGACGGAAGACGAGGTAAAAGAAGAAGCATTAAAATATGTGGATAAGAGCCAGCTTCAGAATGCCGTTGACAAACAGTATGCCGAGGAAGAGGAAAAATACAGCCAGGAGCGGAAACGCTGGCAGACGTATCAGACGGCATTGCAGACGGCACAGACGGTACTGGCGGATGAAAAGGCAAATCAGTCGGCAGTAGATGCTGCAGAAAACGGCCTGAATAAGGTGCAGGCATGGATGCGCATAGATGAAGCCTTGCATGATGCAGTTGCGACAGACCAGGAATCCAGGTATACGGTAAAGAGCTGGGAGCCTTATGTGAAAGCTCTGGCAGAGGCAGAAAAGCTGTATGCAAATGAGGAAACAGACGCCGGAGTGACGAATGCACAGGCGGAAACAGCGGCAAAGACGGTTCGTGATACGCAAGGCGCATTACTTGGCAAACATGAGACTGTTCAGGAGGCGGTCGCCAGAATTGAGGCAATAGGAACGGTGGAGCTGACGCCGGATTGCAGCCGGAAAGTTATTCTGGCAAGACAGGCCTGCGACCTTCTTGTGGAGGCGGAGCTTGCCCAGGTGACGAACCTTTCTGATTTGGAAACGGCAGAGGCCGCGATGGTTGATTATCTCCTTGCATTTACATTTGATGATGAGGAAACTGGATTTATCGGCGGCCAGGCTGTGGCAGAAGGAGATTTTGAAATCCGCAACGGTGCATTGTATCTGGATGGAAACGGCAAATGGCTGAATGTTGTGAAGGGAGATGGCAGCAGCCTGCTAAAGGGAAGGAATGAACTGACAATTTCCTTTGCAGCAAGCCCGGTATCCGGAAACAGCAACTGGTTATTCTTTGCGGCTCCAAATGCGAATGTGCAGGAGGTAAATCAGGAGAATTACCTTGGCCTGGTGGAATTTGATGGAACCATTACGTCAGAGCGGTATAAAAACAGCGGCGGGCGACCGGATTCGGCAGCCGCAGAGGAAGTTGACACCTCCGGCTGGATTTATGTAACTCTTGTATGTACCGCGGAAAAGAACACACTCTATATCAACGGTGAAGAAAAATCCAGCGTTGACAGCAGCATTGCCCTTGCAGATATTTTTGGGGAGAACGGCGTTCTTCAGATTGGAAAGGGAAACTGGGGAGCCGGTGAATATTATACGGGTTATCTCGATGATTATACGATTTTTGGCAGGGCATTGAGCGTGGAGGAGATTAAGGAGAAGGCAGAGGCTTACCTTGGAAATGCGCTGAATATAAAAAAGATAGAGGCCGCCATTGCACAGATCAATCTCATCGGACTTGTGCAGGCAAATATCGACGTGCATACAAAGATTGAACAGGCGCGTGAAATGTATGAAAGCTTAACGGAGGAAGAACAGAAACTTGTCACCAATCTGGAGGTTCTCGTAAATGCGGAGGAGATTTACCGTGAGATGGCGATGGATGCAGAGGCGGTTCTGGGAGAAATTTCCTGTGATGAGGAGAGCAACAGCTTAAAGGGCGTCGGCGTGGCAATTCAGGCAAACGGCACACCCGTCTTTGCAAACGACGCGGAAAGGGGAAAAGTATTGTCCCTGGATGGAACAGGCAGCGTGTGGCTGAACGTTACAAAAGAGGATGGTTTTTCCCTTCTGAGCGGCAGCGAGGAATTGACGGTGTCCTATTACAGCAAAGCGGGGCGGGCAGAGACAAACTGGGCGTTTTATGCCGCGCCAAATGCAGATGTGCAAAAATTCGGCAATGAATACTATCTTGGCATCCTGGAAAATGGCGGAAAAGTCAAGGCAGAGCGGTATCTGAACGGAAGGCAGGATTCCCCGGAGGCGGCTTGCCCAACTGGCTGGAATCATATTGTGGTCGTATACGGCGCAAATACGGTGAAAGTATATGTAAATGGCGCGCTTGCAAAAGAAACAAAAAACAGCGGCAGCCTGAAAGAAATTCTGGGTGAAAGCAGCATCCTTCAGATTGGAAAGGCAAACTGGGGAGCCGGTGAATATTATCAGGGCCTGCTGGATGATATTTCGATTTACAATTATGCTTTTACGGAGCGTGATGTTAAAATCTTAAGAGGCGAGATTGCAAATCCAAGGCCCATAAAGAATAAGATTCTGGAGACAAAATTGATCAATGAGAGTTATTATACGGCAGAAAGCTACGCCGCCCTGCAGGCGGCGGTCAAGGCAGCGCGTAAGGCGGCGGATACCGTAACCGAGGAGTCGGAAGTGACGGCGGCTGTGGCAGCCTTGCAGGCAGCAATTGACGCTCTACAGGCAAAAGAGCCGGAGAATCCGGACGATCCGAATAAACCGAATAATCCGGACGACCCGAACAAGCCGGAAGATCCAAATGACCCGAATAAGCCGGAAGATCCAAATGACCCGGAGAATCCGGACGATCCGAATAAACCGAATAATCCGGACGACCCGAACAAGCCGGAAGATCCAAATGACCCGAATGATCCGAATACACCAAATACGCCCAATGATCCGAATACACCAAATACGCCCAATGATCCGAATACACCAAATACGCCCAATGATCCGAATGGATCGGGCGGATCAGATAAGACAGAAGATTTACCGCAGCAGAATCCGCCTGCAGCGCTTGAAATGGTTGGAACCGTAAAGGCTGTGCAGCAGTCCACAGGCAAGTATGTAAAAATCAGCTTTGGCAGCGTAAAAGGAGCCGTAAGCTACAATATTTTCCGTTCCACAAAACCGGGAAGCGGATACACAAGTATTGGAGAAACCAGGACGACAGGTTTTGTAGACAAAAAAACGACGGCGTCAAAGACATATTATTATAAAGTGCTTGCCAAAGCGCAGGATCCGGCATACAATAGTGCAATAAGCACGACGTATGCGAAGGTGAAAGTTCTTGCACGCCCGAACGTCAAAGTGAAGTCTGCAAAGGGCAGGAAAATCACGGTTTCCTGGAAGAAGATTAAAGGTGCAAGCGGCTACAGGGTATATACTTCCACGAAGAAGAACAAAGGATTTAAGGCGGTGAAGACCTTGAAAAAGGCAAAGCTGGTGAAAACGACCATCCGGGCAAAGAAGAATGTGAAGACCTTGTATGTGAAAGTACGTCCTTATTACATGGAGAATAAGAAGAGGGTGGAAGGCGCTTTCTCCAGAACCATACGTGTGAAAGTAAAAAAATAGCGTAAGGAGGCGAAGCGATGTATCAGTTTACAGAAGATTGCCTGACCGGGATTCCGGAGATTGACAGGGAGCATAAGAAGTTATTTCGGTTAATCAATGAGATTTTTGAATTGCTCCACAATGACAGGTTAAAGGATAAATACCGGGAGATTCGGAAGATTCTGGCAGAATTGAAACGGTATACGGAAGAACATTTTGTGAATGAAGAATCTTATATGGAATCCATTCATGACCCGGAACTGGAGATACAGAAAAAAGAACACAAAGCATTTTGCCAGAAAATAGCGGATTTGGATGTCTCTGCCATAGGAAATGAGGCAGACCAGCAGGAAACGCTGGAGGAGTTAATGCGATACCTGACGCGCTGGCTGTACCATCATATTTTGGGAAGCGACATCCTGATTGGAAAAATGCCTCCGGCAAAAGAATGGCATGAGAAGGAGAAACCGTGTGCATTTACGGAGGAATACCGGACAGGAATTGAATTTGTGGACGAACAGCATCAGAAATTGTTTGAGATTATCGGAAGGGCGAATGAGCTCGTCAAGGCAGAGCTGCTGCACGATAAATACGATGAGATTGTCGGTATTTTGAATGAATTGCGGGAATACACGAAGGAACATTTTAAAGACGAAGAGGAGTACATGGAGAAGATTCAATATTCGGGCCTGGAGCCACAGAAGAAACAGCACGAGGCATTTGTGGCAAAACTGGATAACCTGGATTTGGAACAGGTGGACGACAATCAGCAGGAGTATCTGGAGGAATTGATGGAGTTTCTCTTCAGCTGGCTGTCCAACCATATTTTAAAGGTCGATAAGCTGATCGGGGCGTAGAAAAATGTCTTGTAATTATCCGGACAACAGTATAAAATTGAGATAGAATCAATTGCAGTGATTTTATTTACAAAGGGAACAAAAGGAGGTAACAAGGCAATGGAGACATTATCATTTGGAACAAATCAACGTGGGGAAAAGGCATCTCTGTACACATTGGAGAACAGCAGGCACACAGTTATCAAGCTGTCTGACCATGGCGCAACGCTGGTGTCCGTGCTGATTCCGGATAAAGACGGCGTGGTACGCGACGTGGTGCTGGGCTATGACGATGCGGCAGAGTATGACAGCCACACCTGTTATTTTGGCGCAACCATCGGAAGAAATGGCAACCGTATCGACAAGGCGCAGATGATGATTGACGGCAAGCTGTGCAAGATCCCGGCAAATGAGAACGAGAATAACCTTCACAGCGGTCCGAACGGTTTTGACCGCGTAGTCTGGGAAGTAAAAGAGCAGACCGGCAACAGCATTACGTTTTACCATCTCAGCACAGAGGAAGAGCAGGGATTTCCCGGCAACCTCAAAGTGGAAGTTACATATACGCTGACGGATGAGGATGCAGTGGAAATCAGTTATCGCGGAGAGGCAGATAAGACTACGGTCATGAACTTTACAAACCATTCGTATTTCAACCTTGGCGGCCATGACAGCGGTTCTGCGATGAACCAGAAATTACAGATTCTGGCAGAATCCTACAATCCGGTACGCGATTCCAAATCCATTCCGACCGGTGAGATTGCTCCGGTAGAGGGTACGCCCATGGATTTCAGAACCATGAAACCGATTGGACAGGATATCGAGGCGGATTTTGAGCAGCTGAAACATACGGGCGGCAGGTCGGGAACGTGGAAGTCCCCCAGAAAGCTTTTATGAGCGTGCTGAAGCTGGATGACAAATAAACGGAAAGATGGCAGGGGCTATAAAAATGTATGTGCAAAAAGAGGAAGAGGGGA
>CAJUOE010000064.1 GCA_910587895.1 uncultured Lachnospiraceae bacterium
ATCGCCACACATTCTGCAATCTGTCCGATTCCTGCATTTCCCGGCGCGCAATAAATTTTATCTACCTTAGGGCTTTTTGCCGCGCTCATGGCAATTGCATGTTCACGTCCGCCGCTCCCTACAATCAATACTTTCATCCTGTTCTCCTTTCCACTGCCATTGTCTGCAAGAGACTTTTTATCCACACATCGTTCTATCTATTTTCAGAAATGATAACTTTTCCATCCGAGACCTTCACCCTGCCGGCTGCAATCAAATCAATTGCCTCGGGCAGAATCTTCCACTCTGCCTGTTCCATCACGCGTCTCTGCAAAACCTGCGGCGTATCGTCCGCCTCAACCATAACCGGCTGCTGCAGGATAATCGGACCCGTATCGGTTCCCTCGTCCACGAAATGCACGGTCGCTCCGGTCACCTTAACGCCGCGCGCCAGCGCTCCCTCATGAACTTTCAGTCCATAATAGCCTGTCCCGCAAAATGATGGAATCAACGACGGATGGATATTGATAATGCGATTACGATACTTCTGTATCATCGTTTCCGGTATCACTACCAAAAATCCGGCCAGTACAATCAAATCCGGCTGATAACTGTCTATTTTTTCTAGAAAATATTCATTAAACTTTTCACGATTCTCAAATTGTTTCGGCGATACGCAGACGCCCTCAATTCCATGTTCTTTTGCCCGCTCAAGCGCATAAGCGCCCGCATTATTGCTGACTACCGCAACAATCTCTGTATTGGTAATTGTATGATTATCTATCGCGTCCAGAATCGCCTGCAAATTCGTTCCTCCGCCGGATACGCAGACGACAACCCTTAACATAATGTAACTCCTTTTTCTCCATCTTCCACTTTACCAATTACATAAGCCGTCTCGCCTGCTGCTCTGACAGCCTCCAAAGTCTTCGTAACATCCGCGGCATCCACCGCCAGCACCATTCCAATTCCCATATTGTAGGTATTGTACATCATCTTCTCTTCTACCTTGCCTTCCCGCGCCATCATCTTAAAAATTGCCGGGACTTCATAGCTGTCTTTCTCAATCACCGCATGTTTTCCATCCGGGAGCATACGCGGAACATTTTCATAAAATCCGCCGCCCGTAATATGGCTGCATGCCTTAATCCTGATACCGTTTTCCTTAACCGAACGCAAGGCTTTTACATATATTTTTGTAGGGGCAAGCAAAGCCTCGCCCAGCGTTTTCCCTAATTCATCATAATATGTATTTAACGTCTCTTTATCCATCTTAAAAATCTTGCGTACAAGCGAAAATCCGTTGGAGTGTACGCCGCTGCTTGCCATGCCAATCAACACATCCCCCGCTTTCAGGTCTGCCCCGGTAATAATGTCCTTCTCATCTACCACTCCTACCGCAAATCCGGCCAGGTCATATTCATCCTCCGGGTAAAATCCGGGCATTTCTGCAGTTTCACCGCCGATTAACGCTGCATTGCTCTGGATGCAGCCCTCTGCCACGCCGCTGACAATCTCTGCGATTTTCTCCGGGTAATTTTTGCCACAGGCAATATAATCCAGGAAAAATAACGGTTCTCCGCCTGCACATGCAATATCATTGACGCACATTGCCACACAGTCAATTCCAATCGTATCATGTTTGTCCAGTAAAAATGCCAGTTTCAACTTGGTTCCCACTCCGTCCGTGCCGGAAACCAGGGTGGGCTTTTCCATATCTTTCATTTTCTCCATGGAAAATGCGCCTGAAAAACCTCCCAGATTTGTCAAAACCTCCGGCCGCATGGTCTGTTGCACATGCTTTTTCATCAGCTCCACAGACTTATATCCAGCCTCAATATCAACGCCTGCATTTTTATAATCCATATTTTCCTCCTTCTAAGGTAACGGCACGCGACGCTTTGCGTCACCTGCCAAGTCGTCGGAAGGCATTCAAGAAATGCTTCGCATTTGCCTTCCTCCTAGTAATTTTTGTAGCCAACTTCCTGAAGATGCGCGTCTTTCGCTTCCACCTGCTCTTTTAATTTCGTGGAATACTCCTTTAATCTGGCAAGCACTTTCTCATCCGAAGTAGCAAGAATCTTCGCTGCAAGAAGTCCCGCATTGGCTCCTCCATTTATCGCAACTGTGGCAACCGGTATTCCCGACGGCATCTGCACGATAGAATACAGGGAATCTCTTCCTCCTAAAGAGGTTGTGTGCATGGGAATTCCAATTACCGGCATCGGGAAAATTGCTGCGCACATTCCCGGTAAATGCGCTGCCATTCCGGCGCCCGCTATAATCACCTTAAAGCCCTTATCTTCTGCCGACCTGGCATATTCAAAAAATACATCCGGCTCCCTATGAGCTGAAATAATTGTCATCTCATACTCAATGCCCAATTCCTCCAAAATATCTGCCGCCTTCGCCATGATGGGCATATCCGAATCACTGCCCATTACAATTCCTACTTTTGCCATAATATAATCTCCTTATTTTGTACGTGTAAACACCTTGTTTTATTATATCGTCAAAACCCTGTCCTGACAATAGAAAAAAAGACTTAACTCTTATTTTTATAAGTTAAGTCTTTTTGATGCCGGCGACCGGAATCGAACCGGTACGATGTCGCCACCACAGGATTTTAAGTCCTGCGCGTCTGCCAGTTCCGCCACGCCGGCACAAATGGGACCTACAGGGCTCGAACCTGTGACCCTCTGCTTGTAAGGCAGATGCTCTCCCAGCTGAGCTAAGATCCCACGCGTTACTTGAAGTGAGTGTTAAAAATAAGAG
>CAJUOE010000065.1 GCA_910587895.1 uncultured Lachnospiraceae bacterium
GGCGGTTTTGCTGTTATGCGGCATTGTAATCCACGACGGCAATTTCTGTCAACAGACTTTTCAGCCTCTTGAGGATAGATTCGATTTTTTGCAATGTGACGCCGTTTAAACATTCTTCGCCGCGCCTTCCTCCGCTTTTTCCTTTTTGACGCTATTTACTTTCGTGCTTCAATCGTGTATAATGGTAGCACGAAAGGAAGTGAGGGCATGACACAGTTTGAACAGCTGGACACGATTTTAGAGGGACAACACGGTATGCTCCAAACATCAGAGGTGGTGAAACGGGGAATTCCAAAATCCGTTTTTTACAACTATGTGAAGGAAAAAGAATTGGAACAGGCGGCACATGGGGTTTATGTATCGCCGGATGCCTGGGTCGATGGGATGTACCTGCTCCATTTACGATGCAGCCAGGGGATTTTTTCTCATGAAACGGCGCTGTTTTTCCATGATCTGACCGACCGGGAGCCTTCCCCCTATTCCATTACCGTCAGACGGGGATACAGCACGACCAGATTGAAAGCGGACGGGATTTTGGTCTACACCATAAAACCGGAGCTGCATGACGTCGGAAAGAGTACGGCTCAAACCCCTTTCGGGCATACGGTTCCGGCTTATGATATGGAGCGGACCATCTGCGACCTGCTTCGCTGCCGGAGCAGCATTGAGATGCAGACATTTCAAGGGGCGCTCAAAATGTACGCCCGCAGGAAAGAGAAAAACCTGCGGAGGCTGATGCAGTATGCAGGGCTGTTCCGGGTTGAAAAAATTTTGCGGCAGTATTTGGAGGTGCTATTATGATAAAGACAGCAAGGCAGCTGAAAGATTTGATCCGCAATCTCGCAAAGGAGAAATCGGCGGACGCACAGATTTTGATGCGGAACTATATGATGGAGCGTTTCCTGGAACGTATTTCCCTTTCTGAATATCGGGATAACTTTATTTTGAAAGGCGGGATGCTGGTTGCCGCAATGGTAGGGTTGGATGCCCGGTCTACAATGGATTTAGACGCAACCGTCAGAGGGGCCAGCGTGAATGTGGAGGACATTGAAAATCTGATGTCCTCTATCATAGCAGTCCCCATTGAGGACGGTGTGGAGTTCCAGGTGAAAAGCATTTCGGAAATCATGGACGAGGCCGAGTATCCGGGGATTCGGGTCAGCATGGCCACTGTCTTTGACGGGGTGGTGACGCCGCTGAAAATTGATATTTCTACCGGGGATGTGATTACGCCGAGGGCAGTCCGGTACAGGTTCCGGCTTATGCTGGAGGAACGCTCCATTGATATTTGGGCGTACAATCTGGAAACCGTACTTGCGGAAAAGCTGGAAACAATGATTGCCCGGACCATAACAAACACCCGTATGAGGGATTTTTATGACCTCTACATTCTGGAACAGCTTCATGGAAGATCGCTGGATTCCGATATTCTCCGCCACGCGCTCCTTGCTACCGCCCGCAAGCGCGGGACCGAGGGGTGTTTGAAAGAAGCGAAGGAAGTGTTTTCCGAAGTAGAAAACAGCCATGCGATGCAGGCGCTTTGGTCCGCTTACCGCAGGAAATTTTCCTATGCGGCTGATCTGGAATGGAACACCGTTATGGGGGCGGTCCACCGTTTGTATGCTCTGACAGAGGACAGTGAATCGGAATGAAAAAGCGCGGGCATGTGGTCAAATGCAAAAAATGTGGGGCAAATACAGGCAAGCAGTATCACACTCGATTTTGCAGAGAAGACGGAGAATTTGTTGTTTCGGAGGATGGATATGCACAAGCAGTGGCAGACTGGAACAGGAGGGCCGCAGAATGAGCCTGATTGAGTAATAGCAGGGGAAGGTGGTGAAGGTGCAGACACCAGATTATATATGGCGCGGGAAACTGTGGGACTTGAAAACCGCAACAACGGAAATCTGGATTTTACCCTGGAAGTGGAGAATGAAGACGAGATCGGAAAACTCTGCCAGGATTTTGAAGAGATGAGGATTCGCCTTAAGGAATCGCAGGAAGAAAAGGTGCAGTATGACCGGGAAAATAAAGAGTTGATCAGCAATATTGCCCATGATTTAAAAACTCCGATTACGGCAATCAAGGGTTATGCCGAGGGGATTATGGACGGTGTGGCTTCTTCCCCGGAGCGGCTGGACAAATATATCCGAACCATCTATAATAAAGCTAATGATATGGATCGCCTGATTGATGAACTGACTTTCTATTCCAAGATTGATACGAATAAGATTCCCTATACGTATTCCAAGATTAATGTTTCGCAGTATTTCAGGGACTGTGTCGAGGAAGTCGGGCTGGAGATGGAGTCGAAGGGAATTGAACTGGGGTATTTTAACTATGTCGATGATTCTGTTGTAGTGATTGCCGACGCAGAGCAGATGAAACGGGTAGTGAATAATATTATCGGCAATTCCGTGAAATATCTGGATAAGAAAAAGGGCATTATCAATATCCGCATTAAAGATGTGGGCGATTTTATTGAGGTAGAGATTGAAGACAATGGAAAGGGTATCGCGCCCAAAGATCTTCCGAATATTTTTGAACGCTTTTTCCGGGCAGATTCTTCAAGAAATTCGGCGAAGGGCGGAAGCGGCATAGGTCTTTCTATTGTAAAAAAAATTATTGAGGACCACGGAGGAAAAATCTGGGCGACCAGCAAGGAAGGGATCGGCACAGAAATTCATTTTGTCCTCAGAAAATATCAGGAGGTAGTGCAGGAATGAGCAGAATACTGATTATTGAAGATGAAGAAACGATTGCCGAATTGGAAAAGGATTATCTGGAGTTAAGCGGCTTTGAGGTTGAGATTGAAAATGACGGGGCTGTGGGGCTGGAGCGGTCGTTAAAGGAGGATTTTGACCTGTTTATCCTGGATTTAATGCTTCCGGGGACGGACGGGTTTGAAATTTGCCGCCGTATCCGCGAGGTGAAGAATGCACCGGTTTTGATGGTTTCGGCAAAGAAGGAAGATATCGATAAGATCCGCGGGCTGCACGGATTAGAGCGGAGCGGCTATGATGATTACCACAGCTATAGTGAGGCGAAAAAGGAGATCGAGAACGGTCAGTTCTTTA
>CAJUOE010000066.1 GCA_910587895.1 uncultured Lachnospiraceae bacterium
GGCTCCTGCCGGTGTGCAGTTTCTTGCCGGTGTCGCCCAGGCGGTCAATCAATGTCGCCTCGACAAAGCTGTGAATATCCTCATACTCATGGGAAATCTCAAGTTTCCCGCTCTCCACCTCATGCAGGATTTCCTTGACTGCTTTCACAAGCTCTTCCTGCTCCTGCTCTGTCAAAATTCCCTGTTTCCCCAGCATTTTTACATGGGCAATGCTGCCCTCCATGTCCTGCCGGTAAAATTTCTTGTCAAATGATATGGACGCGTTGAAATTATAGACGAGCTGGTCTGTCTCTTTCGTAAAGCGTCCTCCCCATAACTGAGCCATATCTTTCCTCCTTTTCACTCGGTATCGGCACGCGACGCTTTGCGTCACCTGCCAGGTCGGAGGAAGGCATTTCAGAAATGCTGCGCATTTGCCTTCCTCCTAATCTCTTTTTGAAAACACGCAGCCGCAGTAGTCCTGGCGGTACATGCCATATTCTTTCGAAAGTTCCACGGAACGCTTGTAGCCTTCCTTCTTCTTGAAATCAGAACATAGATAGGCAACGCCATACTCTTTTGCTAACTTTTCTCCAATTTCATTTAATTTCTGTGCATTTTTTAAGGGGCTGATGGACAACGTCGTCGTAAAGTAATCCATGTTCTGCTGCCTGGCATATTTTGCCGCCTCCCGCAGGCGCATCTCATAACAAAGGAAACACCGCTCGCCGCCCTCGGGTACATGCTCAAGCCCCTTTACAAGCTCGTAAAACCTGTCCTGCTCAAACCTGCCCTCCGCAAAATCAATCGTATGGAAAGCCGGGGCAGTTTCCTGCTGCCCCTGCCAATCATCGCCCGCTAACTGTTGATTCCTGTCTGCCTGTTTCTCCATGGCGTGTTCCGAAAAACGCCGGATAAAATTTCTCTGTTCCTCCACGCGTTTCCAATACTCCTCCGGAGGGTAGATATTGGGATTATAATAGTACACGGTTATTCGAAAATATCTCGACAGATATTCCAGTACGTAACTGCTGCAAGGCGCACAGCAGCTATGCAAAAGCAGCGTTGGCACGGAATGTTCTTCCTGTAATTTCTGTATGACATGCTCCATCTCTTTTTGGTAATTGCGATTCATGATATTTCCTCTTTATCTGCGGAACCGGTACAAAGTTTCTTTGTCCATCTTAAACGGATAATTCCTCAGTTTCGCCTGATTGCCCATAATCACATCCACATCTTTTTGCCACAGCTCTTCTGATATTTCTACCTTTCCAAGCAGTTCGTCCAGATAGGCTGTAAAACGCTCCACATTTTCAAAGCCCATCCGTGCAAGCGCCTCCTGTACCTCCTCTTTCGCCTGATAATGCTCCAAAAATCCCGGCAGGAAGATTCCCACAGCCTTGCCATGGGGTACGCCCATTTCATAGGTCAACGCATAACTGAGCCCATGCGGCAGGGAAGTGCCTGTGTGGGTAATCGCCATGCCCGCGGTTGCCGCTATCTGCATCAAATCATCAAATACCGCATCCGCCAGGGTCTCCTGCGGCTCCTTTCCAAGACGTTTGCACTCAAGCAGCTCGTCCTTAATCCCGCCAAACAGGCTAAGTCCTTTCTCCGCATACATCCGGTTATAAGAATTGGCATTCGTATTCAGATAGCTCTCCAAAAGATGTGCCAGCGCATCCACCGTCGTATCAATCAAGGTGCTTAGATGCTCCGTCTTCAAATACTTACTGTCAATCAAGGCAAGCTCCGGGTAAATTCGGTAACTGATGCTCTGTTTCGTCCTGCGTTCATGAATCGTCAGAATTGCATAAGGCGTCACCTCAGAGCCCGTTCCCGCGGTTGTCGGAACTTCCGCAACGGGAAGGGCCGAAAGATCCCGTTTCTCATATAAGATGCCCGCATCCTCTTTCGGATTGGCAATCATTAAGGCAATCGCTTTCGCCGCATCCATAGGCGAACCCCCGCCGATTCCCACAACAAAGTCCACGCCTTCCCGAACGCCCAGTTCCCGCGCCTTCATTACCGTCTCAATCGAAGGATTTTCCTCTATCGCATCAAAGATGACATACGCGCATCCTTCTTCCTGCAAGGCATGTTCCACATCCTCCAGGGAACCGTTGATGCGGGAAGAATGTTTCCCGGTCACAAGCATCGCCTTTTCCCCCAGGGATGCAAGTTCCTTGCTATGATTTTTCACACAGTTTCTTTCACTGTATACGTTCGTTGGCATATAAATCTGCATATGATTTCCTCCATTCTGATATCTCAATTTACAGTATAGCAAACTTTTCCCTCTTTGGCACAATTACTTTTCAAAATGCTGGTAATCTTTGACTGAATTCCAGCTCCCGCCCCAGGTAAATCCATGTTCCGTAAACAGCCGGTAACACAGGTCGTCCTCATCAATCTTATAGGCAAATTCGCCGCTGCGGTCTGCATATTCCGCCGCATTGTTGGGGCTGATCACAGTCTCGCCGCTGCTTTTGTGTTTCACATAAGGATTATACTTTGGATTGATGTCGATGGCAAGCCCCAGGCTGTGGCGCGACATGCGGCTGCTGCCCGCAATTTCCCGATAGTTAAAGGCAGACGTATTGTTATCCTCCATGGAGAGCTCATCATCCGCTCCATACGCATCCACCAGCACCATTTTCTCAATCACATAATCATTCTCATAGAGCTCACGCATAATTTCCAGAACCTCATCCGCGATGGACTGATTGACAAGCAGCTCCCCGATATGCGTCTGCCCGTCAATTCCCATATGCAGGACGCGCAGATAGCGCAGCTCCTCCATGGAAATATTGTCGTTTTCCTGATAGGAAATTCCCAGAATCCGTTCCTGTACTTTGGTGTCCAATTCCTCACTGTAAAACAGCAAATCCGTGTTTTTACCTTCTATCTGTGAAACATCCAGAATAGTTCCTGCATCCATTTCCCGGATCTGTTCTATCGCTAAACTTTTATTAGTGATAACAGAAGTTTCTTTACTCTCTCCCATCTCCCCTTCCTTGTTGGAGACTTCAGGACTTCCCTCTTTATCGGCAATGCCCTCTTTTCCATTCGAACTCTTTATGCAATTTTCAGATATTTCTTTCCCTATTATAGCTACTCCTGAATGGAACGTTCCTTTGTTCAGCGTTTCCTGTAAATCCGCTCGCCCTGTCCCGCAGGCAGCCGTCATGGCTGTCAATAACAAGAATGTGATGCATAAAACTCCCCGGTTTTTCTGTTTATATGTCAATATTTTCTGGAAAATATCACGCTTTAAAAGTTTCATGACTTTTTATCCCTTCCATATGTTCAAAGTTTCCCCCACAATTCTGGTTCTGTTTCTTTAAGGATATCTACAAGCACCTTATAGTCCAAATACTGGATTCCTTCCTTTCCATCTTGAATCTTCTCTGCAAGCCTGCTACCATAATATATTTCCATTGACTTTTCATAAGAAATATTTTCTATTTCCGTCAAATATGCCATAATTCTTTCTTCAAGATTCTCTCTGTAAATATTTTCCAATTTTTTTCCATCCATCTTTATACCTCATAACACGATTCTGTTCTCAACAGCCGTTCTATCGCTCTTTGCGTAATAAATGCAATCTGGTCATATGTTTTATATACTTTAATCTCACTTATGGCACGTTCTTTATCCCAGATTCCAGAATGATACATATCTACAACCCGAAATACCTTATCATTTGCTACTTTTCCAAATATTACATCGTATTTTTGATAAATTCGTTTACCATCTCTACAATCACATACAAAATCAATCCAATCATATAAATTTTCACCAAATATCTTGATAGCCAAATCTTTCATATCTTCCTGCATCTCATATACACTGACAATACCCGTATTTTTATCATATATATCTGCCTTACGCCTTGCCCATCTCTCAGCCTGCTCCTTAACAGTAGTCACATAAAATCCCTTACCAAAATCAAGCGATCTATACGAATGAAGCACATCCGGTTCTTTCACATATTCAATTGAGCCATGATATACTTTCATATTACCGTCCCCCTCACTCTCAGATATTCCTGTATGTCTTCGATTATATATGCTGTGCCTTGTGTATGCAAAACATCATAATTTGGCACTAAAAAACCGCCAATACACCCCTTACTTTGAAATATCTTATAAACCTCCGCAGGTTTCTTGTTCCATGCGTCTGCACATGCATGAATCATGTAAATAACAAACGAAAAAGAATCTTTATCCATTTTATCACGCTCTCCATATTTTATAAAACATTCCTGCATCAAAGCATACATAACTTTATAGCTGATAAATCTTCACCATTTTCTCCACGCAATTTGGCAACGACGCCTCATGGAGCGGAGAATATTTATGATAAAGCTGCTCTTGCTCCACCTTTCCCACGATTTCTTCTGACGGAAGATTATATTTCCATTGAAGATAAATATATACGTCTGCCATCCATGCCAATATGAACTCATCATATGTTTCACTGATTTCAAATGTATTTTCTACCTTAATTCCCATATTTCCCAAAATCTGTTTCGGCGTCTTATTCAGGTAAAGCGGATTTCCCATATCCATGTATTTCCGATAATCACTTCTCATGTATTCCTGAAATAACCGCAAAGGGATCTTCTGTATTACGGGCAATCAATTTAAACAGATATCTTGTCATCTGCATCATTCCATCAAGATAAACCTCGTCATATGCCACGTTGTTCATACCTACTTCCCGCCTTGCCGCCGAATCCTCTTCTTTTTATGGGAAACTACTTCTGCAATCCACGCCAATACGCCACAATCATTCAAGTCCAAAACCCGAATCCCCTGCAAATCCAGCTCATATTCATTCACAATAGCATTTTGCGAATTCCCATTTAGTGCAGCCCAGCTTTTTGCCCGACCTTCATGTTCCGTTACATAAAACCCATTTCCATAATCGTTGTCCTCTTTCCCTCCAAGATACAAGGGAGATTTTATGATATGGTCTGAACCGTGAAATACTTTTATTATTTCCATCTGTTCCTCCAAATTCCAAATGCCCCAGCTCGCTTACTATAATATTTCCCTATTATCCTCTTTCCTAACGGATATTGCCACATGAAAATTCGCTCTACGAATGGCGGGCAGCCACCTTGCATTTAAAGTTTCAAAGCTCTGCGTTATATCTTTGTTTCTCTCCTGAATCAACTTCCCCACAAAGCTATTTGGGCTAGTAAACTATCGCACTCCTATTGTAACACAAACAGAAAAAGACTTTCCATACTTTTTGTAGTATAAAAAGCCCTTTTGCTCCATTTATTCAACAATATTTAATATCTTTTGTATATATCTCCACGATTCCCAGCATCTACAACACAAACAACCAATTTCCCATTATCTATCATATAGATTATCCGATAATCGCCAACTCGCAAACGATTCAAGCCTTTATGTCCTTCCAAAGGTCTTGTGTCCCCGGACGGCAAATTATAAATTGCTTTATAAATTAAATCCCGTTTGCTTTTTGGTTGTTTCAAAATAAATTTTTGAGCCTTTTTATCAATGCTAATTTTGTAAGTCATCCATCGTTAACCCCGCTTCCTCTATAGCATCTTCAAAAGAAATTAATTCACGGTCTGGATTATTTAAATATCTTTCCGCTAAATTCTCACAAAATATTTCATCTTCTATTTCATCATCAATTTGTATGCCCTTTAACAAATATAAAATCTTTGTTATCTTGTATTCTGGAAGCTGATCAATAATCTGTTTTGCCTGCTCTCTTTCACTCATATATTGCCACCTTCTTTCATATTGATATTCCTATTATATCAGATTCTATGCTTTTTACAAGTATCTTACAATTTCCCATTAATAGATTATTGTTTTAAAGCTCTCTATAGACATAACTATTCTAAAACAAATTTCCTTTGCAGTTCGCTTACTATAATGCTCCTTCACAACTGATAAATCTTCACAATTTTCTCCACGCAATTTGGCAACGACGCCTCATGGAGCGGAGAATATTTATGATAAAGCTGCTCCGGCTCCACCTTTCCCACGATTTCTTCTGACGGAAGATTATATTTCCATTGAAGATAAGTATAAACGTCTGCCATCCATGCCAATATTAACTCATCATACGTTTCACTGATTTCAAATGTATTTTCCACCTTAATTCCCATATTTCCCAGAATCTGTTTCGGCGTCTTATTCAGGTAAAGCGGATTTCCCATATCCATGTATTTCCGATAATCACTTCTCATGTACTCTGAAATAACCGCAAAGGGATCTTCTGTATTACGGGCAATCAATTTAAACAGATATCTTGTCATCTGCATCATTCCATCAAGATAAACCTCGTCATATACCTTGTAGCGTCCTTCCCATCTGTTGTCATTTTTCCGGTGTCTGATGTTTTCTCCATGTCTTCCCATAGTTTTCTCCTTTGTATAAA
>CAJUOE010000067.1 GCA_910587895.1 uncultured Lachnospiraceae bacterium
ATCTTGAAGCCTTATGGTGAGGTTGTGAGCAGGCCTTTTGAAGTCTGTCATGTGGAGAAAGAACTGTCCGAACTGACTTCCATGCTGCTGCGTCTGAATGATGATGTTCGTGTAGTTATGGAAGCCACCGGGATCTACCATTTGCCTGTATTATGCTATCTGAAAGAAAAGGGGCTGTTTGTGGCAGTGGTCAATCCATTTGAAATGAAGGAATACCGTTGTCAGGGACTAAGGCGTGTGAAAACAGATAAGCAGGATGCCATTACAATCTCTAACTATGGGATTGACCATTGGTACAGGCTGAAGAACTATGAGGCAGAAGAAAGCGTCTATGCGGAGCTGAAGCTTTTGGGAAGGCAGTACCGTCACTATATGCGGATGCGTGTGGAAAGCGTGTTGGAACTGACTCATCTTCTGGACTATACGATGCCTGGGATCAAAACGCTGCTGAAAGGCTGGAATGAAACAAATGGGAAAGATAAACTGGGGGATTTTGCGGAAGAATACTGGCATTATGACAATATCACGAAGAAATCGGAGGAACAGTTTATAAAGAGTTATTTAAAATGGGCAAAAGAGAAGGGATACCACCAGAGCCAGGATAAAGCCGTCAAGATCTATGCACTGGCAAAAGAAGGCATCCCCACAGTACCCTCCGATACCCCATCGACCAAAATGCTGGTACAGGAGGCAGTACGGGTGTTACGAGAAGTCGATAACACTCTGATGACTATTCTAACACAGATGCAGGCATTGGCCAAGAGTCTGCCGGAATATCCGGTTGTCAGGGCAATGGGAGGTGTTGGAAATGTCCTTGCGCCTAAATTGATCGCAGAGATTGGGGATGTAAGGAGATTCCATAGTGGAAAAGCTTTAATAGCCCACGCAGGAATTGATGCGCCGCCATATCAATCAGGGCAGTTCATTGGAACAGAGCGAAAAATATCTAAGAGAGGATCTTCCAGTCTACGTAAGATTGGATATGAAGTGATGAGATGCCTGAAAACACATAAAGAGCCAGAAGACGCGGCAGTGTATAGATTTATCTTGAAGAAAGAAAAAGAAGGGAAATCAAAACGTGCAGCTAAGATAGCAGGATTAAATAAATTTCTTAGGATTTATTATGCACGTGTAATGGAAGTATACCAGAACTAAAAAGAACCAAAACAGAGAATGCGACAGACCGGATTTTCCACCGGTCTAATAGTCGTGGAAAAATTTCACACAAAAAATTCATTAAAAAACCTGCTAAAAAGTCTTGACTTTTGTTAGCAGGTTTTTTTGCCCATTTTGAAAAATCAGACAGTAAAAAGAGAGGACAATGATTATGAGTTTATTAGAAGTTACGGGATTAACACATTCTTTTGGAGAAAATTATCTGTTTAAAAACGCAGATTTTACGTTGAACAAAGGCGAGCATATCGGGATTGTCGGTCAGAACGGGGCAGGAAAAAGCACGTTCATAAAGATTTGCACGGAGCAGCTTATCCCAGACTCTGGCAGGATAGTATGG
>CAJUOE010000068.1 GCA_910587895.1 uncultured Lachnospiraceae bacterium
ATGGAAGTTATGTCTTATATGTGAAAGCAGAAGAAGATGGGAATGTGGTCTATAAACGGTCCGGCAAGACATTTACGATGGCGAATGTCATTCAGGAATTGCAGAAGCCGACGCTGGTCATCGCCCACAACAAGACGCTTGCGGCGCAGCTTTACGGAGAATTCAAGGAGATGTTCCCTGAGAACGCAGTGGAGTATTTTGTGTCGTACTACGACTACTACCAGCCGGAAGCCTACGTGCCTTCCACGGACACATACATTGCCAAAGATTCTTCCATCAATGATGAGATTGACAAGCTGCGCCTGTCAGCGACCGCAGCGCTTGCAGAACGGGAAGACGTGGTAATTATTTCCAGCGTGTCCTGCATTTATGGCCTGGGAAGCCCGGTTGACTATAAGAATATGATGCTGTCCCTGCGTCCGGGCATGGAAAAGGACAGGGATGAAGTGATCCGCAAATTGATTGATATCCAGTATACGAGAAATGACATGGACTTTCAGAGAGGTACGTTCCGTGTGCGCGGAGACGTGGTAGAGATTTTCCCGGCAAACTATGGAGAGACAGCGGTAAGGGTTGAATTTTTTGGAGACGAGGTAGACCGGATTACGGAGATAGATGTGTTGACGGGAGAGATTAAGAGCCGCCTGGAGCACATTGCAGTATTTCCGGCGTCGCATTACGTGGTGGCGCCTGAGAAAATCCGCCAGGCGGCAGCCGAGATAGAGGAAGAAATGGTTGAGCGCGTCAAATATTTTAAGGGAGAGGACAAGCTGCTGGAGGCGCAGAGGATTGCGGAGCGCACGAACTTTGATATCGAAATGCTCAAGGAGACGGGCTTTTGCAGCGGCATTGAGAACTATTCCCGTTACCTGTCCGGACTGCAGCCGGGGGAGCCGCCCCACACGTTGATCGACTATTTCCCGGATGAATTTCTGATTATCGTGGACGAGTCGCACATGACGATTCCCCAGGTGCGGGGCATGTATGCCGGAGACCAGTCGCGCAAGACGACGTTGGTGGATTATGGTTTCCGCCTTCCTTCCGCAAAGGATAACCGCCCCTTGAATTTTGGTGAATTTGAAGGTAAAATAGACCAGATGCTGTTTGTATCCGCTACGCCCAATGTTTACGAGCAGGAACATGAAATGCTCCGCGCAGAGCAGATCATACGTCCGACCGGGCTGTTGGATCCCGAAGTGGAAGTGCGTCCGGTGGAGGGGCAGATTGACGACCTCATCGGAGAGGTCAACAAGGAAATTTCCAAAAAGAATAAAGTCCTGATTACCACGCTGACCAAAAAGATGGCGGAGGATTTGACGGACTATATGCGTGAAGTGGGGATTCGGGTAAAATATCTTCATTCTGATATTGACACGCTGGAACGGGCAGAGATTATCAGGGATTTGCGTCTGGATGTGTTCGACGTGCTGGTGGGAATCAACCTGCTGCGAGAGGGACTGGACATACCGGAAATTACACTGGTGGCAATTTTGGATGCAGACAAAGAAGGGTTCCTGCGCTCGGAGACCTCATTGATTCAGACGATTGGGCGTGCCGCACGTAATGCGGAGGGGCACGTGCTGATGTATGCGGATACCATAACCGATTCCATGCGGGTGGCGATTGACGAGACGAACCGCAGGAGGAGCAAACAGGAAGCATATAATAAGGAGCATGGCATTACGCCTCAGACGATCCAGAAATCCGTCCGTGAGCTGATCAGCATTTCCAAGAAGGTGGCAAAGGAAGAGTATCAGTTCCAGAAAGATCCGGAGTCCATGAGCAAAAAAGAACTGGAGAAACTCATTGGGGAGATCCAGAAGAAAATGCAGGCGGCTGCTGCGGAGCTCAACTTCGAGGCGGCTGCAGAGCTGCGTGATAAGATGATCGAGCTGAAGAAGAATTTAAATGAAATGGGCTGAGAAGAGCCAATGAGGTAAAGATGTCCTAAGGAGAACTTAATGACAATGGAAAAAGTTAGCGTGATTATTCCATGTTATAATGTGGAAAAGTATGTGGAAGAGTGTCTGGATTCTGTAATCAATCAGACAATTGGCATAGACAACATGGAAATTATTATAGTGGATGACTGTTCAGAAGATGGAACCATGGAGATTTTGCAGAGATACGAGCAGCAATATCCGGATCAGATCCTGCTGGTGAAATCGGAGAAGAATGCCAGGCAGGGTGCGGCGCGCAATATCGGCTTGCAGTATGTTTCGGGTGATTACATCAGTTTTGTGGATGCAGACGATTATATTTCACGGGATATGTATGAAATATTGGTGAACGTAATCCGAAAGACCGGAAGCGATATCGTAGAGTTCCGAAAATTTTCGGTTGAATTGCCAGAAAAGGGCAACCAGGATAATTACTCATATGAGGTATTCGATATCGTAGGTGAGAGGGCGCGCAAACAGCTCCTGCTAAGTAATGACGTCATGGGGGAGTCATGTACGAGAAAACTGTACAGGCATACGTTTCTTCAGAAAGCGAACGTCCGGTTTGCGGAAGGGGTGGGTTATGAAGAACCCCTGTTTACCTATCCCCTGAAATTTGGGGTCAACAGGATCGCCCGGGTGGAGGGAGAATTTTATTTCTACAGGACGAATGAAGAGGGAACCACCTTAAATTATATGAGCAATCCTTCCACTATTTTGGACCATCTGAACGTGCAGTGGCAGCTGCTGGATTACATAAGAAAATTTCCCGATCTTGATATTTACAGAGAAGAGACGGAAATGCATTTCATACACGCATTTTTTGTAGAGCCGTTTTATTTTCTGAGTCTGAGGGGAATGATAATGTCGGTAGATTTATACCGCTATATGTGTCGGATTGTAAAAATGGTGTTACCGGATTATAAGGATAATATCTATGTGCAGTATCATTTTTTTGAAGAAGAAACGCATATTATTGACCTGATTGCAAAGACGGATACCATGGATGATGAAGAAGCAGCAACCCGTCTGGAACAGGTATGCCGTGAGATTCGCGGGCTTTGACAGATGCCTTAAAGGACGTTGAATAAAGAAAGGAACAGCAATGGAAAAAGATAGCAGGCAATACATTAAAATCAGAGGGGCAAACGAACACAATCTGAAGAATCTGGACGTGGATATTCCCAGAAATGAATTTGTCGTACTGACCGGTTTGAGCGGTTCCGGGAAATCATCTCTGGCGTTTGACACGATTTATGCCGAGGGGCAGCGAAGGTATATGGAATCGCTTTCTTCCTATGCGCGCCAGTTTTTAGGCCAGATGGAGAAACCGGATGTGGAGAAGATTGAGGGGCTTTCTCCGGCAATTTCCATTGACCAGAAGTCTACGAACCGCAATCCGAGATCTACGGTGGGAACGGTTACGGAAATATATGATTATTTTCGTCTGCTCTATGCCAGAATCGGCATTCCCCATTGTCCGAACTGTGGAAAAGAGATTAAGAAACAGTCGGTGGATCAGATGGTGGATCAGATTATGTCCCTGCCGGAGGGAACGAAGATACAGCTTTTGGCTCCGGTGGTGCGGGGTCGCAAGGGAATGCATCAGAAATTATTTGAACAGGCAAAACGCAGCGGTTACGTGCGGGTTCAGGTTGATGGCAATGTTTATGACCTGGCAGAGGATATTCCGCTGGACAAAAATATCAAGCACAACATTGAAATCGTTGTAGACCGCCTGGTGGTGAAACCGGGGATTGACAGGCGTCTCACGGATTCTGTGGAAAATGTGCTGCAATTGGCGGAAGGGCTGATGACGGTGGACGTCATTGGAGGGGAACCGATTAATTTTTCACAGAGCTTTTCCTGTCCGGACTGCGGCGTCAGCGTCGATGAGATTGAACCGAGAAGTTTTTCCTTTAACAATCCCTTTGGCGCTTGTCCGGATTGTTTTGGGCTGGGTTACAAGATGGAATTTGATGTGGATCTGATGATACCGGACAAGTCGCTGAGTCTTGCGGAGGGAGCAATCCAGGTGATGGGCTGGCAGTCCAGCGCGGATAAAGGAAGTTTCACGAATGCAATTTTAGTGGCTTTATCGGAGGAGTACGGGTTTGATTTGCATACGCCGTATGAAAAACTTTCGAAGAAAGTACAGAATATCATCATCAATGGAACCGGAGGAAAGGAAATAAAAGTATACTACAAAGGACAGCGCGGGGAAGGTATCTATGACGTGGCGTTTGAGGGACTGGTTAAAAATGTG
>CAJUOE010000069.1 GCA_910587895.1 uncultured Lachnospiraceae bacterium
ATAAAATGGCCGGGAGCGTAGTTCTTGTATCCAAGGGCGGAGCGTTCATGCAGGCAGGAGAAGAATTTGCCAGAACCAAAAACGGAGGCACTATGAGAGAAATAACAAAAATAGAGGGCAGAAACATGCAGCCCGTCAAACGTAAACGCGTCGCTGCCTATGCACGCGTATCGTCCGGCAAAGACGCGCAGCTCCATTCCTTATCTGCACAGATCAGTTACTATAATCATTATATAGGGAGCAGGGGCGACTGGGAGCTGGCCGGGATTTATGCCGATGAGGCGATGACCGGCACCAAAGAAAAACGCCCACAATTCCAGAAGCTGCTCTCCGACTGCCGGGCTGGGAAAATCGACATGGTAATCGCCAAATCTATCACCCGCTTGGCGCGCAATACGGTAACGCTGCTGGAAACCGCCCGTGAGCTTAAGGCATTAGAGATTGACATTTATTTTGAGAAAGAAAATATCCACACATTAAGCACGGACGGCGAACTGATGCTGACGCTCCTGGCTTCCTTTGCCCAGGAGGAAAGCCGTTCCGCATCGGAAAACGTCAAGTGGCGCATCCGCAAGCGGTTTGAGCAAGGCTTGGCTACAGGCGGCGAAGCGTTAGGCTACCGCTTTGATGACGGGACTTTCCATATTGTCCCGGAAGAGGCAAAAATCGTGGAACAGATTTTTGCAGATTACCTGTCCGGCATGGGGATCAACGCAATTGTAAAGAAGCTGAACCTCTCGGGGACCCCAGCCAAACGCGGCGGCTTATGGAGTGAAACCACCATCAGCAACATCCTGCATAACGAAAAGTACACTGGTGATCTGCTACTGCAGAAATATTACCATTTAGACCATATTAATAAAAAGACCGTTAAGAACTGCGGTGAACTGCCCATGTATTATATAAAAGACAACCATGAAGCCATCATTGACCGGGAGACATTCCAGCAGGTACAGCAGGAGCTGGAACGTCGGATGACGGTTTTTGGCATTACCCACAAGCCTCACGGAATACATATTTTTACAAGCGTAATCCACTGCGGGCTGTGTGGCAAGAATTTCCGTCGCAAGCTTGCCAACGCTGGCACAAAGCATGCGAAGTCCGTGTGGTGCTGCAGCACGTTCAACACGCGGGGCAAGGAAGCCTGCCCTTCCCAGCAGATTCCAGAAAGCATCCTGCTTGCCAAAACATCCGAAGTGTTAGGGCTTAAAGAATGGAACCGGGAAATACTGCTTAGGCAGGTAAAAGAAATCCAGGTGCCCAGACATAATGCTTTAATCTACGTCTTCCATGATGGGCGAACTAAAGAGGTCATCTGGCAGAACCCCTCACGCCGGGAAAGCTGGACGGAAGAAATGAAGCAGAAAGCGCGGGAACGCGAGCTGGAAAGGATAAAGCAAAAAAGGAAGGAGGAAGGGCAATCATGGCAGCGCCAGCAAGGAAAGTCCAGAAGATAGAAAGCCGGGCCAGCCTGCGGCAAGCTACGGCAGATGAGCCTACGCAAAAGCGGCGCGTGGCGGCATATGCCCGCGTATCCACAGATTCTGACGAACAGCTGTCCAGCTATGAGGCGCAGGTGGAATTCTACACCCGCCATATCCAAAGCAATCCGGAATGGGAGTTTGTCGATCTGTACGCGGATGAAGGCATTTCCGGCACCAACACCAAAAAACGCGAGGGGTTCAACCGGATGATTGCGGACGCGCTTGCCGGAAAAATTGACCTCATCCTCACCAAATCCATCAGCCGCTTTGCCCGCAACACGGTCGATACCCTGACCGCCATCCGCAGGCTGAAGGAGAAAAAGGTGGAGGTCTATTTTGAGAAAGAAAACATTTACACATTAGACGCCAAAGGCGAAGTCATGATCACCATCATGAGCAGCCTGGCGCAGGAAGAGAGCCGCTCCATCTCGGAAAATGTCACCTGGGGGAAACGCCGCGGCATGGAGGAGGGTAAATTTTCCCTTGCCTACAAGCATTTTCTGGGCTATGAGAAAGGCGAGGACGGGCTCCCAAAAATCGTGGAGGAGGAAGCTAAAACCGTCCGGGAAATCTACCGTCTGTTTTTGGAAGGACAGACCGTGCGCATGATTGCCGACTGCCTTACCGGGCAAGGGATTCCCACGCCAATGGGCAAAAGCAACTGGAGCGTCTCCACAATCATGAGCATCCTCACAAATGAGAAATATAAAGGCGACGCCCTGCTCCAGAAAACCTACACGGCAGACTTCCTGACCAAGAGCGTCAAAAAGAATCACGGCGAAGTCCCACAATATTACATTAAGAACTCCCATCCAGCCATCATCGCCCCGGAAACCTTTGACCTGGTACAGCAGGAGATTGAGCGGCGGCGGCCAAACCGCCATAAACTGCACCGCAGCAGCCCATTTACGGCAAAGATTATCTGCGGGGAATGCGGCGGTTATTACGGACGGAAAGTCTGGCACAGCAACAGCAAGCACCGTAAATACATTTGGCGCTGTAATGAAAAATACCAAAAAGAAACGCCTTGTTCCACCCCAAACCTAGATGAGACTGCCATTCAGGCGGCCTTCGTGGAAGCGTTCAACCAAATATTGGGCGAGAAAGGACAGTATATTTCCCGGTTTGAGGAAATGCTGCCGCTGCTTGCCGATACCAGCAAGCTGGAAGAACGGCTGGCTGAAGCTCAAAATAGACATAGTGGACTGATGAACAGCCTCCGCCTTTATATGGAAGAAAACACAAGGCAGATCCAAGACCAGGAGGAATACAACCGGCGCTTTTCTGAACTGGACACAGAATGTAAAAAGGCTGAGGAAGAAATCGCGGCCATACAAAAAGAGATTCTGGCGCAATCGGGAAGGAAAGAGCAAATCCGCCGCTGCCTAGATGAACTGCAGGAATGCGGGGATATCCTAGAAGGATTTGACCTTAACCTATGGAATGTTATGGTGGAATCCGTCACAGTTTATCATGACAGAAAATTGATGTTCCGATTCTGGGATGAGACGGAAGTTCCAATATGGATGCCAGAAAAACAAAAACAGCCGAAAAAAACATAACAGTACTTTAAGGATGCACAGCAAAGCTGTGAGCAACTTATTAACATAAAGCCTGCAGAGATTTCTGCAGGCTTTTAATCATGCGTTTTTTATTTCCTCTGCTGCTTTTCTCCTCCGACCCATATACTATGATTTGCCAGGCAGCAAAAAGGGAGCCGCCCCAACAAGGAGTTTCCATGGTTTGATGGATAGATGCCATTACCACTTACTGTCGCTGATAGCAACGCTCCAACTGCGCACGGAAAGGCAGTGTGTTTCTTCAACAGTAAAGTACGCAAGATGCGAACTCTTTTACTTTGGAGGTATCATTCATAAGCTAAGCTCGGTTGCATTAAGGTGCAATAACAAAAAAATATGATACAATCACAAGTAAGTGTGTAAAATCATGGTGCATTGCTATTATAGTGTATCAACGGTGACGTCTACACACACCTTGCCTAAATGTTGCGGGAGGTGGAAACAGACAGCCTATGATTGTGACAAAGGATGATAGGAAAACAATTTCATATGGAATGAAGATAGAACCAAAAGAAATTGATATAGGTATGTGCTTAACCGCAAGATACTACAAGGGATTTTCAAATTATAATCCTGAAAATGCAGTGTTGGAAGGTATAAAAATCAGGAAACTAACACCAAAAGAATGTTTCAGACTTATGGGGTTTGATGATGCAGATATTAACTTGCTGATTTCAGAGGGGTTTTCAGACACACAACTTTATAAGATGGCGGGCAATTCTATTGTGGTGAATGTATTGGAATTTCTGTTCTGTCAGATATTTGATAATGAAAATGAAATATGGGTATAGAAAGGGGTGGTAAACAGTGAGAAATGGAAAGAATAGTGAAGGGTATCTTGACCCTACTGCATCGGCTGCAATAGGTCAGGTGAGCCGGGAAGAAAGTGAAGCTGATAAACGTGTCAATGATTTGATTAAGGTGTTGAAGTTTATTATTCGTTCATGTGGGTTTGAACTGACTGAACGGGTACAGTTAAAAGATACCAAATCAGGAAAGGAGTATAGATAGTATGAGTGATTGGCGGTTCACAAATCCAAATGCAAAGCCAAGAATAGTTGTGCGTGATGGTGTTGCATATGAAGAAGTCCCACAAATATCAAGACTTCTTCCTGACGGGACAAAGGCAGTACATCCAATGTTTATCAATAGTAGTGGTATAGAGGTAGAAAAGGTATATGTCGAACAGCCTGTTAAAGTGCCGGAACGAATTAGTTTGTTGGAAGTCCCTGATGGTCAATGGGCGTGTGATGTGCAGCTAAAGCCATTTCAGGAAAGAATCATTGAATCTGCAAAGCGTTATGATAGGTTAAACAGAAAGGTAAAAAGGTGGTAGTGATGGAAAATAAAATCATGCAGTTACTTATGGAGAAAGGGCGGGTGTCTATGAACAATGACATTTTTCCGATTCTGTTTGAAGAATTTGGTGAAGCCCCTTTGAATGAACAGACCTATGCAATGGCATCTGACTTCATCAAGCAACAGTTGGGTGCAGTGCAATGTGCAGGAATCAATATAATTTGTGTACCGCAGTTTTCAGGAATACCGCAGGCAGGTACTTTGTTTGTGAATGATATGGTGTATGAAGTTGTAAAGTAGTGGTTGGTAACTGTTTATAGTATCGGTTGAAATATATGTAAAATGGCGTGGTATCGGTTAGTAGCTGTTAAAATTAAATTTCTTATTAGATTAAAAAAATTTAATATAGAAAAATAGAAAAAGTAAAAATATAAGAATATAGACATCAACAGATACCGTTACCAAGTGATACTTCCAGTAAATACAAGATATTCAAGAAGTTTTCTATCAAAATAAACCGTTACCGAATGATACCAAGTGAAAGGGCAAGGTGAAAGCATGAGTAAAGGGAAGAAGCTGTCTGCAAAGGAATATTTAGGGCAGTTAGAGGAATTAGACATCAAAATCAGTCAGGACTTAGAACGGTTAGAGGAAATGAAAACGGATGCTTGCTGTCCCGGCGGGATTGATTATAGCAAGGATAGGGTGCAGACTTCCATTTCCGGGGACAAGTTAGGCGGTCAGGTCACACGGTACATTTCTTTCAATGAGTACATAAACACGGAGATTGACCGCTTTGCCGATGCCAAGGAACAAATCATTTCTGAAATCCGGGGGCTGCACGAACCGCACTATATGCAGTTGCTTTTCAAGGTCTATGTGCAGTTCAAGACCTTGAAGGTTGCAGCCGATGAAATGAAAATGTCATACCAGTATGTCAGGAATGTGCATAAAAAGGCACTTGCAGCCTTTGAAAGAACCTATGCAGACCTGTATTATTTGTCATAGTGTGTTTATTTGTGTGACAAAATCATACAACGGTGTATATTGCAATCCCCAAAAATCAATGTTAAAGTGTATCATGACAAAATCAGGTTGCAGAAGAAAATCCTTTTTCTTCTGCAATCCCTATTTGTGAACAGAAGCGTAAACCAAGCATGATTATACCGTGACCCCTGAAAGGTGCTAAAATCTCCTACTTTCAGGGGTCTTTTTGATAGGTTTTGAGGGGGAAAAGGAAAGGAAGGTGTTGCCGGATGGCAAAATTGACTGAAAAGCAGCAGCGTTTTGTTGATGAATACCTGATTGACCTGAACGCAACACAAGCAGCCATAAGAGCCGGATATTCAGCAAAAACAGCGGATGTTCAGGGTTCACGGATGTTAGGGAATGTTAAGGTTCAACAGGCAATCAGTGAAGCGATGGCAGAACGGTCAAAAAGGACAGGGGTGAATCAGGACAGGGTTGTTTTAGAACTTGCCAAGATTGCCTTTGTGAAGATGACTGATATTGTTGACAATCAGGGAAGAATCAAAAGCAGTGCAACAGAAGATGACCTTGCCTGTATCGAATCCATGAAATACAAGGAATCTGAAAGTGATACCGGGTCAAGCGTTGAAAGGGAAGTGAAGATTTCCCCCAAGCTGAAAGCACTGGAATTGTTGGGTAAGCACTTGGGTATGTGGAATGACAAACTGGATGTGAACATCACGCAGCCTATTGTGATTTCAGGAAGTGATGACCTTGAAGATTAGCAGTCAGCACATTTTTGATTATCAGAAAAGAATCCTGTTCCCTGCACAGTACACCTTGACCAGTTCCGGCAAGGTGAATGTGAAGCTGCCTGAAATAGTCGGCAAAGGTTACGGTACTTTTTGGCGGTGGCAAGGCAGATACAGGGTGTGCAAGGGTTCAAGAGCATCCAAGAAGTCAAAGACAACCGCCCTTTGGTACATAACCAACATGATGAAGTACCCTGATGCAAATGCACTTGTCATCAGGAAAACATTCAGGACATTAAAGGATTCCTGCTTCACTGAACTAAGGTGGGCGATTCACCGCCTTGGTGTTGATGCCTTTTGGGACATAAAGGAATCACCGCTTGAAATGACCTACAAGCCAACAGGTCAGAAGATTTATTTCAGGGGTCTTGATGACCCGCTGAAAGTAACCAGTATAACGGTTGAAACTGGTTGTTTATGTTGGATGTGGATAGAAGAAGCGTATGAAATCAGTTCGGAAGATGATTTCAATATGCTTGATGAATCAATCCGTGGTGCAGTCCCGGAAGGGTCAGGGCTGTTCAAGCAAGTCACCCTGACATTGAACCCTTGGAATGAACACCACTGGATAAAGAAACGCTTTTTTGACAAGCCGGATGAAGAAACCCTTGCCATGACAACCAACTACCTTTGCAATGAATGGTTGGATGCTGCTGACTTGAAGGATTTGATGGGTTAAAAGAAAGTCTTATGACTTATAATGGTGGTTTAAAGATTGAATTAAATGCCAGTGCAGGTGGAGC
>CAJUOE010000070.1 GCA_910587895.1 uncultured Lachnospiraceae bacterium
ATAGGGATTTATGGAAAAAGGGTATGGAAGAAACGAAAGATATCCGCTATAATGGGAATTAAGTTGTTGGAAATATATCGGGAAAGGGAAAATGGTAAATGCAATGATGAGGAAACACACGAAACGCACGGGATCAGACCGCAAGAAGAGGATTTGTAAAAATATCGCCATAGGAGGCCTCTGCGTGGCGATGGCGGCTGGCCTGATAACGCCGTCACTGGGAATGAATACGGTACAGGCAGAGGAGAACCGTACAGGGCAAAGCGACATGGAACGAAATGTGGAGGCGCTTGACCGGGGAGCGACGGCAATTAAGGTGAAAAATGGGGTATATCTGTCCTGGCGGTTCCTGGGAACGGACGATGCAAATACGTCGTTCCATATCTATCGTGACGGCGAGAAGATTACGGATGCTCCGGTTACTTCAAGCACCAATTACCTGGACGCATCTGGAACGGAAAAATCCACGTATGTGATACATACGCTGCAAAATGGCGTTGAGTCTGAAAAGAGCGGTAAGATCTCCGTCTGGGAGGACAATTACCTCGATATTCCGCTGGACAAGCCCGAACCTGGCGTGACGCCGGCAGGCGACGCATACGATTACAAGCCGAATGATGCGAGCTGCGCGGATTTGGATGGGGACGGCGAATATGAGATTATCCTCAAATGGATGCCTTCGAATTCCGGCGACAACATGGCGGACGGCTACCGGGGGAATGTGTACCTTGACGCCTATAAGCTGAACGGAAAGAAATTATGGCGGATTGATTTAGGCGTTAATATCCGCGCCGGGGCACATTATACGCCGTTTCTGGTGTATGATTTTGACGGAGATGGTTATGCGGAACTGATTTGCAAGACGGCGGACGGCACGATAGACGGTGCAGGAACACCAATCGGGGAGGCAGATAAGGATTGGAGAAGCATTGCCGGAGTAATTTTGGAAGGACCGGAATACCTGACCTTGTTCGACGGGCTTACCGGAAAAGCGCTGGATACGATTGACTATGAGCCGGGGCGTGGGATTCATGGGACAGAAGGCGTCCTCAACAAAGAATACTGGGGAGATGATTTTGGAAATCGCAGCGAGCGTTACCTTGCGGGAGTCGCATATCTGGACGGCAGAAAGCCGAGCGCATTGTTAAGCCGCGGCTATTACGAGAATTTTGGAATGGCTGCTTACGATATTGTGAATAAAAAATTTCAGAAACGGTGGTTTTTCGACACGGCGGATGAAGGGAATCAGGATTACGTCGGGCAGGGAAAACATAATCTGGCGGTAGCCGATGTGGATATGGACGGTTATGACGAGATTGTCTTTGGCGCCTGCACCATCGACCATGACGGAACCGGGCTGTATTCGAATAAGCTGGGACATGGCGACGCCATCCATGTAGGAGATTTTGATCCAGACAATCCGGGTCTTGAAATATTCAGCTGCTTTGAAGAAGAGCCATATGGAGCGGCGCTGCGCAAAGCCTCCAATGGAGAATTTCTCTTCCGTTATACGGCGGATGGCGATACCGGACGCGCAATTGCTGGCAATTTCAGCGCAGAGAATCCGGGGGCGGAATTTTCCGCGTCCCTGGGGAACGATTTGTGGAACAGCAAAGGCGAGGTAGTCGGAACCTGGAGCTCCATCACGAAATGGATGCAGAATTTTACGGTATACTGGGACGGCGACCTGGAGCAGGAAGTCATGGAACGAACAATGATTGACGGTTATGGGAAAGGACGTGTTTTTACAGCAGCTTATGACGTCACATATATTAACGGTACGAAATCAAACTGTTCCCTGTCGGCAGATTTGCTGGGTGACTGGCGTGAGGAGGTTATCTGGCCGGCACAGGACGGCACGTTCCTCCGGCTATACCAGACGACGCATGAGACGTCATACCGGATTGCCACTTTGATGCATGATACGCAGTACCGGGTGCAGATTGCAACCCAGAATGTGGGATACAACCAGCCGGCGCACACGAGCTTCTTTTTGGGAACCGGGTACCCGCTGCCGGAGCAGCCGAAGGTGGAGCCGGTGAAAGTAAAGACTCCGGGTGAATCCGGCGGCTCAGATAATTCCGGCGAGCCGGATAAGTCTGAAGGACAGGGCAATCCGCAGCCCCAGCGGTTAAAAGAGACCACGAAGGTAAGTGCATCACAGCTTTCTACAAACTGCCATGCCAAAATATCGTTTGACAAGGTAGACGGCGCGAAGGGATATGAGATTTACCGCTCCACAAAAGTATCTTCCGGTTATCAGAGCGTTGGTTATACAACGAAGACGTCATACACTGATAAAACGGTAAAGGCCGGGAAAACCTATTATTATAAAGTGATTGCAAAAGGAGATAGTGCATCGTACGACAGCGTGCTCAGTCAGAAATACGCCTGCCTTACAGTGCTTGCGAAACCGCAGGCAAAGATAAAAGCATTAAAAGGCGGGAAAATAAAAGTCTCCTGGAAAAAGGTAAAGGGAGCCTCGGGGTATGTCATTTATGCCTCGAAAAGCAGGACGAAAGGGTTTAAGAAGGTTAAAACCGTACGAAAAGCATCCGCAGGAAACGTATCCATAAAATCAAACGTGAAAAAAGGCAGATGCTACGTCAGAGTCTGTCCCTATAAGAATGTGAACAGGAAACCGGTATACGGAACATACTCAAAGACATATGCAGTAAAGGTGAAGAGATGAAGATAGAAGAACGGGTGGCCTGCCTGAAAGAAGGGCAGGAACCGAGAAAAAACCTCATAGAGCTGAAACAGGAGTTAAAGGACGAGGCGGCAAGGAGGGAACTCCTTGCGGTTCTTCAGGGGGACTACAGTCTTTTTACAGGGCTTTTGGAGGATCCGGAGCCGAAAGTACGTAAAAACGCGGCGTTGGTACTGGGAAGGCTGAAACAGGATGAGAATGTGGAAACGCTTTATCAGGCCTATGAGCGGGAGAAACAGCTTTTTGTCAGGAGCGATTATCTCAAAGCGCTTGCACAGCTTGATTGCTCCGTCTGTAAAACGCAGTTGCAGAACCGCCTCATGGAACTGGAAAAGTATCATCCAGCCGTGGAGGAAGAAAAGCATTTCAGGGAGGAGCTTGCCGCGCTGCGCAAGCTTGTGGGCGGCGTGACTGCCTGTACGAGACATTATTTTCAGGCGTATGACAGGGCGTGGGAGGTGATTCTCACGACGGGAAAACAGTATCAGAAGATAACAGCAGAACAGGTTTCGGAAGGAAAGGTCACAATTTTAAAAAGCGGGGTGCGTGTATATACCAGCCATCTCAAATCGGTTCTTGGAATTCCGACATATCGGGAAATGCTGTTTCCACTGGAGAAGAAGAAAATTCCCGGAGATTTTAAGGAGGCGGCAAAAGCGCTGGCAGAATCAGATTTGCTGGATTTTCTGCACAAGGCGCATGGGGCAGACGATGATTTTTATTTCCGTATGAGCCTGCAAAGCCCGCGGCCTTTAGACCAGCGCAGCTTGTTTATCAAGAAGTGCAGTTATGCGCTGGAGCAGGAGACGGGAGGAAAACTGAAGAATTCCGCCTCGGATTATGAGCTGGAAATCCGCCTGATTGAGAACCGGGATGGTGAGTTTCTCCCACTTGTGAAACTGTATACCTTTCGTGAAGAGCGGTTTTCTTACCGGAAGAATATGGTGGCGGCTTCCATTAAACCGGAACAGGCAGCGTTGATTGCAAGGCTGGCAAAGCCGTATATGATAAAGCAGGCACAGGTCTTAGACCCCTTCTGCGGTGTGGGAACCATGCTGATTGAGCGGGATAAGGCGTGCCGGACAAACGTCATGTACGGAATTGACATTTTTGGGGAGGCAATTGCGAAGGCGCATGAGAATACGGCGCTTGCCAAAAAGGAAGTATATTATATCAACCGCGATTTTTTCGAGTTCAAGCACAGCTATCTCTTTGATGAGATATTTACCAATATGCCGGAGCGCGGAAAGAGGAGCCGGACAGAGCAGGATGAATTTTATGCGGCGTTTTTTGAAAAGGCAAAAGAGGTATTGGAGAAACAGGGCAGGATTATTATGTATTCCAATGAGAAGAATTACGTAAAGAAACAGCTCCGCCTGCATAAGGAATTTACGCTGCTGCGGGAGTTTCCCATGGATGAGAAAGATAATTATTATTTATTTGTGATAAGCTATTGACATTCTTCGAGAAATTTGTTATTATCTTTAAGTCGTCATAATGACGTGGCAATCATTTGCCTGCGGAAGTGTCGGAACTGGCAGACGAGCAAGACTAAGGATCTTGTGAGCAATGCGCTCGTGTGGGTTCAAGTCCCATCTTCCGCATTGGAAAAGGA
>CAJUOE010000071.1 GCA_910587895.1 uncultured Lachnospiraceae bacterium
ATAATCCGCAATGTTACCGCCGCCGAGCCCGAATATGACTTCACCGCTCCGAGGTCGATATATGCGGCATAGTAATATGTGGTGTTCGGCAGCATGCCTGAGGCCGCAACGGTATAGCTGTCGGCCGCATCGGCTGCTATCCGTACACCGGCACGCACATTCTCGTCTCCAGCAATGCCCGATACCACGATACCGGCCTCTGCATCAGCCGGATATTCGCTCAGTCTGCCGTTGAGTTTCGCCTGTTTGCCATAGAGGATTCCATTAACAAAAAATATCCCGGTGATTATGAAAAACGGAAGGCACTGCGTCTCGAGAAGGAAAAACCTGTTCTGGAGGCTTTCTGGTCGTGGCTTGAGCAGCAAAAGCCAGTCAGAAATACCCGCATGGATAAAGCGGTGAATTATGTTCTTAACCGGCGGGAAACAGCACAGACTTATCTGGAGGATGGCCGCTGCAGCTTCACAAACAATCTCAGCGAGAACGCGATCCGTCCGTTTGCGGTCGGCAGGAAGAACTGGCTGTTCAGTGATTCTGTAGAAGGAGCCAATGCCAGTGCAGTAGTCTACACAATGGTTGAGATGGCAAAGGCGCACGATCTGAACATTTACGGATATCTGAAATTTCTGCTGGAGCATCGTCCAACGAAAGAGATGAGAGATGATCAGCTCGCAGAGCTTGCACCCTGGAGTGAAAAACTCCAATCTATCAAAAATCGCATGTGAATTATAGTGAATTACTCCAACTCGCAAAGGGCTGGGGCGATTTTATATCGGACCGCATCATTATTTGGCGGTTACATTCATTTTACGCACCCAAAGCATCTGGTCATCTGCCTTTAAACGTTCCGTCACACCTTCCATCTCTGTCATCTGCGCTACAAGCAAATCAAATCTTTCCTCCGCCTGTTCCTGTATCATAAGCAGCTGCTTCTTTAATTTGCCCGATAACAGCAGCTCTGCATAAATGCCCCGTCTATGATTCTCCAAATAAGACTTTCGCATCAGCCCAAACTTCCTCAACTTTCCCTCCGGCTCCGAATCAGGTATTAAATTCGGAATCAAGTAATCACCACATTTTTCATAAGTTATATTCACTGTCTGTTCCTCTCTTTCCTTAAAAATTTACATTTCCTGTTGCCATCGCTTACTTTTTTCTGTCTGCCCCCTTTCCGGCATTTCCCTCTGTCTGTTATGCACATCTGACTCTAATTTTGCATCCTCCAACCGTTGTTTCATGGTCTTCGGCGCAAGAGATTTTACAAATTCCACAAACGCCTCTCCAAGTCCTCTTGATGCCACAAACCGCTTTAATTTCTCAACCTGATCGGTATGCAAAGAGCGTGGTCTTACCCAGAAACAATTAGGCGAATTAGTTGGTGCAAGCGAAACCTATATTCGTGCTTACGAAAGCGGCAGACGCAATCCCAAGCCTTCATCACTTGAAAAAATAGCAAATGCCCTTGCCGTCAATCCGGAGGTACTGGAAAATTCCGATTTTGACATGATTAAAGCCATGCCCCATACTGCGAAAGGAAGCACCCAAGCTCTTC
>CAJUOE010000072.1 GCA_910587895.1 uncultured Lachnospiraceae bacterium
GATTGCCAATCTGCTTTCCGTATGTTCTGTTTGTCTTTGCCGCCGGTTTGGTCTTGTCGTTCGCTGCAATAGATGCATACGTTTCTGCTACTCCGTTAGTGTTCATTGTCATTTCCTCCTTGAAAAAAACCAATCCTAATATGTACCTTTCTGATACTTATATCGGATGATTCTGGAAAATGATGACAGTTTTATCGAATAAAATTTGTCGGCGTCTTCGTTTCCTGTTCCGGCAGGCCGTAGGCTTCCTTTCCAAGCGCAATGCTCTTCATGAGAAACACCATATTTCCTGCCAAAGTCCGCATGGTCTGCATACCCTCCGCATCCTGCAGCGCCTCTCCCGGCGTTTTGCCGTGAACACTGTTCCAATACTGGCTGGGCGCCACCGGCATCCCGCTGATGGTAAAGAATTTGTTCAACTCATCAAACGTGGCAGACAGGCCGCCTCTTCGCGCAGCCACCACGCTTGCGCCCACTTTCATCCGCTTATCAAACGGCGTGCTGTAAAAGAGCCTGTCGAGAAATGCAATCAACGTGGCGTTCGCCGATGCATAATAGACCGGGCTGCCGACCACGAGTCCGTCGCATTCCTCAAATTTCGCCGCCGTCTCATTTACCAAGTCGTCAAAGACGCACCTGCCATTCTTCGCGCAGCTATAGCAGGCGATGCAGCCCCGGATATCCTGGTTGCCGACCTGAAGGATTTCTGTCTCGACTCCCTCCTGCACAAAAACCTTCTCCATTTCCTGCAGTGCAAGAAATGTATTGCCGTTCGTATGGGGGCTTCCGTTAATCATCAATACTTTCATAAGTTTGCCTTTCCTTTCTTCTATTCTTCCATAAAAGCGGACAAATCCGCCTCAACGGTTATAAAATAATCCTATGCTGTATGCATAGGATTATTTTATCTTCTTTAAAAAAATTTTTCAAATTAATTTTTTACAGCCCACTCCAACCCTTTACCCCCACTCATGGGAAATTGGCTTACAGGCGGACGTCCACCGGTGTATATATGGGCTGTGAAGGTTCTGTCTCTGCTCCCTCCTGTTTTTCTGCTGTTTTTTCTGTCTTGTCATTGGTTTTGGCTTTGTCATTGGTTTTGGTTTTGCCATCGGTTTCTGCCTTGCTGTTCGCTTCCTTCTTTGCTGCCTCTTCCATGGCCTTATTTGCCTCTGTAAGCGTTGTCATCTGCGAGGATGTCGCGTCCTTTGCATTCTGCTGCAATTTGGCAAGTTCTTCTTCCTTCTTCTCGGTATTCTGCCCCCTGGCCTTATCCATCTTAATTTCCTGCTCCAGTATGTTGGACTTTCCCTTCAAATCCGTGGCAACGCTGCCCTGCACCTGCGCCTGTTTCATGGAAATGTCCGCGGAAATCACGGCCTGCATACCTGCGCTGGACATGCCCTGTCTTGCCGTGCCCTTTTCGGCCTTTTGTTTTGCGCCAACCATGTCGTCCATGGCCGTTTTATTCTTTTGCTGCGCCTGTTTGCGCGCGTCTATCTGCTGCTTCCGCAGCTGCTGGTTCAACTCCGTAATCTGTTTCTGGATTTCCTGGCGTTTTTCCATCTTCTGCTCTAACGTCATCTCCTCATTGGATGAAAGGTCCTGCAACTGTTTCTGTGCCTGCTCAATCTGTTTCTGGATATTTTTGCTGGCGGAATCCATCGCCTTTCCCATACCGAATGCCGGCTGTGCGCCCATATTTGCTCCACTGATTCCATTTACTGTCATATCACATTCCTCCTGCCTGATACTGCTGGCAAAATCCTTTTTGCCACTTTATGTTTTGTTTTCTGTTTTTTATACTAAGTCTCCCATTCATTTGGAAGACAAACCAGCCCCGCATCCCTTTTGTCATTTACCACATTAAATTTACAATACTCTCTATAAAAGTCAACCGGCGTACCATTTAAATCTGTAATCGAAACCTGAAGAATATACTCGCCTGTCAGCAAAGAAAGCTCCTTACCGTGAAAAACAACTCTTCCTTCTTTATCTGACACAGGAACCTTTACTTTTCCAAGCATCGTATTCGTTCCGAATATCCATACATTCTCTAATGTATAAATCCCCATACCGAATACCAACTCTTCTCCTGTTTTTTTTCTTTCATAATCAAAAGAAATGAAATAGTCTTCTCCCGCTCTCAACAGTTTTGTCTCTTTACGATCTTTATCCAACAATTCGGCTTTCCGAATCACTGCCGCACCCGTTCCAAAATGCTTCACATTCATATCCGCTGCCTGTTCCTGCAGTAATTCTTCCTCTGTTTTATTTTTTTGCGCTTCTTCCTTTTCCTTTTTAAGCTTCTCTTCTTTTTCCTTTTTAAGCTTCTCTTCTTTTTCCTTTCTGCGTTTCTCTTCTTTTTCTAACTGGGTAATCTTCTCCTTATTCATAAAACGAAGATATGCATCTACCACTTCTACTGATTTCCCACTTGCAACTGCCGTTCCCTCATTAATCCACAAAGCCTGATCACAAAACCTCTCCACAACCCCTGTATCATGTGTAACAAGGACAACCGTCACACCGGAAGCTTTGATTTCACGCAGACGATTCGACTTATCATAATCCACAAGGATATCAATATCACTTGTCTCCGACTCCTCCCCTCTTGCATACGAGCCCAAAACCCAAGCCCTTACAA
>CAJUOE010000073.1 GCA_910587895.1 uncultured Lachnospiraceae bacterium
ACGCCTCACTCCCAATAAAAGTAACACTGTCAGGCATGGTAACGCTTGTCAAATTACTGCAATCTTCAAATACCGCGCTATCAATAGCAGTAACCCCATCAGGAATCACCACATCCCCACCTGCACCTGTATATCCTACAAGCATTCCATCCTCTATTTCAAATACTCCATTACCACCATCGGCATCCAGCGCTGCCATTTCCTGCCCTACTTGTTTTGTCTGCACTTCCTGCGCCTGAACGCCCATGGCTGGAAGGCTGGTACACATAATTGCCGCTGCCAACACCAGGCACAATAATTTCCTAATTCTCATGCTTTTCCTCCTGTATGAATATAATAATTTTTATTATATCTTTCATTTTACTCTCTTCGTCCTCACGCTCTTTGCCTTAGACCAATCCGAATAATACTTCTTCCCTTTGACCGTCTTGTATGTCCGCATCCGTACATAATATTTCTTTTTTGCCTTCAGTCCTGTGATGGATTTGGATGTCTTACCCTTACCAACGGTAAGAATTTTCGTGGACTTCGGGGTAAATTTATTGCTTGTCGAATACACAACCTCATAGCCGGAAATTTCCTTTGCCTGTTTTTTCCACTTCAAATCAAATCCCTTCTTCCGGGATGTTGCTTTGGAAATAGACGTTCCTTTGGGATTTATTATATAAGCAAGCTTTACTGCCCCGCGATAGTTTCCTTTAAAACTTACCATCACATCATAGCTGCCCACGCTCTTCATATCTTTCTGATAGGATATTGTGTAATCTTTCCCTATCCTTAATGCTTTTCCCTGGCTATCCCTAACAATAACATTAGAGGTCTGCTGTCTGCCATTGTAAATGCCCTGCTGTCTGACAAGGGTGACAATCCGGGGTGCGTAAATAATTGTCTGGCTCTTCTTTTTGCATACCTTGCAGGTTGTTGTGACCGCCCCATTTTTCCCCATAACGGCTGCTGTTGTCATGGTAACGTATTTATGTCCGGTTGCTGGAAGTGTCTTTTCCGTGTACTTATGTTTGCATACGCTACAGGTGCAGATTACTGCGCCTTTTTCCGTGCAGCTCGAATTTTGGGTAGTCTTTGTGTACTTGTGTCCGAGGGCTGCAATCTCCTCCTTGTAGCTATGACTACATACGGTACAGGTATAAGTTATGGATCCCTTTGCTGTGCAGGTCGGGTTCTGAGTTGCCTTTGTGTACTTGTGTCCGGCGGCTGGAATTGTTTCTGTATAGGAATCTCCACATCCAGAACAGGTAAGAGTTTTTACTCCGGCTGTGGCACAGTCTGGCTGCTTGGTTACCTGGCTCTGGTAGGAATGGGTGTGCTTATTTTCTTCTACTTTATCTGTAATTGTCACGGTTTTTGCGCCCATAAAAAGATTCTCTCCGCTCCCAATATTGATTGCATAAATATAGACTTCCTGATCTCCTTTCATTGAAGTTGGAATCTCTGCCTCGAAACCATGGTAATTTCCAACTCCATAGATATCATTTACATCATCCCGACATTGATTAGCTGAAATCACATATGTTTCTCCTACTCCTGCCGGGCCTCCAATATATACATGCATCTCTAATGCTTGAGATACATCATCTAAATCAAATACCCATCCGTTTACAAAAACTGCGTTTTCCCTTCCTTCTATGGCATCTATGCATCCAATGGGATCATTACTTTTTACTATTGTCACGCTTTTTGCGCCCATAAACAGATTTTCTCCATCTCCAATGTTGATTGCATAAATATAGACTTCCTGATCTCCCGACATTGAAATTGGAATCTCAGCGTCAAAACCATGGTAATTTCCAACTCCATAAACACTATTTACGTCACTCCGATACTGATTAGCAGAAATTCTATGACCCTCCCCTACTCCTGCCGGGCCTCCAATATATACATGAATCTCTAATGCTTGAGATACGTTATCTGCGTCATAAGCCCATCCCCTTACATAAACCGCATTTTCCCTTCCCTCTATGGCATCTATGCATCCAACGGGATTATTGACGGCAGGAACATTCGCCGGATACCAATATCCCAGAATTCCCTGCTCACTTTCGGTTCCTGTAATACGCTCAATATATGTTCCTGTATCATATCCACCATTCAAAGTAGTAATCTGATTTCCATTTACAGTTTCCACATAAGCCACATGACCAGCACTCGTACTGCCTTTTGTTATCGCAATCACACCTGCTTTTGCAACCTTGCAATTTATAATATTTTTCTTGTCTTCCAAAGTCCACAAACCACCTGGCAATGAGGGAACCTTATACCTTGCAAAGGCTACACAATTTGCTTTTGTATCTGCTGACAAACCATCGTATTCGTGTGCAATAGTATAGGATGCCGCATATAATGTATCTGACTTAAAACATATGGAAAATAATACCATTACCGCAATAAGTAATATTATTATTTTTCTTTTCGATTTTTCTCTTAATTTCATAAACCATTCTCCTTTCCTTACCGCCACTTCATCGTATAATAACCGCCGATTCCTTCCCAGGCAAACGCCCTGATATAATAAGTTCCTTTCAGCAGCGTCATAGCGATTTTATCTTTTCCCTTGACGGTATAATAATAAAAACTATTTTTCGGCTCTAATTTCCCTCTTTTATCCACTGACCTAAGACTATTCCCTTTTTTCACAAGAATCCGAATATTCAATGCATCTCCCACATTCTCCAAAGTAGTATCTCTAACTTTTGCCTGAAAAGACAACGTAACTTTTGATTTCTTTGCAAGCTTTAACTTAAAATACTGATCTTTTTCACCACTGCAGTAAATAAAATATTGTGTGCAGGATCAAAAGAATTGCTATATTCTCCCAACAATTTCTTCTTTCAACTAAATAAGGACAGTTTCGTTGAAGCAAAAGATTCCAAATCTCCATCCTCACTATAATACTCGTTATACTGTTTCTCCCCCGGAAGGCTGGAAAACTTTGCCTCTACAACAATATAACCCTGTCTCGGTATCTAGATTTTATAGTAAGATTTCCCCCAGCTCTGGAAATCGTCTATCTCGCCATCCTTATCAGAATCCACATAAGCGCCGCCCTGCCCGCTTACCCACTTTTTATTTTTCATCGTGGTATCCGCGGCAAACACGCTCATTCCCATTGCCAATGTGCATAGCAACACCAATACCAATCCTGCCCATATTTTTCTTTGTCTCATAAACTTCCTCCTTTTGCATATCATAATCTAATATGTCTTATTACTAAATATTTTATAGTTTTACATTATTATACTATAACTATATAAATATTACAATTAGATTAATTTTTGATATAGAAATTATATTACCGAAATGATTGGAGGTACGATAATGGAAGAACCCAATTTTGCCTTTATCGGACAGAGAATACGGGAAGTCCGCAATGAGAAAATGCTGACGCAGGAATATATCGCAAACAAGACGAATGTAAACGTCTCCCACATCAGCAATATAGAGACAAACAAGGCGAAAGTTTCCCTTTCGCTCCTGATACGGATTTGCAATGCGCTGGATACGACCCTGGACTATATTCTGGAAAATGAATACCATTCCCCGGATTCTGCCATTGAACATGAGCTGATAAATACCCTCAAGAACATGGACAAGCCACGGCAGGAAACGCTCCTTCGCATAGCAAAAGTATTGTAATTATTATGATTACACATCAAAATACCCTTAACCATGGGACTTCCCACGATTAAGGGCGTTTGGGCATGAATACAGATTGAAAAATTCAATCCGCCAATTTATATGTTATATATTCCTGCTTACATTGAGCACGTTCATCAATGCCTCCTGCAGCACCCTTGACACATTAATTCCCGCATGTTCCGCCTCATAATTTAGCCAACTGGGAAGGGTCACGTTTCTTCTAACAGTTTTTGTATCAACCTTTTTCCTATATTCGGAAAAATCAACATCGACATATGTCAATATTCCCTTTGAAAAATCAATATCTTCTGTATCCTGCTTAACCTTTTCAATAGCTGTTGCCTGGTCTGATGGAAACGGAAGTTCATCTTTATTGTCTTCCATCGAAATTCCTGCCGCCCCGATGGCATCTCTTGCCATTTCAATGACATCCGCAAAGCTATCTCCCTCCGTAAAAATATCCATATCGGGAACACAGGCCAAAAAAGAATGCTCAGAGCCATCATTTAAATCTACAATAAATGTCGGATAAACCTGTTTCATATCATTCACTCCTTATAATAATTTCCATTTTCTAAGTATCATTCTTGCCAGACACTCATTCACTTCTTTGTGCCTTGGAATTTTTTCTATATCATTACCTCTTCTGTATATATCGTGATTTGCCCCATGCCTTTCAAACGAAAATCCAGCATTTTCAAGTCTCTTAATCAAGTCTCTTTGTTTCATTAGCATTCCTCCTCACGCCTATATTATACACACTAAATACACAACCGTCAATATCCATAATTATACAGCAAAATACCCTTAACCATGGGACTTCCCCACAGTTAAGAGTATTAATTTTACGGGTAACAATTAAATATGGAAATTCTATTCAAACCGACTTCACTCCTTTGGCGGAACGATCTTCTCCTGCCCGCCCATGTAGGGCCGCAAAGCCTCTGGAATCTTCACGCTTCCATCCTCACACAGGTTATTCTCCAGAAATGCAATCAACATACGCGGCGGTGCAACCACCGTGTTATTCAGGGTATGTGCAAAATATTTACCTGATTTGCCGGTAACGCGGATTTTCAGGCGGCGAGCCTGAGCATCACCCAGATTGGAACAGCTTCCAACCTCAAAATATTTCTGCTGTCTGGGTGACCATGCCTCCACATCCACAGATTTGACCTTCAAATCTGCAAGGTCGCCGGAACAGCACTCCAGCGTCCGCACCGGAACATCCAGGGAACGGAACAAATCTACGGTGTTCTGCCACAATTTATCAAACCACATCTTAGATTCCTCCGGCTTACAGACCACGATCATCTCCTGTTTTTCAAACTGATGAATGCGGTATACGCCGCGCTCCTCGATGCCATGCGCGCCTTTCTCCTTACGGAAACATGGGGAATAACTCGTCAATGTCTGCGGAAGCTGCTCTTCATTTAAGATGGTATCGATAAACTTACCGATCATGGAGTGTTCGCTTGTCCCAATCAGGTACAAATCCTCGCCTTCAATCTTATACATCATGGCATCCATCTCTGCAAAGCTCATCACTCCGGTCACAACATTGCTGCGAATCATGAACGGCGGCACGCAGTACGTAAATCCACGGTTAATCATGAAATCCCTTGCATAGGAGATTACAGCGGAATGCAGCCTGGCAATGTCCCCCATCAGGTAATAGAAACCATTCCCGGCAACCTTCCTTGCGCTGTCCAGATCAAGCCCCTGAAAACGCTCCATAATTTCCGCATGATAGGGAATCTCAAAATCCGGCGTTACCGGCTCCCCATATTTCTGTACCTCTACATTCTCGCTATCGTCTTTTCCAATCGGCACGGAAGGATCTATAATGTTGGGAATCGTCATCATAATCTTCGTGACCTTCTCCTGCAATTCCCCTTCCATCTTCTCAAGCTCCTGAAGGCGCTCTGCGCCTGCATTCACCTGCGCCTTTATTTCTTCTGCTTCCTCTTTCTTGCCCTGTCCCATCAAAGCCCCAATCTGCTTGGACAGTTTCTTTCTGTCCGCCCGCAGTGCATCCGCCTCCTGCTGGGTCTTCCTGGCCTTTGCGTCCAGCTCAATAACCTCGTCTACCAGCGGCAATTTGCTGTCCTGGAACTTATTGCGGATATTCTGTTTTACAATTTCCGGGTTTTCTCTTAAAAATTTTAAATCAATCATAAATTTATTTCCTCCTTAGGTTCTTATACATTCTCTCCATCATACTCTATTTCTTAACTATGTCCTTATTTAATAAATCCTTCGCAAACATTCCATCTATCTGCTTTCTATATTTATCCAAAACGCTCCCATCCCCAATAACAATTTCATCAAACAGTTCAGCCCCAGATCTTCTCTTTAAAACTAATTCAATTCTTTTCGGGTTTTTTAATGCATTTCCCCGGAGCAGCGATTTTGGTCTTGCTTTCTCTGACTCTGTAAATCCCAATGTGCAATTACCGTCTGCCGTCGCAAAAGAACAAAATACCCTGTTTTTTCTAAATCCTTCCTCTGCCTGCAATCCGTCTCTAAACAGCTCCATCATACCGGAAAGCGCTTTAATCTTTCTCCTTACGCTACCTTTTACTGATTTTTGAGTTTGTCCTTTTTTTACAAAATCAAAATCTTCTTCCAATAATAAACCCTCCACACACTTCTCAAAAAAACTCTGTGCGCTTATTTTCGAATGCACTCCCGTTAAATGTTGAAAGTTATCCTTTTCTGCATCTAATATGTAATAATTTCTTTTTTCAAACGCCTCTGAACAGATCAAATATTCATAATCCACATATATCTCTTTGTATCTTTTTGCCTCCTTCATCATTTCCTTCCGGACATGTTCCTTAAAACTTTCTTCCTCCATCGTTGCTCCTTTACTAAGAAAAAAGGACGACCACAGCCATCCTTTCTCTGATTTTTAGCAGTTTACTCTGTAATGGGAATGAGTTTTAGGTCTTCATCCCGACCAATGGAAACGGATTTAAAGTCGCCGTTCCGACTATATTATCTTCTTTTTGTGCTTTCAGTATACACTACAATATGCCAAAAGTCAATTAGCAGTACATATTTATCCCTCTTAAGGTTATTTCACTTTCCTAATCATTCTACAAACCTAAGGCATCCTCCCAACTTCGGTTTACTTTTTTGAAACCGATAGGAGACATCAGGACTCTTCCCACTTCGTGGGTCCCTCCTCATGCCATATGGTCCCTCCTTAGGTTATTTTACTTTTCCAACCGTTCTACAAACCTAAGGCATCCTCCCAACTCCGTTGGGTCCCTCCTTAGGTTCATTCATGCCTCAACGCTTCTATCGGATTTAAATTCGCTGCCTTATAAGATGGCAAAAGCCCAAATATAATTCCGATGAACATGGAAAATACTACGGCAAGCACTGCCGCCGGAACACTGATTGCCACCAGCGTACCCGTAACTTTAGAAATCACTTCCGCAAGCACAATGCCCACAATCACGCCAATTAATCCTCCAAGGCTTGTCAATACGGCTGCCTCCGTCAAAAACTGCCAGAGCACCTTGCCTTTCCTGGCGCCAATCGCTTTCTTCAGTCCAATCTCCTGCGTACGCTCGGTAACGGAAACCAGCATGATATTCATGACGCCAATACCGCCGACCAGCAGGGAGATTCCGGCAATCCAGATCAACATCGTATTCGTGGACTGCCCCAGTTTCTGAATATCTTCCGCCTGCTTTAATAAATCAGCAGCCTTATATTTCATCGTATCCTCCTGCACGGAAAGCCGCGCATTTAAGATTTCCTCTGCACTCTTGCCTGCCACAGTCATGTTATCCACTTTGTCCAGTTTCAATACGACTGCCTGCGGCTCATCATAATTATACAATATTGGCCAGGTGGTATCCGGCACATAAACTGCGCCGATATTGCCTGCCATATAAGTCTCATACTCTTCCATGTTATTGATCACCGGCTCAAATTTACTGGATTTGGCGATGATTCCAATCACGACAAAAGGCTCCTGTCTGATCTCCAATGTCTTTCCAATCGCATCCTCACCCTGAAATAAAATCTCAGCCGAACTCTCATCCAGGACGACTACTTTTCGGAAATTCTCAAAATCAGAATCCGTAAACGCCCGTCCCTGCTTGACAATGAAATTACAAATGCTGAGATAGTCGGCGTCTATTCCATAAATCCTTCCGCCGGACAAGCCGGTATTTTTGTAATATACCGAACCGGAGGTATCTCTCGTCGTATAAAGAGAGGCTCCTTCCACATGTTTTAACTCTTTCAGTTTCTCCCTGGTCTCCTCTGAGATAACCGGCACGCCGTCCGGAATCCCGTTCCATTCCATTTCATAGGGGTCTTCTCCCTGATAAAACTGCACATTTACCGTATTGTCTCCGGAACCTATCAGGTTCTCCTTAATCTGCTCATTGGTTCCTTTGATGGTGGATACAATCGCTATAATTGCCGCAATGCCGATGATAATTCCCAGCATGGTAAGAAAGGAACGCATCTTATGTGACCACAGTCCCTGAAAGGACAATCTGATATTCTCTAACATATTTCCTCCATTCTGCGCCCGCACCGCATTACTCCATGCGCGTTACCTTTACGCCTTCCTTTGCGCTCTTTCCATATGGGAATGCGATTTCATCCTTCTGGGAAAGCCCGGACACAATCTCTATACTCGAGCCCCAGAGCGTCCTTCCTGTCTTGACATACTGTTTTACCAGACAATTATCTGCACCTGCCTTCAGGACATATTTGCGATTATCTTCCTCCCTGACATAAGCCTTTGAAATATAAATCGCATCGCTCTGCTCCTGATTAAAATCATTGTTGGGCGTCATCCTCAAATCCACATATTCACCATTATTAAGCCCTTCGCTGTTCTCAATATACGCTGTATAGGGATAAAAGGACACGTTAGGATTGCCTTCTCCATAAGCAGTATTGTCCGTCGAAGGGTACTGGGAAATTTCTGTAATCGTAGCCTCAAAGTTATTGCCGCTCTCCCAGGAATACGCGTACACGGTCTGTCCTACCTTGATGTCTTCCAGCTGCAATTCACTCAGGGCCCCGCTGACATACAGCCCCTCCGAACCTGCAACGGTAAGGAATGGCGAGCCATCGGTTGGCATGTCATCTATCTCCGCCAGACTTTTTATCACGCCTTTGATTTCTGCCTTTACCACGCCGTCATCCGATAATTTCTTTAGCTGTTCAAGCTCCATTTCCCCGCGCCGTTTCTCCAGATCCAAATCGCGGATTTCGTTTTCCTTGTCTTTGATCAGTTCCGCCAGTTCTTCTGCCGTATATCCCTCCGGCTCCTCTGGCTCCGGTTCTGGCTCGGGTTCCGGCTCCGGCTCAGGTTCCGGCTCCGGTTCAATATCAATTATCTGCGATTTTGTTCTCACGGACCATTTGGAATCATCCGCCATCTGTGGAAAACCGCTTTCCCCGCTAATTTCCCAGCTGCTGATTAACTTCCCATTCAGATCATTCTTTTTATGGATTTCCAGGCTTACATAGACTGGCTTATCCTCATCCTTTGACAGGTTATTGATAAATTCACCGAGCACATAACAATCCGGCATACAAAGATAGACATAGGGTTTTTCTTCGGTTCCCTTGCCCCTGTTGGGTTTCGAATTCTTTGTAATATAGTTAAATGCTTTTCCTGTCTTTTCCGGTTTCGGCGCCTCCTGCGGCGGCTCCGGTTCCGGCTGGGGTTCCGGCGCAACCGGCGCTTCCGGCTGCGGCGCAATCGGTTTCGTGTTCTTCAGTTTCGTCAACTCCTGCTTTGCCGCTTCCATCTGTCCCGCCGTAGTCGCAACATCCAGCTCCTTCATCTCCAGTTCCAGATCAGACAGTGTCATGTCATAGGAAATCAACGGATCGCCGACTTCTACCTCCTGCCCCTCTTCCACAAACACTTCCTCGATGTTTTTGTCATCCAGTGGATATACTTCCTGTGAGTAATCGTTGGTCAGGATACCCCCGCTGCTCATCTCCATATCTCCAAAATACATATTTAAACTGGATACCGTCTGTACTTCCGCCGTCAGACTGTTCCACTGATAGTTCTGATACAGTTTAATGCCGCCATATATGGCTCCGCCCAGAGCGCAGACAGAGACCAACGTAATAATAACCGCTTTTTTACTCATTCTCCGCCTCCTTGCTGCCTTTTACTTTATCATTTTTCTCCGTAATCATACCATCAATAATATGAATAATTCTTTTTGCCCTTGATGCAATATTGATATCATGGGTAATCATTACAACCGTTACCCCCTCGTCGTTCAACTGCTGGAACAACTGCATAATCTGTTCCCCGGACTTGGAATCCAGGGCTCCGGTAGGTTCATCCGCCAATAATATTTTCGGATTGTTTACCATCGCCCGCGCGATGGCAACACGCTGTTTCTGTCCACCGGATAACTGTGTGGGCTTAAACGTCATACGATCTCCCAGCCCTACGCGTTCCAATGCCTGCGCCGCCCGTTCCCTGCGCTCTTTCTTCTTAATTCCGGCATAACTGAGCGGCAGCGCCACATTGTCAAGCGCCGTCTGCCTGGGAAGCAGATGAAAGCTCTGAAACACGAACCCGATGCTCCTAAGGCGCAGGTCAGACATCTCCCGATCCCTGCATTTCAATACATCTTCTCCGGCAAGCTGATAATTTCCGGATGTCGGACGATCCAGACAGCCAATAATATTCATCAACGTCGTCTTGCCAGAACCGGAAGGCCCCATAATCGCAACGTATTCTCCTTCTTCCACCTGAAAGGAAACATCCTTCAAAACCGGAACCACAAGCTTATCCTGCTGGTAATCTTTAAATATATTCTGCAAATCCAATATCATACGCCATCATCCCTCCGGTTCCTGTTGCGGCTCGTCGGCATCATCCAGCCCTGCATCTTCTTCTGATCCGGACAGGTCGCCATCGTCAGACATGTCCTCGTCAGACATATCCTCCCCGGACATATCCCCATCTGTGAAACCTTCTTCTCCCAGGGTGGCGTCGCTGCCAAAGGATTCATCAATACCGCCAGAACCATCCTCTGAGCCGTCAACATCCTCAGATCCTTCCGAACCCTCGCCTTCTTCTCCCTGATTGTAAAGTGAGGAAGTATAATCCACATCTTCTATATTCGTAACCGTAGTGACTCCTTCATACAGGCCTTCCATCGGGAACGCGATATAGTCATCTTCTGTAAGACCGGACAAAATCTCATACTCTCCGGTCATTTCATCATACTCACCCAGCTCTACTTTTCGTTTCTCTAATTTATTCTTATCATTTGCTGCCCACACATACGTGATGATATCTTCATTATTCACGCCGGATGCATTACCGGACGCATCCGAACCTTCCGCAGACAGGTCGTTCATATCTGTCAGATCTCCGGTATCGGAACCATCTTCACCCTCCTCCATCAATTCATTCAAATCTGTCACGCCTTCTGCATCTGCATTCGAATCTCCAGTGTCTGCATCTGAATCTTCTGGAGACATATCGTGAAAAGCTATGCCCTCATCTTCATCGACACGGGAATCCGTATCGAAACCGCCAAAATCAGCATCTGCGCCATCTCCGATATTGGCTGACATGGTTCTGGAAGCAACATTGGGGTTAGCCTCTATCTCTGCATTCCCTACCACATCGGAATCATCTTCCGTGTCTGCATCTTCTCCGCTGTCATCATCCTCTAAACTTTCATCATCTCCCATATCAGAGCCATCTATGTCTACATCTTCTCCAATGTCAGAGCCATCTATGTCTATATCTTCTCCACCATCAAAGCCATCTACGTCTACATCCTCTCCGAAATCAGAACCATCCAAATCCATGCCTTCTCCAGCATTCATGCCAGATTCCACAGGCGTTCCATCTGCATACTCGCGGACAATATAACCTTCAAACAGCCAGATTCCTTCCTTTTCCTCTGTCTGTCCCTGGTCTAACTCGATAAACAGATGCTGTCCCATCATCAGTCCTTCTGTGGAATCAAGTGTCACATAAAACGGATATTTGGTCGCTTTCTCACCACCGCCGGACGAATCATACATCATCATATCGTTGTTGTTGTCTGTTGATTCACTCTGCGTATCAATCTTTGTAATCGTTCCTGTCCAGGTCTGGCTTTCATCAATCCGGGACCGAAGGATAACCGGCTGGTCTTCCGACAACATCTGCACATTGCTTTCACTGATGGTTCCCTTGATACGGTAATCCCCTACCGCAAGAATTGTCATATAAGAATTATCATTGCCAAAATCATCGCTGCCGGACGACTTGTTGATAGATTTCACAACACCTGCAATCTTGCTTGTTACGACAGCATTGTCAATGCTCTCCTGCTTTTTCTCCAATTCCGCCTTCTTGCTCTCAATATTGTACTCTTTCTGTTTTATCTCATTTTGCTTTCCCTGAATCTCCGCCGTATATCTGAACTTATCGTCTGACGGCGCACTGTTTCTCTCTTTCGTCAACTGCGAAATCTGGCTGTTCAAATCGGTAATCTCATTCTTCATTTCCTCCAGATCCAGTTCTCCCTGGGATATCTCCGCCTTGACGTCGTCCATATTGTACTCGAACAGCGAATCGCCTTCTTCTACCATGTCGCCCTCTTCCACGAAGACCTCTTTGATTTCGCGCTCCATATCTTTATCCACTTTCCAGCTCTCCTGTGGCTCCACAACGCCGGAATATCGGTTCTGTGCTCCCGAGTTAGCAGAAGTAAGGCTGGACACTTTTTCCACAAATACCTTATCATTCTTGTCTCCAACTCTTATATTTCCGTTTAGCAAATACCAGGCTCCTGCACCTGCTGCCGCCGCAATCACGATAACCACTGCAATGATAACGCCTATTTTCTTTTTACTCATTCCTACCTCCATTCTGTGCAATCCCCTGCACAGACAGGCTATGTGACATTTTTATTGATTTTCTGCCTGCCTCATTCAGACGGTATCCCATCATCAGTAACCATATTATCACAAAACCTTAATGATTGCTAACATATTTTATTAATTATTTCTTAAACGTCAAAAATACAGGGCAATATCTGCACTCCAGATACTGCCCTGCAATAATTATTTTTCACTTTTCCGCTTAATTTCCCTTTTGTCCCTGCAAACTGTGAGGGCTGCCACCTACAGCAACGGGTACTTCGCCGTCAATTCTTTTACCATGCCGCGCACTTCCTCCGAAGCCGCCTCTCCTTCTTTAATCATCTTTGCAATGCATTCTGCAACCTTATCCATATCTTCCTCATTAAATCCTCTGGATGTAATCGCCGGCGTTCCAAGACGGATGCCGCTTGTCACAAACGGAGATTTCGGATCATTCGGAATCGTGTTCTTGTTGCAGGTAATATTTACGGAATCCAGAAGTTTCTCCACTGCTTTTCCGGTTAAGTCATAAGGAGTCAGATCTACCAGCATCAGATGGTTGTCCGTTCCTCCGGAAACAATCTTAATATCTCTGTCCATTAGGCCCTTTGCCAATGCCTGTGCGTTCTTTGCCACATTCTGCTGGTAAGTCTTGAAACTGTCATCCAATGCTTCCTTGAAACAAACCGCTTTCGCCGCAATGACATGCATCAGGGGCCCGCCCTGCGTTCCCGGAAATACAGCCTTGTTAAAATTAAACTTGTCCGCCATCTCCTGGCTTGCCAGAATCATGCCGCCCCTCGGTCCACGCAGCGTCTTATGCGTAGTTGTGGTAATAACATGCGCGTAAGGTATTGGACTTGGATGAAGGCCTGCTGCAACCAGTCCCGCAATATGCGCCATGTCTACCATTAAATATGCGCCAGCCTCATCGGCAATCTCGCGGAAACGTTTGAAATCAATGGTTCTCGCATAAGCGCTGGCGCCTGCGATAATCATTTTCGGCTTGCATTCCAGGGCAATCTCCCTTACTTTTTCATAATCAATGAATCCCTCGTCATTCACGCCATAAGGTACAATTTTAAAATACGTTCCTGAGAAATTCACAGGACTTCCATGCGTCAGATGCCCGCCGTGGTCTAAGTTCATTCCCATCACGGTATCGCCCGGCTCCAGCATACAGAACTGCACAGCCATATTTGCCTGTGCGCCGGAATGAGGCTGTACATTCGCATATTCGCAGCCGAACAATTCCTTTGCGCGTTCAATGGCAAGGTTTTCTACAATATCCACGCACTCGCATCCGCCATAATATCTCTTTGCCGGATAGCCTTCCGCGTATTTGTTCGTCATGGGACTTCCCATAGCCGCCATAACCGCCTTGCTTACCCAGTTCTCAGAGGCGATCAGCTCAATATGGCTGTTCTGCCTGTCCATTTCCGCTGTAATGGCGTCTGCCACCTGCGGGTCTGTCTTTTTTACTTCATCAAATGAATACATGTCTTTTTCCTTTCTTCATCTTTTTGCTTATGTCAGTTTTTTGGTTTCTCCAGAAAATCTAAAGTATAATCTCGCCTTAGGTCATCATAGCCTGCTATATTTCAAATGTCAAGAACAAAATGAGCAACACCTGCACGATAAAAATCAACGGCATTCCCACCACGAAATACCAATGCCTGGTCTTATGACGGAATGCATACATTCCCAGCCAGCAGCCCAGGCTTCCTCCGACAATGCCAATGCCAAAAAACGTCTTCTCCGCAACCCTCCATCTGTGGTTCTTTGCCTTCCATTTATCCAGGGCCATCAGGAAAAAACCCATGACATTTACCAGCACAAGGTAGCAGGCAATGCCCCTTTCCAATGATACGCCCACTACTCTTCTCCTAACTTCAGGGAAATGAAAACTCCCACTGCCAGCGCCACAATACCTGTCAAAACAGCAACAACATTGATCGTCCCCACACTGCCCATAAAAAAGATTGCTACCGGAGACGCCACGATCAGCCCGATAATCGCCCAGTAAGCATGTTCTGGGAATTTCTGAAATATGATCTCGATCAGTTTGGCAATCGCAATGATTCCGACCACCACGCCGATTCCAAATGGCACAAGCACCTTGCAGCCCTCTAAAATTCCCGGCATGTTAAACTGAATCAGGTTGTCAATGAAATCATTGATCGTATTCAGTACCGGATTGTAATATCCCATCAGCATCAGCATCATGGAGCCGCTGACACCCGGTATTACCATGGTCGCGGACGCCACAACACCCACGCCGAACAATTTCACGATATTCACGGCATTGAAACTCAAATCCGCCGCCGCGCCTTCCTGTTCGCCAAGCATCGCAAGACCTGCGACCACTGCAAAAAACAGGACGCACACCAGAATATGCCCCAGGCGGATGGTCTTTCCTTTCACTTTCTTCGTAATCGCCGGCAGTCCGCCGACAATCAATCCCACAAACAACATATTTGTCTGGAAAGGCACACGCGCAAACATAAATTCCAGAATACGCGCCAGGACCACAATTCCGATTGCCATTCCCAGCACAATCGGCAGCAGCAGTTTCATGCTCTTCTTAAATTCCGAAAGCAAATGCGTAGCCGCATGGATAATCTTATCGTAAATGCCCATGGATACCGCCATGGTTCCGCCGCTGACTCCGGGAATGATATTTGCCACTCCCATCATCACGCCCTTTAAAATTAGTTTGATCATATTTTATGCTCCTACATATTGTTTTAAAAATGATAATAACGTCTTCATCTCTTCTTCTGTTCCTATGGAAATCCGCAGATAATTGTCAATGCGGGGTTTCTCAAAATAGCGCACGTAAATTCCCTGCTGTTTCAACGCTGCAAATAACTCTTTCGCCGGATAATCGGGATGGCTGGCAAAAATGAAATTGCTCCTGGAATCCTGAAATACAAACCCCAGCCGCCGGAGTTCTTCTTTTGTCCACTCCCGCGTGGCAATCACCTTCCTTATCGTCTCCTGAAAATAAGCGTCGTCTTTCACTGCCTCCACACCCATGGCAATCGTCACCGTATTCATCGTATAAGAATTAAAGGAATATTTCGCATCATTCAGGTAACGGATCAGCTCTTTGCTGCCAAACGCATAACCAATCCGCATCCCTGCAAGGCTGCGGGATTTGGAAAACGTCTGCACGACCAGAAGATTGTCGTATTTCGAAATCAAGCCAAGCGCCGATGTTCCCCCAAAATCAATATATGCCTCGTCGATGATAACTATCACATCGGGATTTGCGGCAATGATGCGCTCCAGTTCCGCCAGATCCTTCTCCGCCCCGGTCGGCGCATTGGGGTTGGGAATCACAATGCCGCCGCAGGGTTTTAAATAATCTTCCGTACGGATTTCAAATCTGTCGTCCAACGGCTGACGCTCATAGGGAATTCGGTATAATTCTGCCCAGACATCGTAAAAGGAATACGTAATATCCGGAAACAGAATCGGTTTCTCTCCATTAAAAAAGGTAAGAAAACTCATCGCCAGAACATCATCCGAGCCCACGCCCACAAAAATCTGTTCTTTCGGAACATGGTAATGCTCCGAGAGCGCCAGGACAAGCGCATCCGCCGTAGGATCCGGATATTTCCGCAGGCATTCTGCATCCATTTCACGCAAAATGCGCGTTACTCCCGGCGCTGGGGGATAAGGATTCTCATTCGTATTTAACTTGATAATGTCCGGGCATTCCGGCTGTTCCCCCGGCGTGTAGGGAATCACCTTCCTCACATTTGTTTCCCATGCTGCCATGTATTTCCTCCTCATGCCAAATCGTATTCTGCCGCCAGCTTTTCAAATGCAGGCAGGGAACGTTCGATCATTTCATAAGAAACACAGTAGGCAAGGCGCACATACCCCGGACAGGAGAATGTCGTACCACCCACCAGCAAGATATGGTATTTCTTAGCCGCCTCCACGAATTTTTTCTCATCTGCATCCGGTGATTTGATGAACAGATAGAACGCGCCCTGCGGTTTGGAGCAGGTAAATCCAAGTTCCACCAGCTTATTGTAAATCAGCTGCCGGTTCCTGTCATAGTACGCAACGTCCGTCGTCGCATCAATTGCACGCGCTACTGCTTTCTGCATCAGGGACGGCGCATTGACAAATCCCATAATCCTGTTTGCAACTGACAATGCGCTGCATACCTGTTCACAGTCCGCAATACTCGGGCTGACTGCAACATAGCCAATCCGCTCACCCGGAATGGACAGTGACTTGCTGAACGAATAGGTCACGAACGTATTGTCATAATACTTTGTCAGAAACGGCACTTTATTTCCATCATAGACAAGCTCGCGGTACGGCTCATCCGACACCATATAAATCTCATGCCCGTATTCTTCCTGTTTCTTTCTCATAATGGACGCCATCTTCTCAATCGTCTCCTCAGAATAGATGACTCCGGTAGGATTCACCGGATTGTTTATGATGACGGCTTTGGTCTTTGCCGTAATTTTGTTTTCAAAATCTTTCAAATCCGGCTGAAAGGTAGCGGTATCCGGCGCAACCTCTTTTAAGATACCCTGGTGGTTCGACGTGTAGCCGCGGTACTCGCCAAAGTAAGGCGCCAGCGCAAGCACTTCATCCTCTGGGTCCAGGATAGCTTTAAATACAATATTCAACGCGCCCGCCGCACCTACGGTCATCGTGATATGCTTTCCCTCAAAATCCGTGCCAAACCGTTTGTTGAGGTTGTCCGCAATAATCTTACGCGTTTCCGGATATCCCGCATTATCCATGTAGCCGTGAAGCTCCAGGGAACTCTCGGTCTGGATAAGGTCAAGCATCGCCTGGTTAAACTCCTCCGGAATCGGCGTCATGGGATTTCCCAGGCTGAAATCATACACATTCTCTGCGCCAAGCTTTGCCGCCATTTCCTTGCCTTCCAGAAACATGGCGCGGATGGCGGAACTGCCTGCTATCTGCTGCTGCATTGTCTTTGAAATCATTTTATCATCCTCTTTCCATTTTTTTCAAAATCTTTTTCTATTCTACCACGAATGTTTCAAAAAAAAAAGAGGCACATTCGTACTTACCTGGCATTTGCATCGGGAGTACCTACAATTTGCAATACGCCCTTTCGCAGTTTCATAATCACGTCCGCCTGTTTTGCAAGCTCATTCGAATGCGTTACGATTATCATGCATTTATTCATCTGATAGGCGCATTCTTTTAGAATTTTTGTAATTTCCACCGCAGTATCCTCGTCAAGATTTCCGGTCGGCTCGTCCGCAAGAATAACGCCTGCGTCAGAAGCCAATGCGCGGGCGATTGCTACCCGCTGCTGCTGACCCCCGGAGAGTTTCAGTACATTGCGTTTGCTTTCCTCTTCGGTAAGCCCGACACGCTCCAAAATTGGCAACGGAGGCAGTTTTGATGTCAATGCCACATTTTCCTGCGGCGTCAGATAATCAATCAGGTTATAGCTCTGGAAAATGAACGCAATATCATTTTTTCTATGTGCCGCAAGCCCAATCGTTTCAATATCCTGCCCATCGAACAGGATTTGTCCTTCCGTTGGACTGTCCAAACCGCCCAACAGAGAAAGCAGGGTCGTTTTTCCACACCCGGACGGACCAACAATCGCATACATTTTTCCCGTTTCAAAATTCGCATTGACTGATTTCAATACATTCCGTTTGTTATCGTAAGAATAGCGAACTCCTTTTATTTCCATAATGTTCATTGATCGTTCCTCCTCAACTCATTTTTGAGAGTATTTCTCCCGGTTTCATACGCAGGACAGGCGCTGTTGCAAGCAGAACTGCCGCACAGGTCATTAAGAACCCGACGCCGAACATTCCGGCAACCATCAAAGGCTCAACCTCCACCTCAATTTTCGTCAGAGGATTGCTCCCCTCAAATTCCGGCGCAAAATCGGAACTTTCCAAAAATGTTTCTCCGTCAATACTTGTGCCGGGTGTTTGGGCTGCAGAGGACTGCACGCTATCGGAAATGGTATAGTCCAGGAGTTGATTTCCTGCGGTTTTTGCCACAAAATCACTTGCAATGGTAGATAGGAAAAAAGCCAAAACAGCGATGATAAGAACCTCGGTCAAATACTGTGCGACAATATTTCTCTTACTTATGCCCAGTGCAAGCTGCACACCGCTTTCATGTACCCGTTCCTTCATACGGATGGACAGCACCAGACAAAGGATGGACGCGCCAACCCCAAGAACAAGCAGAATCAATATGGAGATAAGACGGTTCATGTTGGCCAACGGCTCCATAACTGCGTCCACATTGCTGCTGTCAACGCTGACAATAAAATCCGTCGGATCGAGATCAGGCAGTTTTTTTACATTCTTAACAATGCGATCTATCTCGCCGGGATCATTCACATAAAACTGGATAAGCTCAAAGCTCTCATCTCCCATGTCTGGCCGTGCGGTCTTAATAACCTCCAGCGTGGTAAAAATCGAATTGTCCATGGACCAATTGGAAAGAGAGGTCGTGCTTTTGGCTGTGGATCCAAACAAGCCCACAATCGTGACCTCAACCTTTGTCTTGCCTGCGTCAATGCCCATCATGGATGCTTTATACTCCGACATGCGCAGGGTGATTTTGTCCCCAACGCTTAAACTGTTGCGTTGTGCAAGCTTTGCACTAATAATTGCAGAGTTTTTATCAATCGTGGTAAAGTGCCTGCCCTCCACAAGCTCTATATAGCCGCCTGCGAAATAGCTATCGTAGGCGGTATTGGTGGCAGCAATGGTAGATACTGTGGAATTGAAATCCCCGGAATCAGCCATTAGCGCCTCCAGGCTATCGCCATTATCCTCCGACTCTAACAGCTCCAGAATCTTACCGTCCGCATTCAGGGGAACCGTATAATTTGTATAGGTTGCGTTATAGCCGCTGATGCCCGTCGTTCATG
>CAJUOE010000074.1 GCA_910587895.1 uncultured Lachnospiraceae bacterium
AAGGGTATGATTATCCCTGTAGTTATTACTGTATATGAAGATCGTTCATTCGAATTCATTACTAAGACTCCACCAGCAGGTTCTTTTGGCTTACAGATTCCTTCTACAAGTAAACCATAATACTATAATACCATATTTTCAATTTGCAAAATACTCTACATTGGTATAGAATAATAAAAAACAATCAGGCAGGTATCATAAATGTATAAAATAAACTTTAGGAAACCAATCCATCTCCATTTTATAGGCATCGGCGGTATCAGCATGAGCGGTCTTGCCGAAATTCTGTTAAAAGAAAACTTCCATATCTCAGGCTCCGACTCCAAAGAATCAGAGCTTACAGACAAGCTGACGTCCCTTGGCGCAGAAATATTTTACGGGCAGCGCGCCTCCAATATCAGGGAAGGCGTTGACGCTGTGGTCTACACGGCGGCGATTCATCCGGATAACCCTGAGTATCAGGCTGCGCTGGAAAAACAGATTCCCACCCTGACCCGGGCGGAGCTGTTGGGACAGATCATGGCAAACTACACGCAGTCCATCGCCGTATCCGGCACGCACGGCAAGACAACCACAACTTCGATGATCACCAACATTCTTCTCGAATCATGCTCCGACCCCACGGTATCTGTCGGCGGAATCTTAAAATCCATAGACGGAAATATTCGCGTCGGGAACTCAGACGTTTTCCTGACGGAGGCGTGCGAATATACCAATAGCTTTCTAAATTTTTATCCAAAATATGCCCTGATACTTAATATAGAAGAAGACCATATGGATTTTTTCAAAGATTTAGATGATATTCGCAGTTCCTTCCACAGATTTGCAGGCAATGTCCCCGCACATGGCACGCTCATCATCAATGGGGAAATTGAAAATCACGAAAAGATAACCGAAGGCCTGGACTGCAAAATTATTACCTATGGCCTGGACACCTCTGATTCATATTATGCGGATAATATCACTTTTAATACAAACGGCTGCGGAAACTTTACATTGATGCACGAAGGTCATGAAATCGGTACGGTTTCCATGAATGTCCCCGGCAGACACAATGTCAGCAATGCCGTAGCAGCATGTGCGCTTGCTCTGGAGATGAACCTTTCCTTTGCACATATCCAGTCTGCACTGGCGAAATTCGGCGGCACGGCACGGCGTTTTGAGTACAAAGGAACGCTTGGCGGCATCACGATTGTAGACGATTACGCACACCATCCCACCGAGATAAGTGCCACCTTATCCTCTGCAAGGAACTGCGCACACAACCGTCTGATCTGTGTGTTCCAACCGCACACCTACACGCGTACCAAAGCGTTTCTTACGGAATTTGCGCAGGCGCTTTCACTGGCAGACATCGTTGTACTGGCAGACATCTATGCCGCACGTGAACAGAATACCATCGGTATCAGCTCGATGGATCTTCTGAAAGAGTTACAAAAACGGAACAAAGAATGTTACTATTTTCCCTCTTTTGACGAAATTGAAAATTTTCTTTTAAAAAACTGTATCAACGACGATTTGTTGATAACTATGGGGGCCGGAGACATTGTGCAGGTAGGAGAACATCTCCTGGGCAAATAGTTATCAACGTTATCCACATTCCAATCGGGAAAACTTTTCTTTTGGAATGTGGATTTTAATGTTTACATAATTTATTTTTCAACTACATGCCCTACATCTGATTTTCTCTGGTATCTTCCGCTTTTTCTGCTTTCACTACCTGCCACTGCCTCATTTTATCCACATTATCCACAATATCCACATTTGTGCAATGCCTTGATTTTACTGGAATTTCAGGAAAAATTTCACTTCTCATTTTGACTTTGATGTGCTATACTGTATTCCACATAACACAAATATTCCCGGAGGTCATCATGGAAGAAATTACTCTACATAAAGAACACGGCTATTCCACAACTACAATTTCCAACCGGTTTATTGATGAATATATGACAAGCGCAAACGGCGAGTTTGTAAAAATTTATTTATATCTGCTGCGCTGTATGAATTCCCCGGACTGCAGCTTTTCTGTTTCCAAGGCTGCGGACAAGTTTAACCACACGGAGAATGATATTCAGCGCGCGCTGAAATACTGGGAAAAAATGAACCTGCTCCAGTTAGAGTACGCACCGGATCAATCCATCTCCGGCATTTGCTTTCTGGAGTCTGAGGCTTTGGCTGTGCCGGATGAGGATGATTCCGTCCCGCTCAAGAAAGCCCTGCCTTCCCGCCCTCTGGAGAAGGCTGAAAAAGCTACGCCCGCGATATCACGGAGGACGGCTTACACGGCACAGGAACTGCAGAAATTCCACGAAAAAGAAGATATCCGGGAGCTTATGTTCGTTGCGGAGACTTACCTCAAGAGGCCTCTGACCTCCACCGATATCCAGACGCTGCTCTTTTGGTATGATGGACTGGAACTTTCTGTTGACCTTATCGTCTATTTGCTGGAATACTGCATTGCCGGCGGACATTCCAGCCTGCATTATATGGACAAGGTTGCCACGAGCTGGAAGGATAAGAAGATTGAGACTGTCGAACAGGCAAAGCACAATACACAGTCCCACAGCCGCCTTCATTATGCGGTCATTAAGGCGCTGGGAATCCAGGGACGCAGCCTGATTCCAGCAGAAGCTTCCTATATAGAGAAGTGGAGCAAGGAATACGGTTTCGGGGAAGAGATGATTGCAGAGGCATGCAGCCGGACCATTCTTGCCATCCATCAGCCTAATTTTGAATATACTGACCGCATTCTTGCCAACTGGAAACGCCAGAATATTCAGAACACGGAAGAAATACAGCGCGCCGACGCAGCATTTCAGGCCGCGAAAATGGCCGGCCGCGCCCATACGGACGCCGCAGCCAAAAGCTGCGCAGCGAAACCGCCAGCCCCCAACCGGTTTAACAGTTTTCCCCAGCGCACCTATAACATGGATGAGCTGGAGACAGAACTGCTAAACGCGGTACGCTAAGGAGGTTACTATGGCTCTTTGCAATACTCAATACAACATCCTGATGCGGCGTTATGAGGCAAGACAATTGGAAAACCAGCACATAGTCATGGACCGGATACAGGAAGTCTACCGGGAAATCCCGCGCATTCTCCAGATTGATGAGGAAATTTCCTCACTCAGCATCAAACAGGCGAAGAAACTGATTGACGGGGACGATACGGCGCTTACGCATCTGCACAACTGCCTGCAATCCCTTACCGAGGAGAAAAAGCAGCTGCTTGCAGACCATGGGTATGCGGACAATTATCTGGAGCCGCCCTATGCCTGCCCGGACTGTAAAGATACCGGCTATATCAATGGAAGAAAATGCCATTGTTTTGAGCAGGCCGCCATAGACCTGGTTTATACCCAGTCGAACATCCGCCGGATTCTGGATGTGGAGAATTTTAAAACACTGTCTTTGGACTATTATTCCGACGAGCAGATAAATCCCGCTACCGGGCAGTCGAGCCTTGCCACAGCCAGACAGGCTGTGCATACCTGCAAGGATTTTATTGCGTCGTTTGATACACAATTCCATAACCTGTTTTTCTACGGCGATACCGGAATCGGCAAGACATTTCTGTCTAACTGTATTGCAAAAGAACTTTTGGACAGCGGCCATTCTGTGATTTATTTCACGGCGTCCTCATTGTTTCAGGTGTTCGAGAAAAACACCTTTGAGAAGACGGAGGGTCACCAGACAGATTACCAGAGGATTTTTGCCTGTGATTTATTGATTATTGACGATTTGGGTACTGAATTTTCCAATACATTTACGGTTTCACAGCTTTTTCTCTGTCTGAACGAGCGGATTTTACGGCAGAAATCCACGATTATTTCTACCAACCTTGGGCTTGGACAGTTGAAAGATTTGTACTCGGAACGTACTTTTTCCAGAATTTCCAGCAGCTACACGATGATAAAATTATTTGGAAATGATATCAGGATCCTGAAAAAACTGGAAGGACAATCTTGTCAAGACGCGTAAGGAATGTTATATTGAGCATAGACGGATTGACAGATTTTCAAACTTATAATATTTTACGATACATGGAGGACAACGTATGCAGCGTAATGAGCAAAATTATGAAACTATTCCTGCCGGCTCCCTCGGCGTCATCCCACTGGAAAGCTGCCGCAAGCTCGGAAAGAAAGTGGACAAGTATCTGGTTCGTTTCCGCCGCGAACGGGAACACGAACACCAGGACGACATTGCCTTCAAAGGATACTACAAAGATACCTATCTGGTAGACTATTCCACCCCGCGTTTTGGAACCGGAGAGGCAAAAGGAATTATCAAAGAATCCGTGCGAGGTTTCGACCTGTATATCATGTTGGATGTTACCAATTACAGTTTAAGTTATACCGTCTGCGGCCATGAGAATCATATGTCCCCGGACGACCACTATCAGGATTTGAAACGAATTATTGCTGCCGCAGGCGGAAAAGCAAGGCGCATCACCGTCATTATGCCTTTCCTCTATGAAGGACGCCAGCACAGGCGCGCTGCCAGAGAATCCTTGGACTGCGCCCTTGCCCTTCAGGAACTGACAAACATGGGTGTGGACAATATCATCACCTTTGACGCCCACGACCCACGCGTGCAGAACGCAATTCCCCTGCACGGTTTTGAGACCGTACAGCCGGCTTACCAGTTTATCAAGGCAATTTTACGTGAAGAAGACGACCTTCAGATTGACAGCGACCACATGATGGTTATCAGTCCGGATGAAGGCGGCACCAACCGCGCCGTATACCTTGCCAATGTGCTCGGCCTGGATATGGGTATGTTCTACAAACGCCGTGACTACAGTAAAATCGTGGATGGACGCAACCCGATTGTCGCACACGAATTCCTTGGCTCCTCCGTGGAAGGCAAGGATATGCTGATTATTGACGATATGATTTCCTCTGGCGACAGCATGATAGACGTCGCTACGGAATTAAAGAAACGCAAGGCGAACCGTATTTTTGTCATATCAACCTTCGGTTTGTTCACAAACGGTCTGGAGAAATTCGACCGTGCCGTTGAGGATGGCATCATTTACAAGGTAGTGACGACGAACCTCACCTACCAGACGCCGGAGCTCCTTGCAAAGCCCTACTATATTAATTGTGATATGAGCAAGTACATTGCCTATATTATCGACACCTTAAACCATGATATTTCGATCGGAAGCCTTCTCGACCCCTATGAGAGAATCGAGTCCCTGGTCAAGAAATATAAGGCAAAGCATAAGAAATAAGACGCATCTTCGCATAAATATTCCCGGGCATACAAGCGTGCCCGGGTTATATTTTTCCCCTGATGCCGCCTCTGGCTCTACGAGCTTAAGGCGGCCTTCCTCAGGTCATTTATTCACAATTTTATAATATGTTTTGGCTGTGATGGTGTATACAATCACATAAATCACTGCGAAAATTCCTACCGTTACCGCGCTGCATACGCCGACCAGTTTTACATTTACCATGCCAAATAACATCAGCAGGCGGTTCATCATTGGAAATGCCGCCAGAAGATGGATGCATGCCATGATAAGCGGAAGGAAAAAGACCTTGATAATCTGGCTGCGGATGGATGCGCGCACCTCTCTTTTGCTCATCCCTACCTTCCGCATAATTGCGAACCGCTCCTTATCCTCATATCCTTCGGATACCTGTTTGTAATAGATAATCATCGTTGTCGCCATCAGGAATACGAATCCCAGAAAGATTCCCAGAAACAGAAATCCACCAAAAATCACCATATCCCCATTCCTTCTCTGGCTTCTGCTCTCTACCCGGACGCCCTCTTGCTGCAAATCAGGATCCTTCTCCCCTAACAGCTGTTCCGTCCTATTCTTGCAGGCAATTTCCTCTTCTTCCCCGCCGGAAACATCCAGGGCGACCAGCGTCTCGATATTGCTTGCACGCTCCCCATAGACAGTTTTCTGGAATTCATGGATTTTCTGCAGGATGGTTTCATCTCTGACAATAATAAAATACACGTCATACGCTATTTCAATCTGCATGTCATCCAGGTTCAATTCTGACAGATACTCCTTAATTCGGAATGTATGCTCCCCAATCCGATACTGGCTGTCACCATGCTCCCCATGCGCCGTATAGACAAGCACCTCATCCTCTGCAAGCTCCGGCACATGATCTGCAAACTGCCGGTACTCCTCCAGGGTCAGCCACTCCATCATGATAATTTCTCCTTCCGGAGCTATGGCGTTGCCCTCCTGCCAGGCCTTAACATGAAATTCCTCCCCATCCTTATATCCTGCAAAAGACAGGCTGGTACAGGAAGACAGGTTCTCAATGGAGATTCCGGTATCGGCAGCACCCTGCACGGCACATTCCTTCATCAGCGATTTGCCGGAATCTGTCATTCCATATCCATATATCATGATTTCCCTGGGATAACGATTGCGCAAGGACACATCCTTTCCCATATAAAGGGAAAGCGTTCCGGCAAGCATCACCAGCACCATCGTGCTTAAAATGCAGATGTTGCTCAGTCCTGCCGCGTTCTGTTTCATACGGTAAATCATCCCGGAAACAGAGGTAAAATGACTGGTTTTATAATAATAATTCTTATTCCGCCTCAGAAATTTCAAAACGGCAATGCTGCCCGCCGTAAAGAGGCAGTAAGTACCCAATATTACCAGGAGCACCGCCAGAAAAAACGCTCCCAGCGCGTCTATCGGGCTCTCCACAACAATGGCAATTCCATAGCCGCCGCCTAAAGCCAAGAGACCGATAAGTGTCAGAATCCAGCGCGTCTTAGGCTCTCGTTCCCCCTGGTTTGCGCTCCTCAAAAGCTCTATCGGGCTTGCTTTCTGCACCTGGAATAAATTATATACCAGCGTTGCTGCAAAAATGCAGGCAAAAAGGATAACCACGCTGGTAAGCGCCCCTTTTGATATATGGAATCCAAAAGGCACGTCAAATTCCAGCAAACGTATCAACGCAAGAACCACCAGCTTATTTAAGACAATTCCCACAACAAGCCCGCCAGCAATGCTGATAAACGCCACAATCACGGTTTCCCAGAACATCATTTTACCGATGTGGCGCTTTTCCATGCCAAGGATATTAAACAGTCCAAACTCTTTCTTCCGCCGTTTCATGAGAAAACTGTTTGTATAAAACAGAAATATTACCGTAAAAATGGCTATCACGCCACATCCCAGAGCCAAAATCATGGACAGCTCATTGGCTCCGCGCATTTCCATAATTCCTTCGTCCCTGGCAATCGCGCCCATAATATAGTACATGGCGCTGATTCCAATTGCCGTCAGGACATAGGGCAGGTACAATCCAATATTTTTCCTTAAATTTCCTACCGCAAGCCTTCCATAAAAAAATCTATTCATGACGCTCACCACCTGTCGTAATTACTGTGAGCGTATCGGAAATCTTCTGATACATTTCCTCATTGGTGCAGGAACCCTTGTAAATCTGATGAAACACCTGGCCATCCTTGATAAAGAGCACGCGTTTTGCACAGCTTGCCGCCTTGATGGAATGCGTCACCATGAGGATCGTCTGTCCTTCCTCATTGATATACTGGAACATGGACAGCAGCCCTTCTGCCGCTTTGGAATCGAGCGCCCCTGTCGGCTCGTCGGCAAGAATCAGCTGGGGATTGGTAATCAAGGCGCGCGCCACTGCCGCGCGCTGTTTCTGCCCTCCCGACACTTCATAGGGGTATTTTCCCAGAATCTCCTGAATCCCCAGTTTTGCCGCGATCGGCAACAGCCGCTTAGACATTTCATGGTAGCCTTTTCCCGCAAGCACCAGCGGCAGGAAAATATTGTCCTGTATATTAAAGTTATCCAGCAGGTTAAAATCCTGAAAGACGAATCCCAGGTTTTGCCTGCGGAACATTGCCAGTTCCTTCTCCCGTATAGACGAGAGGCTCTTTCCATTCAGGAGCACCTGGCCGCCTGTGGCCTTATCCAAAGCCGCCAGAATATTCAAGAGCGTCGTCTTGCCGGATCCGGACTCGCCCATGATTGCCACGTACTCACCCTTCTCCACCGAAAAGCTCACATCGGTCAATGCCTGCACCTGATTTCCACCAAATCGCGTGGTATACACTTTTTTTACATTGTTTACTTCCAATATCGCCATAATATCCTCCTTTTTGTCTTCCTTCTCTGCTTTCTAAAGATAGTATAGCGAAACAAAAATGGCGATGCCTTAACTTTAGCTTACATTTGGGGCGTTTATCTTACGGTTTTGTAAGATTAAAACAATATCTTCATCTTCGTCCCGACCCCCGGCTCTGACTCCGCATAAATCTTATGCCCCAGCCTGCCGAGGATTTCTTTCACGAGGTACAGCCCAATCCCGGACGCCTTCTTATCCTTCCTCCCATTATACCCGGTATAGCTCTTATCAAAAATCCGCGGCAGATCTTCCGGCAAAATGCCGATTCCGCTGTCCTCGATAACAAGGCGTGTATTTTCCATATAAATCCGTACGCCGCCGGAAGAAGTATACTTAATGGCATTTGACAAAAGCTGTTCCACCACAAACACCATCCATTTCTCATCGGTCGCCATTTTTACTTTTACCGGCTCGTACGTAAGCGTAAGGTTTTTGCGGATAAACATCGGCGTATATTTGCGCAATGCCTGCCGGATAATCGTATCCAGCTCATACTCGCGCAGCACAAAATCATTGACGCCATCTGTAAGACGCAGGTATTGCAGCACCATGTCCACATACTGCTCAATGCGAAACAGCTCATTCTTCACCTGCCGTTTCTGCACGTAATGTTCTTCGTCCCCGCTTACTTCCTGCTGTAATAACAGGCCCATGGCGGCAACCGGCGTCTTGATCTGATGGGTCCACAGCGTAAAATAATCAGTAACGTCCCTTTTCTCCTTCATAAGCTGCGCTACCTGATCCATCCACTCATCCCTCGATATTCTTAACAGTTCCTGATACAGGCGTTCCTGTTCATCTTCCGGCTTAGGAAGACACGCAACCCCATTCCTGACCGCCTCCATCTGCCATTTCAACTCTATGATTTTCCTGCGATAGCGCAAACTGTCAACCAGGTAGACGATAAGCCCCAGGGCCGCACACAGGCCGGTGGCATAGCCGACCGCCTCCAATGGAAGCTGGTAGAAATACATGACGACTGCAAAGATTAAGGCATAGCCACAAAACAATACAAGCCCCATGCGGTGTCGCCGGATATACGATTTAATCCACCACATAGCCGATTCCCTTTCTCGTCTTAATCATATCGCAGATACCAATCCCTTCGAGTTTCTTTCTGAGGCGCGCCACATTTACAGTCAGCGTATTATCGTCAATAAAATTGTCCGACTCCCACAACCGTTCCATCAGCTTATCCCTTGTGACAATCCGCCCTTTCTGTTCCAGCAGCGTCCGTAAAATACCCATCTCATTTTTGGTAAGCTCCACCCTGGCATCCCCATGCGTTACCAGTCCTTTCCCTGTATCAAAAATCATGCCCTTATGTTCCATAAGCTGGCTGTCCCCGGCAAAATCATAGGTACGGCGCAAAAGCGCCTGCACCTTTGCCTGCAGCACATTGAGGTCAAACGGTTTCGCTACAAAATCATCTCCGCCCATATTCACTGCCATGACGATGTTCATATTATCTGAGGCAGAAGAAATAAAGATAACAGGAACCTTTGATATCTTGCGTATCTCATCGCACCAGTGATATCCATTATAACAGGGAAGAGAAATATCCATCAGCACAAGCTGTGGGTTCTGCGTGACAAAGGTCTGCAATACCTCCCGAAAATCTTCCACACAGACCGCCTCATACCCCCAGCTTTGCATATGCTGTTTTATCGCTTCTGCGATAACTGCATCATCTTCCACAATCAGTAATTTATACATATTGCATCCTCCATCTGCGCAATCAAAAACTGTTGCAAAAGAATATCAAATTAACTTGATATTTTCCTGCAACAGTCATTGAATGGTCGTGTTTATTTATTAAAGCTCAATACCGCCCGTAATCTTTTCATTGATTACATAATAAGCCATATGCTCATCCGGCTTAATATACAGGCGAAGGGATTTGATAGAAGATTCTCTGTGTCCTTCTCCGATATAAATCTGTTTTGCCTTGTCCACAATCTCCTTGGTCGTAATTTCCAGCTCCTGGAACTGTACGTATACTTCTTCTACTTTCTCTACTGCCTTCTTCTTTGCAGATGTCTTTCCAGGCTTTCTGCCTCTTGTCTTCTTTACCGGCGCATCCTTTGTCTCCGGCTTGGTTTCTTTCTTCGTAGTCTCGGCTTTCTTCTCGGGTTCAGCCTTTGGTGTTTCGACTTTCTTCTCCGGCTCTGCCTTTGCTGCAGGCTTTACCTCTTTCGCAACAGCCTCAACCTTCGGCGTTGCTTTCACAACAGCCTCTTCCTTTGCAGCTGCTGGTTTTGTTGAAGTCACTTTCTTGTCCTTGTTTTCCATTTTAGTTTTCCTCCCTGATATTTCTATTGACAGACTAAAAATTTCTCCATCGCCAATAAAGCTTCTTCTTCATCGCTTCCATCAGCCACTATATTTACAGTCATTCCTTTTGACGGATTAAATGCCATGATACCCATAATGCTCTTCGCATTAATTCTTGCCTCGTTACTTTCCAGACGAATCTCGCTGTCAAACTGACAAGCTACCTGAACTAACTCAGCAATGGGATTGTTGTACTCTTTCGCTACATTAGATACAATAATTTTCTTTTCGCTCATCTTATCTCTCTTTCTCATGTAAAGCTATCATACAATCTGTTTCTCATGTATTTTGTACCATATCAAATATACCCCATGTATGAGGCTTTTTCAAGTGTGTTTGTGAAAACCGGGAATTTCCACAAAAGATTAGTATATATTGATGAAAAATCAGACATTTTTTTTGCCATTTTATGACATATCCTGTGATTCAGGGGAAATTTCTTCCGAATTATTACTTTACAAATGCTTTGTCAACCTGAATCACCACAAAATAATCGTCCCCGAGTTCCTCGTTAATGCGCTCTGTTATCATTTTCTGCAAGCCTTCATCATCAATCGCAAATTCATATGGAACAACTACATCAAAAAGTAATTTCGTATGGATGTGTTTGGGCACAACACGAAAATCGTGCATCGTAATAATCGGATCAATCTCCTCGATCAGTTCTTTTATTTTGCCCCGCAATTCTAAAATATATGTGTCTTCCGTCACAACCGGATCCATATGGATGACTGCCAGGCAATTCAGCTGTTCCTGCAACTCGACTTCCGCCTCGTCCACAACCTCATGCAGTTCCAGTAATTTTCCGGCTGCCGGCACCTCCACATGCAGGGAAATCATGCATCTGCCAGGGCCATAATCATGTACCAGAAGATCATGTACGCCGCAGATTTCTTCATGCGCAAGCACAATCTCTTCAATCTGTGCAACAAATTCTTCTTCCGGCGGCTGCCCTAGAAGTGGATTCAGCGTATCCTTTGCCGCCGAGATACCTGCATAGAAAATAAATGCTCCCACCAAAATACCGCAGTATCCATCAATCCGAAGTCCGGTCAGTTCTCCTGTCACAATGCCAATCAGGACAGCCGTCGTAGCGCAGGTATCGCTCAGACTGTCCGTCGCCGTCGCGCGCATCGCCGCGGAATCCAGCTTCTTTCCAATCCTGTAATTATAAAATGCCATATACATTTTCACAAGAATGGAAACAAGCAAAATTGCTACCGAAAGAATACTGAATTCTACCGGCGCCGGCGTTATAATTTTATCAATGGAACTCTTTATCAATTCAAACGCCATAACGATAATCGCACCGGACACAATCAATCCCGAAATATATTCAATTCTTCCATGCCCATACGGATGGTCAACGTCCGGCTTTGCTCCCGCCATCTTGAAACCCGCCAGCGTCACCACCGAAGCCCCGGCATCCGAAAGGTTATTGAATGCATCCGCTGTAATTGAAATGGAATGGCTGATCGTGCCTGCCAGAAATTTCCCTGCAAACAGCAGAAGGTTCAGCATAATTCCCACCGTACCGCAGAGCATCCCATATGCTTGGCGTACCTTGGGATTTTCTATATCATTTTTGTCTTTGATGAACAGATTTATCAATAGAGAAACCATCATTTACCTCGTTTAAAATAATAAAAATACTTGTGATATTCCTGTTTTCCATGCTCCCTGACATATAATAACGGTATTGTAGCATAATCTGGAAATTTTTACTATATCTCACTGAAAATATATGATATAATGACAGTATTGTTTGCCCGGACAGACGGAAACGGACATGGCCGGACAGCAATCAGACACTATATTATTCTATGAAAAGGAGAGTAAATTTATGTTGGAACGATTTTTCAAATTGAAAGACAACAACACAACCGTCCGTACGGAAGTGATTGCCGGACTTACCACATTTATGACGATGGCTTACATCCTCGCCGTAAATCCGAACATCTTAGGTGAAGCCGGCATGAACCCCAACGCGGTCATGATTGCAACTGCCCTCGCTTCATTCGTGGGTACACTTTTAATGGCATTACTTGCAAATTATCCGTTTGCCCTGGCGCCTGGAATGGGCCTGAATGCATACTTTGCTTATTCCGTAGTCATTGGAATGGGCTATTCTTGGGAAATTGCATTGTTTGCTGTATTTGTAGAGGGTGTTATCTTTATCGTGTTATCCCTTACCAATGTACGCGAAGCCATCTTCAATGCCATTCCGACTACCCTGAAAGCTGCTGTCAGCGTGGGAATTGGTCTGTTTATTGCATTTATCGGCTTGCAGGACGCAAAACTGATTGTTGCAAATCCCTCTACGCTGGTAAGCTACCAGACATTCAAAGGCGAGACCTTCCAGTCTGTCGGCGTAGGCGCAATCCTTGCACTGATTGGCATAATAATTACCGCAGTTTTACTGGCAAAGAACGTAAAAGGCGGCATTTTGATTGGCATTCTTGCCACATGGGTACTGGGTATTATATGTGAGCTCATCGGCATTTATGTGCCGAATGCGGACGCTGGTATGTATTCCACAATCCCCGCAGGTATCGTAAGCCTGGATTTTTCATCCTTCGGCGAGACCTTCGGCGCTGTGTTTACCAAAGTTGATTTTAGCTCTGTACGGATTGGAGACTTTATTGTCATCATGTTCTCCTTCCTGTTTGTGGATTTGTTCGATACGCTGGGAACCTTGATCGGTGTTTCCTCCAAGGCGGACATGCTTGACAAGGACGGCAAGCTGCCGCGCATCAAACCGGCGCTTCTGTCTGATGCGATTGCAACCTGCGTGGGCGCAGTTTTCGGAACCTCTACAACAACGACATATGTGGAGAGCGCTTCCGGCGTAACGGCCGGCGGACGTACCGGACTTACCTCTCTCGTAACAGGCGTCCTGTTCCTTTTGTCCGTAATCTTCTCCCCGTTATTCTTGAGCATTCCGAGCTTTGCCATTGCTCCTGCCCTGGTGATTGTTGGATTCTACATGATGGGCTCTGTTGCTAGGATTGATTTTACGGATATGTCAGATGCCATCCCGGCATTTTTGTGCATTCTTGCAATGCCGCTTGCCTACAGCATTTCAGAAGGTATTGCCGTTGGCGTTATCTCCTGGACGCTGATCAACCTGATTACCGGCAAGGCAAAAGAGAAGAAAATCAGTATTCTTATGTATATACTTACGGTTCTGTTTATAGCGAAATATATTTTCCTGTAGAGAACCCGCAACAAAAACCTAGTTATGCAAAGAGGCTGAAAATCAGAAAACATGATTTTCAGCCTCTTTTTTATAAATATATTTCAAATGCCGGATACGCCCGCTCAAAATGATACCCCAGTTTTTCTGCCAGCGACACCGACCACTTATTCTGAGCATCCCAGCTGGGATAAAGGTTCCTGTCCATGCACTCCAGAATCAGCTTTGCCCCACACACCGATGCCAAACCTTTCCTGCGGTAATCCTCACGCGTGCCTATCTCAATTTCAATTCCACCGCGGTACACCGTATAGGAGGACGCGCCCGCCACGAGTTCCCCCTGAAGGGTAATCGCCACGCCCAGCCCACGCCTGTGGTACTCCTCATAGTCACGATACTGCGAGGTGAAATCCCGCGCCCAGTCCTGTTCCCTCGTCTGCCCGAAAATATCTTCATCTATCAGCCTTACTTCATATTCAGCCCGGATATATCTCTGTAATCCATAAGTTTTACCTGAATCCTGCCGCCAAGTC
>CAJUOE010000075.1 GCA_910587895.1 uncultured Lachnospiraceae bacterium
GACCGATGGAAGGCCGGAGACGCTGGGGCTGATAGAGGTTATCCGCCATCATGTGAAGTTCCAGTATGAGCTTGCCACCCGCAAGTATAAGACGCTGCTGGCCAAAGAGCTGGACAAAAAGGAAGTCCAGGAGGGGCTGATTCAGGCGTGCGATGTCATAGACCTGATTATTGAAATCCTGCGCGGCTCGAAGAATATCAGGGACGCCAAAGACTGTCTGATGAATGGCAATACAGAGAAAATAAAGTTCCGCTACAAAGGCTCTGAAGCGGATGCGAAGAATCTTTGTTTTACCGAGCGGCAGGCGACCGCGATTCTGGAGATGCGCCTGTACAAACTGATTGGTCTGGAAATTGAGGCGTTGATGAAGGAGCATGAACAGACGCTTTTAAATATTGCAAAATATGAGGAAATTCTCGGCAGCCGCAGCGCAATGGCAAAAGTGATTGTCAAAGACCTGACGCGTTTCCAGAAAGAATATGGTACGCCCAGGAAGACGAAGATTGAAAATGTGGGCGAGGCAGTTTACGAGGAAAAGAAAATACAGGAGATGCCCGTGGTTCTTCTGATGGATCGGTTCGGATATGTCAAGACCATTGATGTGTCTGCATATGAACGGAACCAGGAGGCGGCTGATGAGGAAAGTAAATATGTCATCCACGGCATGAACACCGATAAGCTCTGCATTTTTACAGACAAAGGACAGCTCCATACGGTAAAGCTCCTGGATCTTCCGCATGGACGTTTCCGGGACAAGGGGACGCCGCTTGATAATATCAGCAATTACAACAGCGGCGAGGAAACAATCATATATATTGACTGCCTGGGAAATCTGCAGGGAAGGAAACTTTTGTTTGTCAACAGCGCCGGCATGGTAAAACAGGTGGAAGGCGCGGAGTTTGACGTTGCCAAGCGCACGACGGCGGCGACGAAATTAAATGACGGCGAGCGTCTGCTGATGGTAGAGCCGCTTGCAGGGACGGAGGGCGAGAGCATCGTCCTGCAAACGGAAAAAGGCATGTTTTTGCGTTTCGAGGCGTCAGCTGTTCCACAGAAAAAGAAAGGCGCTATCGGCGTGCGCGGAATGAAGATAGATGCGAAGGATTCCCTGAAGGCCGCTTACCTTCTGGGAGACGAGGAGCAGACGATTGTGGAGAAGGACAGGCAGATTATGCTGCACAGGCTGAGGATTGCATGTCGTGATGGAAAAGGTGTAAAAAGATAGTAAAGAAAATGTGCAGCATTTAGGAGGCATCATGGAGAAAGAGACAGATGTTGTAATTGTAGGCACCGGAGCCGCCGGGCTGTTTGGCGCACTGCAATTTCCGGAAAGTACAAAAGTAACCGTTATTACCAAGGATGTGGCTGAAAATAGCGATTCTTTTCTGGCGCAGGGGGGAATCTGTATGCTCCGGTCTGAGGAGGATTACGATTCCTATTATGAGGATACCATGAAAGCCGGCCATTACCGGAACAGTCCGGAGTCGGTGGAAATAATGATCCGCAGTTCCAGGCAGATGATTGAGCTTTTGACTGGCTATGGCGTGGAGTTCGAGCGCCAGAACGGGGAATACATATTTACCAGGGAGGGCGGCCATTCCCGTCCGAGAATTCTCTTCCACGAAGATATCACGGGCAGGGAAATTACCGGAAAACTTCTGGAGCAGGTGAAAAGGCGTGATAACATTACAATCTGTGAACACACGGAGATGATAGATATTTTATGCCAGGATCAGGCCTGCTGCGGCGTTGTGGTTGTGGATGCACAGGGCAAAATCAGCGCATTGCGTGCCGGGTATACGATATTTGCCTGCGGCGGCATCGGCGGCCTGTATCGCCATTCCACAAATTTTGCACATCTGACCGGAGATGGGATTGCGATTGCCATCCGCCACAACATAGCCCTGAAAGATGTGAATTTTGTACAAATCCATCCCACGACGCTGTATTCCAAAAAACCGGGGAGAAGTTTTCTGATTTCAGAATCGGTGCGCGGAGAGGGAGCGGTGCTCTACAATGCCAGAATGGAGCGTTTTGTGGATGAGCTGCTGCCGCGGGATGTGGTGACAAAGGCAATTGAAGAGCAGATGGAGAAAGATGGAAAGCCTTACGTATGGCTATCTATGGAAAGGATTGCCAGAGAAGATATTCTGGGGCATTTTCCTAATATATATAAACGATGCCTGGAAGAGGGGTATGACGTGACGAAAGAGTGCATTCCGGTTGTGCCGGGACAGCATTATTTCATGGGAGGAATCCGCATTGACCTGGAGGGAAGAACTTCCATGAAACGGCTGTACGCCGTGGGGGAGACAAGCTGTAACGGCGTGCATGGAGCGAACCGCCTTGCCAGCAATTCCCTGCTGGAGAGCCTTGTGTTTGCAAGAAGGGCGGCGCTTGACATTACAGCCTGTGAACTGGTGGAGCTGCCCCAAGAGCAGGCGGTGTTTGAACCAAAGAACTATACGGACAGGAAGAAATTGCAGCAGGAAAACAGAAAACTGGTGCTGCAGGAAATAGAAAGGATGAAAAAAGCATATGAACAACAACATAACCATGACGTTAAATGTGGATGAATTGATTCTCGGCGCGTTGCGGGAGGATATTTCCAGCGAGGACGTGAGTACCAATGCAGTGATGCCTGATGCCAGGAGAGGGCAGGCGCAGCTGATTTGCAAGCAGGACGGCGTGCTTGCCGGGCTCTTCGTATTCCAAAGGGTATTTGAACTGTTGGATGCGGAAATTGAGGTTAAATTTATGTTCGCTGATGGCGATAAGGTGAAAAAGGGCGAGCTGATAGGAACGATTGAGGGCGATATCCGCGCCATTTTATCCGGTGAGCGCACAGCGCTCAATTATCTTCAGCGCATGAGTGGAATTGCCACTTACACGAACTCCATTGCATCGCTGTTGGAGGGCAGCAAGGTGAAATTGCTGGATACCAGAAAGACCACCCCTAACAACCGTATTTTTGAAAAATATGCGGTAAAGACGGGCGGCGGCTACAATCATCGCTATAACCTTTCGGACGGCGTGTTGCTCAAGGATAACCATATCGGGGCTGCCGGAGGCGTCAAAGAGGCGGTTGAGATGGCGAAGGAATATGCGCCCTTTGTGCGCAAGATTGAGATTGAATGCGAGACCGTAGAGATGGTCAAAGACGCGGTAGAAGCCGGCGCAGATATCATCATGCTCGACAATATGAGCGTGGAGGAGATGCAGAAGGCAATTTCCCTGATTGACGGCAGGGCTGAGATTGAGTGTTCCGGAAATGTTACCCGGGAAAATATTGAGCGCTATATTTCTCTGGGCGTGGACTATATTTCCAGCGGGGCTTTGACCCATTCAGCGCCGATTATGGATATTTCCCTGAAGAATTTAAGCGTGGTGTAATGTGAGGTATCGGGTATGGAATTTGAAAACAGCAAATATGGAAAGATAGCGGAAGAAAATTTCCGCAAAGGATATAATTGTTCGCAGGCGGTTTTCCTGGCATTTCAGGATTTGTATGAGATGGACGAGGCGACGGCAGCGCGCATAAGCTCTTCTTTTGGAGGCGGCATGGGACGGCTGCGGGAAGTCTGCGGAGCGGTCAGCGGAATGTTTCTGACCGTGGGAGCCCTCTACGGCTACGATACGCCTGGCGCGCAGCAGGAAAAGACGGAGCATTATAAGCGTATTCAGGAGCTGGCGAAAGCATATGAAACGGAGAACGGCTCCATTGTATGCAGGGAGCTTCTGGGGCTTACCCAGAAACGGCAGGAGCCGACGCCGGAGAAACGAACCGAAGAGTATTATAAGAAACGTCCCTGTCCGAAACTGGTACATATGGCGGCGGCGATTATGGAGCAGTACATCAAAGAGCATCCGGTAAGCAAGGAGGATTAGAATGAAAATCAGAAGATGGCGCGTATTTGCCCTCCTGTTGGCTGCCATATGGATGATGATTCCCGCAGACAGCGCGGCATCATTATTTCGTGAGCCGCCGCAGGCTGTTACTGAAGACAATGGGAAAGTGACGCCGGAGGATGGGCATATATGGCGTGATGGCGTTGTGGCGCAGCGGGCGACCACCAAAAAGCAGGGCGAGATCCGAAGCCAGTGCAGCGTTTGCGGAACAGTCAGAAAAAAGACGGTCATTCCCCGGATTAAGACGGTAAAGCTTTCTAAAACTTCGTATACATACAATGGGAAAAAACGTGTACCGCGGGTACAGGTCGTGGATGCAAAGGGCAGGAGAATCAGTACAAAGTATTATACCGTAAAAGGAGCAAAAGCAAAAAATGTCGGAAAGCATACGGTAAAGATTACGTTTCGCGGAAATTATAAGGGAACGGTCAGCCGAAATTATAAGATTCTTCCAAAGAAGACAGGCATTACCAGCGTAACCGCCGAAAGGCGGGGATTCACGGTCAAATTTAAAAAACAGTCCAAAGAGTGCAGCGGTTATCAGCTGCAATATGCGACAAATTCCCGGTTTTCCGGAGCCAGAAAGATGACGTTGAAGAAAAATGTTTCCCAAAAAAGCGTCAGCAATCTGGAAAGTGGAGCCACCTATTACGTGCGGATGCGCTCATTCAAAAAGGTAAAGGAAAGCGGAAAGACGAAAACCTATTACTCCGCCTGGTCCTCCAAAAAGAAAGTGAAGACCAAAGAATCCAAACTCATCTGCATTGACGCCGGGCACCAGCAGAGAGGGGACAGTTCCAAAGAGCCCATCGGGCCGGGGGCTGCCACCACGAAGCCAAAAGTGGCAAGCGGCACGAGCGGCGTGGCGACCGGAAAGGCGGAGTATCAGCTGACACTGGAGGTTGCGCTCAAATTACAGGGGGAGCTTATAAATCGTGGTTATGAAGTCCTGATGATACGCACGACGCATGATGTTAATATCAGCAACAGCGCAAGGGCGGCAGTTGCCAACAATGCCGGTGCGGATGCGTTTATCCGCATCCATGCAAACGGAGCGGCAAGCGCGGGTGCGAACGGTGCAATCACGATTTGCCAGACGCGCGCGAATCCCTATTGCGGGGCATATTACAGCCAGAGCAGAAAGCTTTCCGAGCAGATTCTGGCAGGTTTTGTGGCAGCCTGCGGCTGCAAGAACGGCGGCATCTGGGAAACCGATTCGATGAGCGGCATTAACTGGTGCAGCGTGCCGGTGACCATTCTGGAAATGGGATATATGACCAACCCTGCTGAGGACAGGAAGATGGCGGATCCCGCCTATCAGGATAAAATGGTGCAGGGGATTGCAAACGGGCTTGACGCTTATTTTGCCCAGTGATGGTATTTCCTGTGACGAATGATCGAGGATGAAATTCACATACCAAGAAAGGAGCATGAATATAAAATGAAAAACACAAAAGTAAAACATTTAGGACGCAGAATAAACGCATTGATGGTCTGCCTGCAGGTAGTCAGTATGATTTTAGTTGTTTCTTTATGCATAGTCATGTTTTATAGTCTTGCAATGAATCTGTTGAGGGATCGCTGCATTAACGCGACCAACGTTCTGGCATATGAGTTGGATGGTTATGTGGGGCCGGAAGACAAGAACATCACGCTCGATGAGCTGAAAAGTCTTCTGCGCTGCGAATTTACGATTTTTGATGGAGACGTCAGGACTTACACGACGATTCAGCAGGACGGGGAACGGGTTGTCGGCACGAAATTGTCGGAAGATCTGGCGGAAATTGTATTGAAACAGGGAAAAAGCTATATCGGTAACGCGGAAATTCTTGGCGTCGAGCATATATGTTCGTACGTGCCTACCAAAGACGAAAATGGCGAGATCAACGGTTTGATTTTTGCTGGTATTTCGCTTGCAACGGCTACGGAACAGATTGATGAAACGGTGAAAATGGCGTGTGTGGCAGGAGGAATCGCGATTTTTGCAAGCATTATCATCATGTCTTTCTTTATCGCCCGTTTTGTCTCCAAACCGCTTGCAAAGCTTACCGGCCTGGCACAGATGATGGAACAGGGGGATCTGGGGCTGAGGTCAAATCAGACGGTGAGGGTCGATATTCGTTCCAATGATGAAATCGGTTATCTGACCACTGTTTTCCGAAATATGATGAACAACTTGAAGGGGTATATCGGCGAGATATCCGTGACACTGGCGGCAATTTCGGACGGTAACCTGATGGTGGAAACAAACCAGGATTATGTCGGAGACTTTGTATCCATTAAGGAATCACTGGATGAAATTCTTAACAAAATTAATGGTACGATGTCGCAGATTATGGAGAGTACGGATTCTGTTTCCAATGGCGCGGATCAAATGTCTGCCGGCGCGCAGTCGCTCAGTCAGGGAGCTGTGGAGCAGGCGAGCACGGTTGAGGGGCTGGAACGAAATGCGCGCGAGATTTCGGAGCGTATTTCACAGTCGGCGGAGGATGCGCAGCAGGCAAGCCAGATGGTAGAGTCGGTCGGCACGCAGATTGTGGAGAGCAATCAGAAGATGACGGAAATGATTGAAGCGATGCGGGAGATCAATGAAAGTTCCAACGAGATCAGCAAGATTGTCAAGACAATTGAGAGTATTGCACTGCAGACAAACATTCTTGCCTTGAACGCCGCTGTGGAAGCATCCCGGGCAGGCGAGGCAGGCAAGGGCTTTGCAGTCGTTGCCGAGGAGGTACGCGCCCTGGCAGGCAAGAGCGCGGAGGCGTCTAAGACGACGACGGATCTGATCGAGAGCTCTATTCGTCGTGTGCAGCACGGCTCTAAGATTGCGGGTGAAATGGCGTCGCAGCTGGAGTCCGTTGTTTCAGGCGCAAATCAGGTTATGGAAACGACAATCCGCATTGCAGAGGATTCCCGTATGCAGGCCCAGGCAGTTTCGGATGTCCAGGAACAGATCAGCCAGATTTCAAGCGTGGTGCAGACAAATTCCGCGATTGCCCAGGAGAGTGCGGCTACCAGCGAGGAACTCAGCTCACAGACGAAGACGTTGAAGGGGCTGACAGATATGTTTCAGGTGAAATAAATATAATAAAACATAAAAAAGGAAACCAACGTGACGGTATAGTTGGTTTCCTTTTTTTATTTATAAAAAATAACTAAGCAATATTGTTGACAGCTTTGGTCAGATGAGAAATCTTTCTTCCGGCATTGTTCTTGTGGTAAACGCCTTTAGCAGCAGCCTTGCTGATCTTGGAAACTGCAGCTTTCAATGCTGTTTCAGCAGCTTCCTTGTCCTTTGCAGCAACCGCAGCCTCTACTTTCTTAATGGAAGTTTTAACAGCAGACTTCATTGCCTTGTTGCGGGCTGTTCTGGTCTCAGTCACTTTGATTCTCTTTTTTGCTGATTTGATGTTAGCCAATCCGTACACCTCCTATATACAAAAATATGGTTCACGGCAATCCTACAGACTGATTCGCAAAAGGACTGCGCAGTGTTCTACAGTTGTTTCATTAAAGCCGGACACGGACGTTCTAATGTAAACATACTCATATAGTTTAGTCCCAAAATTTCTATCTGTCAATACATATTCTTCTTTTTTTTGCAAAAACTGTACAAAAAGACATTCGTTTGGAGGAGCAGAGAATGAGTCAGTTTCAGGTGCGTACCGACCTGGCGTTGGAAACCAGAGAAAAATTTGAAGAGGACAATGTTGAGATTAAAGGCGTCCGGGTGGAAGAGGAACACCGGAAGAAAAATGATATCAGGATTACCACCATGGTAATTGAGACAGAAAACGGCGCAAAGGCAATGGGAAAGCCCAGGGGAACTTATATCACGCTGGAGGCGGCAAATATGGATTGCCAGGATGAAGATTACCACAGGGAGGTTTCCGTTGAGCTGGCACGGCTGGTAAAGCGGTTGCTGCCAAGGAAGAAAAGCCCGTTGTCCGTGCTGGTGGCGGGGCTTGGAAACCGTGAAGTGACGCCGGATGCACTTGGGCCGAGAGTGGTAGACAATATCATGATTACGCGCCATGTACTCCGGGAATTCGGGAAATATGCATTTGGCGAGGAAGAGGTCAATGCGGTCAGCGGGATTGTGCCCGGTGTGATGGCGCAGACAGGCATGGAGAGCCAGGAGATCATACGCGGCGCCATTGAGGAGACGAAACCGGATGTGATGATTGCCATTGACGCCTTAGCCGCACGCAGCACGAGAAGATTGAGCAGAACCATCCAGATTACGGATACCGGGATCAACCCTGGCTCCGGTGTGGGAAATCACCGTCATGGGCTGTCCGAGGAGACCTTGGGAATACCGGTCATTGCCATCGGGGTTCCCACAGTGGTGGATGCGGCAACGATCGTCAGCGACACCATGCAGACGCTGATCCAGGCGATGGAGGCGCACAGCCATTTCCAGACGCTGAGTACGGGACTGAACGCGTTGAACGATATGGAGAAACATGAATTGATCCGGGAACTTCTTTCCCCTCAGCTGAATACGATGTTCGTCACGCCAAAAGACATTGACGAATCCGTAAAACGCTTGAGCTATACCCTGTCGGAAGGATTGAACATTGCTTTTGCATAAAATTTTTGGTACAGGCATATATTTTAGTGTTACCGGATTTTAGGAAAATGCCGGCGGTTCGTTCACCGGAATGTTGGGATAACTGAAATGGGGAAAGCTTTGATAAGGAAAAGAAAGAGGAAAGGAAAATACAGGCAGTGGCTGATCGGCGGATTGAGCGTGCTGTTTGTATTCGTCTGCTATCAAAATATAGCGTCTCTGGGAAATGCGCCCGTGATGGGGCAGGTTGTAAATTATGTCAGGGAAGAAATCGCAGTATCTGCGTGGAAAAATTGCATGATGGCGATGCTCTGTGAGCAGAGGGAAACCTCATTTACACTGGAAAGTTATCTTTTGCAGAAAATCGAAGGATTTTACCCGGTCTGTGCGTTCAGTGAAACACTGGCGGAATACGATACGCAGATTGAGAGCGCTTTAAGCGAAAATATGATGGCGGAAAATAAGCAGCAAACGAGGGATAAAAAGCAGGATGCAGAGGATGTGCAGGAAACAGGCGAATCCATGGGAACGGACGGCAGAAAGGAGGAGCCAGAGGACACTGTGGTGGCGAAGGGCGTCATCGGACAGGAAAATAACGGGCAGGAAATAGCGGACGCCACGAAAGCCGATGGCAGGGTGGTGGAGATTCCCAGGGAAAAGTTAAATGACTTTGATTTTCTGATCCATAATTTTTATCAGGTAGACCGCACGACGACGATTGATGGCAATGAACTGAATGCGCAGCAAATGTTGGCAAAGGACATGAAACTGCAAAGCGGGAATGAAGATGTGCAGATTTTAATTTACCACACCCATTCCCAGGAAGGGTATGCGGATTCTGCGCCTGGCGACGCGAACAGCAGCGTGGTTGCGCTGGGGGAACGTCTGACGCAGTTGCTTACGGAACAGTATGGATTTCGCGTTCTCCATCACACGGGGCAATACGATGTGGCGGATCGTGACAATGCCTATTCTTATGCAGGCCCTGCACTGGAACAGATACTGGCGGAAAATCCCGGCATTGAGGTTGTAATTGATTTGCACCGGGACGGCGTGCCGGACAATATACATCTTGTTTCCGAGGTCAATGGGAAGCAGACGGCGCAGATCATGTTTTTTAACGGACTCAGCCGGACGACCAAAAACGGCAACATTGCTTATCTGGCAAATCCAAACCTTGCCGACAACCTTGCTTTTTCCTTCCAGTTAAAACTGGCGGCGGAGGAATATTATCCGGGCTTTTCCCGCGCGACCTATCTCAAAGGCTACCGCTATAACCTTCACTACCGTCCGAAGAGCCTTTTGGTGGAAGTGGGAGCCCAGACAAACACATTTGAGGAGGCAATGAATGCCATGGAGCCTCTGGCGGATATTTTACACAGGGTTCTGGCGCCCTGAGAAGGCAAATACATAAGAATCATGCGGCCTGAAACAGGCGATGCATAAATACCTGTGCCCGGAGAAAGAAGGTTTTAAGATGCAGGAAAATGGAACGATAAATGTGCGTATCATGGATTGGGAAGAGTTGCAGCAGAGAGAGCGAAATGAGACAGAAGAGCTGCTCATGCAGTCAGTCAGGCGTCTGGAACCGGCTTACTGGGTCGGGGTAAAATTACAGGAAAACTGCCTGTACGGGTCATTTTGTTTTCACGAAAATGCCGAGGTAAAGAGGCGGGTCATAAGCGCGGCGTTTCTGATAAACGAACAGGAATTCCTTATGGTCGTGTTAAAGGACGTGAAACATATTCTTCCCATACAGCCGCTGCCCGAAGAAGAAAATGGCATGGAGGGCAGGCTGGAAGCAGTATTTGAGGTGATTTTAAAACAGGGCCAGCAGGAAGTAGAGCGGATGGAGAAATATTTAATTGACATGGAGCGTGAGATTGTGCGGGGCAGGATTAACCGGAACCGAAACCGCTCTATTTTTGAGTGCAAACGCCTGCTTACCGTGTGGAAAAATGATTACGCCCAATTCCTGAATCTGATTGAAGGAATCAATGGGCTGGAAGATAAGAAGAAAGAGGCGCAGGGGCAGATACTGAGTGAGGAATCTGCGTGTTATTTTCGCGTCTATGAAAATAAAATGCGGCGTTTGACGGAAGACACGCAGTTTTTATATGAGGAACTCGTGCATATCCGGGAGGCGCTGGATGCGGCGCTCTCCTACGAGCAGAACCGGATTATGAAATTATTTACCACGGTGACAACGATTTTCATGCCGCTTTCTCTGATTGCCGGTTGGTATGGCATGAATTTTGAAGGGATGCCGGAGCTGCACTGGCGGTACGGTTATCTGTTTGTGTCGGTGTTGAGCGTGCTGGTCGTCGTGGCGTGTTTCTGGTTTTTTCGGAGGAAGAAGTTATTTTAAAATCTAAACTTTTTATAAAATGTGATTTTTCATATTGACAAAGAAAATAAGGAGTGCTAAATTATGTACATAAGTTGTTAGCACTCAATTTCAAGGAGTGCTAATAAATTGGTTTAACAGAAAAAAGATTACCCGGTAAGGAGGAATAAGCATGAAATTAGTACCATTGGGAGACAGAGTTGTATTAAAGCAGTGTGAGGCAGAGGAGACTACCAAGTCCGGCATCATCCTGGCTGGAACTGCACAGGAGAAACCGCAGGAAGCAGAAGTTGTGGCGGTAGGGCCTGGCGGAAACGTGGACGGGAAAGAGGTAACCATGCAGGTGAAGGTTGGAGATAAGGTAATCTACTCCAAATATGCAGGCAACGAGGTGAAGCTGGACGGAGAAGAATATATCATTGTAAAGCAGAACGACATTCTTGCAGTAGTTCAATAATCATTCAATATAAAACTTAAAGGAGACGAATTATCATGGCAAAGGAATTAAAGTATGGAACAGAGGCCAGAACCGCATTGGAATCTGGTGTAGATAAACTGGCAAATACCGTAAGGGTAACATTGGGGCCGAAAGGAAGAAACGTCGTTCTGGATAAGTCTTTTGGCGCTCCGCTCATTACCAATGACGGCGTGACGATTGCAAAGGAGATCGAGCTGGAAGACGCGTTTGAGAATATGGGCGCACAGCTTGTCAAAGAGGTGGCAACCAAGACAAACGATGTGGCAGGAGACGGAACAACCACAGCAACCGTTCTGGCACAGGCAATGATTAAAGAAGGCATGAAGAATTTAGAGGCAGGCGCAAATCCAATCATACTGCGCCGCGGCATGAAGAAAGCGACGGATAAGGCAGTGGACGCGATTGCAGCTATGAGCCAGAAAGTAAACGGCAAGGATCAGATTGCAAAAGTTGCGGCAATCTCCGCCGGGGATGAGATCGTGGGCGACCTTGTGGCTGATGCGATGGAGAAAGTCTCCAATGACGGCGTTATCACCATCGAGGAATCCAAGACCATGGCGACAGAGCTTGACCTGGTAGAAGGTATGCAGTTTGACCGTGGATATATTTCCGCATACATGGCAACCGATATGGATAAGATGGAGGCAGTATTAGACGATCCCTATATTTTGATTACAGATAAGAAGATCAGCAACATCCAGGAGATCCTTCCGCTGCTGGAGCAGGTGGTGCAGTCTGGCGCAAGGCTTCTGATTATCGCTGAGGATATTGAGGGCGAGGCGCTTACGACATTGATTGTCAACAAACTGCGCGGTACGTTCAATGTGGTTGCAGTCAAGGCTCCGGGCTATGGCGACAGAAGAAAAGCCATGCTTGAGGATATCGCAATCCTTACCGGCGGACAGGTGATTTCGGAAGAAGTCGGCTTAGAGCTGAAAGAGACGACCATGGAGCAGCTTGGACGTGCGAAATCCATTAAAGTCCAGAAGGAAAATACGATTATTGTGGACGGCGAGGGCAATAAGGATGCGATTGCAGCCAGAATATCCCAGATTCGCGCGCAGATTGAAGAGACAACATCTGAGTTTGATAAAGAGAAATTACAGGAGAGGCTTGCAAAACTGGCAGGCGGCGTAGCAGTGATTCGCGTGGGAGCTGCAACGGAGACAGAGATGAAAGAGAGCAAGCTGCGTATGGAGGATGCTTTGAACTCTACCAGAGCAGCAGTTGAGGAAGGCATCATTGCAGGCGGCGGTTCTGCGTATATCCATGCGGCAAAACAGGTGGCAGAGCTGGCAGACAGCCTGGAAGGCGATGAGAAGACGGGCGCCAAGGTAATCTTGAAGGCATTGGAGGCGCCGCTGTATTATATCGCTGCAAATGCAGGACTGGAAGGCGCAGTCATCATCAACAAAGTAAAAGAATCTGAGCCGGGCGTTGGTTTTGACGCGGCAAAAGAAGAATATGTAGATATGGTATCAGCTGGAATCCTTGACCCTGTGAAAGTTACCAGAAGCGCATTGCAGAATGCAACTTCCGTAGCATCCACGCTCCTGACAACGGAGTCCGTAGTGGCAAACATCAAAGAGGATTTACCCCCTATGCCTGCAGGCGGCGCAGGTGGGATGGGAATGATGTAATTCCCATAGAAAAGAAACATAAAATGTTGGAGAGGCAGTATCATTATACAAAAGCAGTGTGAGATCACAGACGATATGAAAGCTTACGAACTGACGGAAAAGTTGATGGATCTGGCGGCGGAAGCTTTCCGGGAATGCTTTGGGAGGATTCTGGAGGAGAGTGTGCAGGCCAGAGAACAGGGTTTTGATC
>CAJUOE010000076.1 GCA_910587895.1 uncultured Lachnospiraceae bacterium
AGGTCGTTTTGGCGAGTGACATTATACCATAAAAAGGGAGGTCATTGCTCATTTTTTTGCAAACTCCCGAAAATAAAGGCTTTGAATAGAAAAAACAGGTAGTAGACTTGACACTACCTCAGAACCAAACGAGGGACAAAAATGAATAAAATATTATTGTTGGAAGATGATTTGAGCCTGATTAACGGACTGACATTTGCTTTTCAAAAGGCGGGATTTGAATTAGACATTGCGAGGACAATAAAAGAAGCTGATACCGCATGGACGGAGGGAAAGTACGATTTACTGATTTTAGACGTTTCTCTCCCTGACGGTTCCGGCTTTGAAATTTGCCGGAAAGTCCGGCAGACATCAAAAGTACCAATCATATTTTTAACGGTTTCAGACGAGGAAATCAATGTGATTATGGGCTTGGATATAGGCGGTGACGACTATATTACGAAACCATTTAAGGTTAGTGTGTTAATGTCGCGGATCAATGCCCTGCTTCGCCGGGCAAATGACTTTGGCTCTGCCAATACAGAGCTTCACTCAAATGGTATTAAAGTCCTGCTCCTGCAAGGACAGGCATATAAAAACGGGGAACTATTGGACTTGACCGCAGCGGAATATAAATTGCTTTGCCTGTTTATGCAAAATCCTAACGTCCTGTTGTCTAAAGAGCAGATATTACAGAAATTATGGGACGGTGACGGAAATTATGTTGACAGTAATACACTGACTGTTTATATCCGCAGACTGCGTATCAAAATTGAGGACAATCCCAGCGAGCCGCAAATGCTTCTCAATATCAGGCGCATGGGGTATAAATGGAACATTATTTGTTGAGGTGGAGCATGGAATTGTTTACAAACAGAGATACCAAATTTTTATTTACAGGGATAACCGTTTTTATAGCTGGCTTTTTACTATTGTCGCAGATAGGGATATGGGTATTCCGTGATAGCTGCATACCGTTCATTTCCGTTCTTTCTGTTATATCGGGAGGCGGCATAGCGGCTGTTTGTTTTTGGTATTTTTATCAGCAGCATAAATTGATCGGGGTAGCTGTATCAGCAATCGACAAATACCTGAAAGGCGATACCAACGCCCGCATTGCTTGTGACAGGGAGGGTGAATTATATAAACTGTTCCATTCGGTGAACACCTTGGCTGCTGTATTAAACGCCCATGCTGAAAATGAATTGCGCTCAAAGGAATTTTTAAGGGATACCATATCGGATATTTCACATCAGCTCAAAACGCCTATTGCCGCATTGAGTATCTATAACGAAATGGTGCAGGGAGAAGCGGAAAGACTGCCTGAAATAAAGAAATTTACCATATTATCAGAGCAGGAGCTAAACAGAATTGAAACGCTGGTACAAAATCTGCTGGAAATTACGAAATTAGACGCTGGTACTATCATCATAGAAAAAAGCGTTGAAAACGTAGCTGATATGGTAAAAGATATTGAATTACATTTTGCATACCGGGCGAAGCAGGAAAGAAAAGAAATTATTTTATCCGGGGCTGATAACATCACGCTTTTTTGTGACCGCGACTGGATTATCGAAGCAATCAGCAACATTGTGAAAAATGCTTTAGACCATACAGGCACAGGTGACCGGGTTGTGATTGATTGGAAAGGGCTTCCTGACCTGACGCAGATTACAATAAAAGATACTGGCAGCGGTATTCACCCGGAAGATATACATTACATTTTCAAACGCTTTTACCGCAGCCGTTTTTCTAAAGACACACAGGGGATAGGGCTTGGTCTGCCGCTTGCCAAAGCGATCATAGAAGCCCACGACGGAAACATTACCGTAGACAGCGAGTTAGGCAAGGGAAGTGTTTTCAATATCACTTTTCTAAATTCAGATAAAATTACAAAATTGTAAGTTTCAATTCACTTGGGAGTAGGAAATAGATGTTATTCTTCTTGTAGAACGAAAGGAGGATAACATCTATGACTTTTTTACAATTCAAAAAGATTGCAAGGTGGTCTGGTTTACGGGCTGCCCTGCTTGGGGCTATGGGGCTTGTAACGCTTCTGTTCCCGGAATTTCTACAAGGCAGCATAATCTATGCGGTTGCGGCTTATGCCATTTTGAATGGCGCATTAGGTATCTTAGACTTTCTTTCCGGCAGGGACAGGGAGGAAAAGCATATTGTAACTTTAAATCTTTTCATAACGGCTGCGGCAATCCTGTTTGGGATTTTAAACATTGTTTATTTCCGTTACCTGATTCGTATTATGCCCGTTTTTTTGGGCGTATTGCTGCTGATTGAAAGTGTCGTATACTTTATAGCTGCCTTGTGTGCGGAAAGCAGACTGAAAGCTCTATTAGTCATTCTTTCCCTGCTTGTTGCGGGCGGCGGCATGGCACTTGTGATATTCACTTTTGGATTTGGCGGCTTAGAGCCATTTGCAAAAATTTTCAGCGGTCTATTATTTTTATCATGCGTAATTGAATTACTGCTTGGACTGATTTATAGAAACAAGAACAATGGAGGTACAAAATGAACTTATTGGAAGTAAATTCTATCTGTAAAACCTATGGCGAGGGGGAAACCGCCGTTCACGCACTCAAAGAGGTAAATTTTTCTGTTTCTAAGGGTGAGTTTGTTGCAGTTGTTGGAGAGTCCGGCTCTGGAAAAAGCACGCTTCTCAATATGATCGGTGCGCTGGATACGCCGACTTCGGGCAAAGTGTTTATTGACGGAAAAGAAATATTTACATTGGAAGATGAAGAACTTACAATTTTTCGCCGCAGAAATATCGGGTTTATTTTTCAGGCGTTTAATCTCATACCTGAATTGAATGTCGAACAAAATATTACATTCCCTTTGCTGCTTGACTATAAGAATCCTGATCTTGCTTATTTAGAGGAAATATTGACCGTACTGAATTTGCAGGAACGGCGGCATCATCTCCCCCGGCAGTTATCCGGCGGACAGCAGCAGCGTGTGGCAATCGGCAGGGCATTGATTACCCGCCCTATGCTGATATTAGCGGACGAACCAACGGGGAACCTTGACACACAGAACAGTAATGAAGTCATTGCGCTTTTGAAAAATGCGTCCAAACGGTATGAACAGACAATCATTATGATTACACATAACAGGAGCATTGCTTCTACCGCTGACCGGGTACTGCAGGTGTCGGACGGTATCATAACAGATTTCGGGAGGTGCGGCGAATGAAAGGCTATCTTGGTCTTGTTTCAGAATATGCAAAAGTCCATAAGAAGAAAAACCGCCTTACCATTATCTGCATTGCTATTTCTGTCATGCTGGTAACGGCAATTTTCGGAATGGCAGATATGAGCCTGAAAGCCCAAAAAGAGGAAGCCATACGGCGGTATGGAAACTGGCATACGATCATTTCCAATATCCCTTTAGAAACAGCGGACGCTATCAGCAACCGAAAAGACGTGTCTGTTTCCGGCTTTTTGGGTATGGCTTCCAGCACAACCTGGCAGGGAAAAGAATTGATTATCCAAAGCAGCAGCGAGGAACTTGCGAAACAAATGAATTTATCAGTTACCGAGGGGCATTACCCTGTTTCGGAAGCGGAAGCATTGTTAGACAGGCAGGGCTTGGAGCAATTCGGGCTGTCTATTGGAGATACGGTTGAAATTGTATATAGTGACGGGCAGACAAGGCAATATCAGATTTCAGGCACTTATGGCGATTTTTCCAGTTTGCAGGGAACAGACGCACATGGATTACAACTGGCAGAGGGTGGGCTGCGCTTCCTGCCGGAAACAGAATATCAGGAATATAATTATATTCAATTTAAGAGCGGAACCAATATCAACCGTGCAAATGAAGAAATAAAAGCCGAATTTTCCCTGACAGATGAACAGATTTCTACAAATGTTATGCTTCTTGGCTTAATGGGGCAAAGCAAAGACACTACCATGCTGGAAGTCTACCTTACTGCGGCAATCCTTTTTGTCCTTGTTGCCATGACTGGAACATTTATGATTGCCAGCAGCTTTAATATGAGCATTTTGGAGAGGACACAGTTTTTCGGCTTACTGCGCTGTCTTGGGGCTACAAAACGGCAGATTAAACGGTATATCCGCAGGGAGGGATTATTATACTGCCTGAAAGCAATTCCTGTCGGGTTACTTTTGGGGAGTGTCATTCTATGGATTGCTGTTTATGTATTAAATGCGATTAACTCACAATATCTCCCGGAAATGCCGCAGTTTCAATTCAGCTTTCCCGGCATATTAGCGGGGACGGTAATAGGTGTTTTTGTTGTGATGATTGCGTCAAGTTCTCCGGCTAAAAATGCCGCAAAGGTATCTCCGCAAACAGCCGTAACAGGGAATATCAATCAGACTGCCCACCAAAACTTCAAAAAAGCGTCCAATACAAAAGCATTTCATGTAGATACGGCTATGGGACTGCGCCATGCCTTTTCTAACAAGAAAAGCATGATTTTGATTGCGGGTTCTTTTGCGATCAGTATTACCCTGTTTTTGTGTTTTACCATATTGATTACGTTTATGAACCATGCGTTAAGTCCCTTGAAGCCTTATGCGCCGGATTTGACGGTAGAGGGAAATGAACCACATATTTCTCTGCCCCATTCCCTGAAAGAAGAAATAGAACAGCTTCCGGGAACGGAAAAAGTATATGGGAGAATGTTTTGCACGGACATTCCCGCAAATGACAAAAAAGGCTCCAACAGGGCAACTTTAGTTTCTTATGATGAACCTCAATTTTCATGGGCAAGTGATGTGTTGATTTCCGGGGATATTGAAAATGTTCAGAATGGAAACGGCGTTTTAGTGGATTATGGCTATTCACAGGAATTTCATTGGGAGATTGGCGACATTATCACGTTGGACATAAACGGCACAACGCATGAAGCGACGGTTTCCGGCATTGTGTCTGACGTTCCGCTGGATTCTGGGAGTGGGGAGTGGATTATTGTCTGTTCCGAAAATATGTTTACCGCTTTAACGGGTATTACAGATTATAAGATTATCGAAGTTCAGGCAAGTACAGACATATCCGGGCAGATCAGGAACCTGATTACTCCTGATATGAAACTGCTTGATATGCGGCAGCACAACGAGGAAGTACGCACCGGGTATTTTGCTATGGCGGTCTTTGTCTATGGATTTCTGATCGTGATTGCGCTGGTGGCTTTAATCAATATTATCAACACAGTCAATGCGAGTGTTTCCAGCAGGATCAATCATTATGGTGTCATGCGGGCAGTCGGAATGTCGGGGAAACAAATTCAAAAGGTAATACGGGCAGAAGCCGCAGCTTACGCTATCACTGGCAGCATTGCCGGGGCTGTATCAGGGTTATTCCTGCACCGCTTTTTCTTTGAAATGCTTATTACTTCTAATTGGGGGCAGGAATGGGAACCGCCGTTATTGGTTCTTGCCGTAGTAATTTCAGCGGCAATCCTGACTACATTTATTGCTGTCATTGCACCGTCCCGGAAGATTAAAAAGACAAGCATTGTCAATGTAGTAAATGCGGGGTGACAGACTATGAAAAAAATCTTAATTGTAGATGATTACCCTGATATTTTAGAGGGATTAAGCTATGTTCTGAAAGACCATTATGAAGTAACAACCGCTGGCAATCTGACAGAAGCTAAAAAGGAAGTATCAACCACTGTATTTGATGTGATTTGCTCTGACTATGCTATGCCGGACGGAACTGGGCTTGAACTGTTAGAATTTTGCAGACAGGAAAAGTTTTCTATGCTGTTTATCCTTATGTCTGCTATGCGGGAAGAACGTATTGTTATGGAAGCAAAATTGCATGGTGCGGTGTTTATGGAAAAAACGGACAGCGATCTGATTTCGTTTCTTCGAGAAAATGCCAACTAAAAAATACATATATAATTATATTCCCTGCCGCACGACGGCAAAAGAAAAAAAGCCGTCGTACAGCAGAGATATTTTCACACGCCTATTCATACACGGCGGCTTTTGAGAGATCAAAGCCGCCGTTTCTTTTTTATCTTCTCAAGGAATGACGCGGTTTCACTGTTAAAAGCGGCGGCTAAAGGAGGTAGCCGCCATGAAGCACATACCCTATCGACAAAATCCGACGGTCATTGACATATCAAAAAAAGCCCGTCCACCGCCGGGGGAAATTCTACCCACGAATATGAACTGTCTAATCAACTGAATACTGCTTACAATTCCTCTGCGCCCGTCTGCAACTTTGTAGACGGGCGTTTTGTGTTCCCCCGGCAAAATTTTTTCAAAAAGTTTGCAAAATCACCGCCTATTCGGGGGTGCGCGGTGTTGAGGGTTTATGAAAGGGGACATCAGAAAAAATCACCCGCTTTCGCGGCTGCGAAAGGAGGTGAGAACATGAATGAACCGAACCGTACCCAATGGCAAATCCGTTGTGCTTTTAATGGCTTTTGCAAACAGGCATTGAAGCGCGAAGCAATGAACGCCCACAGGGACACAAAGCGGCAGCAGTCAAGGGAAGTAACATTCTCCGACCTGTCACCACTGGAAGAAAGCCAGCTTGTTACCTACGACAGATATTTTGCAGATGATGAAGCTGAACAGTCTTTCATTATTGCGGGAAAAGAGATAACCGCAAAGCTGCTTGCCGAAGCCCTGCGGAGCTTGCCGGAAGAAAAGCGCGAAACTATCCTGCTGTATTATTTCTTCGATATGAGCGAAACCGAGATTTCAAGGCTCTGCAACATTCCGAGGACAACAGTGAAGTATCGCCGCAACAGCTCTTTTGAGCTACTAAAACGCTATTTGGAGGAACGCGCCTATGACTGCACAGACTGTCACGAAAGAAAAGGCCGCCGCACCGAAAAAGATTATTGGATTGACCGAATAAGTCAAATCGACGCCGTTAAG
>CAJUOE010000077.1 GCA_910587895.1 uncultured Lachnospiraceae bacterium
CCGCCCTGATAAGCTGCGTCCGGCAAGCATAATAATATAATCTCCAGTCATAACATTGCCTGAACCACATCCCTTTAAAGAAAATTTTAAAAAGTCAGTTCTTTGAAAATAAATGCATTGTCCGTAGCTGATTTTGGAAAGGCTGGAGACGCTATGGATAGGATTCAGAGCGCTATCAACAGCGTTTCTGAGCAGAGATCTTATCTTGGTGCTCTCCAGAACAGGTTGGAGCACACCATTGCGAACCTGGATAACATTTCCGAGAACACATCTGCTGCTGAGTCCCGCATCCGTGACGTTGATATGGCGGAAGAGATGGTTGAGTACAGCAAGAACAACATTCTTGCACAGGCAGGGCAGTCTATGCTTGCACAGGCTAACCAGTCCAACCAGGGCGTACTGTCGTTGCTTGGCTAATAGCATTGGCTGGGAAGAAAACAGAATATGCAATTATTGCGAGGGGGCTGCTATGCAGTCCTCTCATTCACGTCTCATTCATGTGCATCAAAAGAAAATGAGAAATATCTTGTATTAGACAGGAGAAAATGTTAGAATGATTTTGAGCAAAGAACTATTCTAAGAATCTAATGATATCTTAATGGGCTTATTCTGAAGTCCATATCTATTACAACAAATGTTTAGGCATATTTTTGGGAAGTGCCTTGTGTTTGTTGTATAATGCAGAGAAACCTCTGCGAGAACTCCTTGCTTACAAACAATTGAAAACTGCAGGGAGGGAATATCCTCTCTTCCAATCAGGAAAGAGAGGTATGGATGCAACAAGAATTTGTAAACCAAACAGAGGGAAAGGACACATTAAACACATCACTTCCAGAAGATTATCAGCTTAATTTGAGTGATTTTGCGCTGTTTATGTCCGTAATGAAAGTGAAAAGAGCGTATGAAAACGTTCTGGGTATTATTTTGGATGAATCAGACTTGAGATTAAAAGAGGTAAAGGCTGAACAGGTAATATTGAACAAATCAGGGAAACGTGCCATACGACTGGATGCTTGGGCGATGGACGAGCGGGGACGACAGTATGATATGGAGATGCAGAATGACTCGAACAGCGATGACATTCGCAGACGTTCCAGGTATTATCAGGGATTAATGGATACGCCCATCTTAAAGGCAGGGAAGGAGACGCGTTATAAATATCTTCCATCAACGACAATCATCTTTATTACACAGGATGATATTTTCGGAAAGGATCTGGCAAAATATACGTTCAGTGAATGGTGTGAGGAGGTACCGGATTTACCGCTTGGAGATGGTACCAGCAAAATTTTCCTGAATATGTCCAGCTTTAATGGAAGAAAAGAGCTGGTCAGTTTGCTGCAATACATGAAAAATACCACCCTGGATAATCCAGATATTATTGTGAAAGATGCGCGTATTGAGGAACTGGATGAAATCGTAAGGGAAGTAAAAGAGAGTGAAGAATGGGAGGCGGTTCGGATGAATATTATGGAGATCGCAATGGAGCGTGGAATGCAATATGGAATCGAGCAGGGGATTGAGCAGGGGATTGAGAAAGGGATTGAGAAAGGGATTGAGCAGGGGATCGAAAAGGGAATTGAGCAGGGAATGGCAAAAAATTTGATTAAAAATGTGGATTCCGTAGTAAAAAATTTTGGTGTCAGTCTGCAAAGGGCCTGTGAGGGGTTGGGAATATCTCTGGAGGAGTATGAAACCGTCAGGAAGAAAGTAGCTCTTATGGAAAAGAAGGAGTAATGTTGTGTTATGGCTTTTTATACAAAATACAGGGGAAAAATCCATAAATTTTCTACAATTCCATATTGATTCGGGAGTACGAATTTCGTTGACGAATGAAAATAGCCTGTATTATAATTAATAAACGTATGTTAAACAATGTAGTTTGATTCAGTAACGCCAGATGAGAATGGAGGATGGCAATGAGTATTCAGGAATTTAAGCCTGTAAAAGAAGGTAAGGTACGTGAGGTTTATGACAATGGCGACAGCATGATAATTGTGGCAACAGACAGGATTTCTGCCTTTGATGTAATTTTGAAAAATAAAATTACACAGAAAGGAGAGGTTCTCACAAAAATGTCAGAATTCTGGTTTGATTTTACCAAAGATATTGTACCAAACCATATGCTTTCTACAAAGGTTTCGGATATGCCGGAGTTTTTCCGTAATGATAAATTTGACGGCAATAGCATGAAATGCCAGAAACTGGACATGCTTCCGGTTGAATGCATCGTGCGCGGTTATATTACGGGCAGCGGCTGGGAAAGCTATCAGAAGGATGGAACGGTATGCGGCATCAGACTGCCGGAAGGACTGAAGGAGTCCGAGCAACTGCCGGAGGCGATTTATACGCCCACCACGAAAGCGGATTTGGGACTTCATGATGAACATATTACTTATGAGGATACGGTGGAAATTTTAGAGAAACTTCATCCAGGTAAAGGCGAAGAGTATGCAAGAACCATCAAGGACTGCACACTCAGCTTATATAAGAAATGTGCAGAATACGCCCGCAGCAAAGGCATTATTATTGCAGATACCAAGTTTGAGTTTGGGTTAGATGAGGATGGCAATGTAGTTCTGGGCGATGAAATGCTTACGCCGGACAGCTCCAGATTTTGGCCGGTAGAAGGATATGAACCCGGGAAATCACAGCCTTCCTTTGATAAACAGTTTGTAAGAGACTGGTTAAAGGCCAATCCGGGCAGTGACTATCTTTTGCCGGAAGAAGTTGTAGTAAAGACAGTAGAAAAATACAAAGAGGCATATGAGCTTTTGACGGGAGAGAAATTCGCATAAGATTGACTGGAGAATTGTATGAAGGACAATAAGATAGAGAATAATATGGCTTTTGAAAAACTACATGAGGAATGCGGTGTTTTTGGCATTTATGATCTGGATGGCAATGATGTAGCATCGACGATATATTATGGGCTCTTTGCCTTGCAGCATCGTGGACAGGAGAGCTGTGGAATTGCGGTGAGCGAGACAAACGGACCAAAGGGAAAGGTTTCTTCTTACAAAGGGATGGGACTTGTAAATGAGGTGTTTGTCGAAGGCAGCCTTGAGGGCCTGCGGGGAGATATCGGCGTGGGTCACGTCCGTTATTCTACGGCGGGAGCCTCTACGCGTGAAAACGCGCAGCCCCTTGTTCTAAATTACGTAAAAGGGACGCTGGCGCTGGCGCATAATGGCAACCTGATCAATGCCAATGAGCTGCGGGAAGAACTGGAATATACCGGAGCAATTTTTCAGACCACAATTGATTCAGAGGTGATTGCTTACCATATCGCAAGGGAGCGTCTTGCGTCTAAGACTGTCGAGGAGGCGGTGCGGCGGGCGGCTGGTAAGATCAAAGGGGCATTTTCGCTGGTTGTTATGAGTCCAAGGAAACTGATTGGAGCCAGAGACCCCTTTGGGTTTAAGCCTTTATGCATCGGAAAGCGTGATAACGCCTATATTATCGCGTCTGAAAGCTGTGCGTTGGAGACGATTGGCGCCAAATATGTGCGCGACGTACTTCCGGGGGAAGTGGTAACCATTACGCAGAATGGAATTACTTCCGATACAAGCCTCTGCCTGC
>CAJUOE010000078.1 GCA_910587895.1 uncultured Lachnospiraceae bacterium
AGAAGAGCAATTGAAGCTAAGATTGTTTTTAACTTGAACATAAAAAAAGATTATTGAAGTTTTTTATTTATTAGTCGTAAAACGGTAAAAGATGAATGAGAAAACGAGAATTGACAAAAATGAGCTATGCTGGCTCTTTTATTTTGCAAGAGAGTATGTTATAATATATTTTGTATGCGAAAACAAATTCAAGGAGGAATCATGGAGCAGATTTCATTGAAGATAGGTGAGCGGCTGAAAGAAATCCGGAACACAAGGCAGCTCACGCTGGATGATGTTGCGGAACTTACTGGCGTGAGCAAGCCCATGTTAGGCCAGATCGAGCGCGGGCAGTCCTCGCCCACCATCAACATTTTATGGAAGATTTCAACAGGGCTGAAAATTCCTTTATCCTTTTTCTGCAAACAGGAAGAAGCGGAATACATGGTCGCCGGGCTTGATGGGGAAAATGTGATCACGGAGGAAAACGGAGGGATGCGGGCTTACCCGCTGTTTCCCTTTGACCCAGTGCGGAATGTGGAGGTGTTCTATATTGAGTTTGATGCAGGAGTGCGCCATGAATCACTTCCCCATGTGGCGGGCGTGGAAGAATATGTTTTTCTGGTGCAGGGGACGCTGAAAATGGTAATGGGCGGGAAGGAAGTGCTGCTGGAGGAAAAACAGTCAATACGCTTCAGGGCGGATGTTTCCCATGCATACCACAATGTTTCAGATAAAGCCTGCACCGCCTATAACGTGATATTTTATCCGAATAATTAAAGGAGGAAACGGAAAATGTATGAATTGGTTCAGGCCAGTGAGAAATGCTATTACATAAACTGCCCGGCGAAGATAGGCGTCTATGTGGCGGCCAGTGAGAACGTCTATCTGGTGGATAGTGGGAATGACAAAGATGCGGGAAGGAGAGTCAGGCAGATACTGGATAATAACGGATGGCGTCTAACCGCCATATTGAATACCCACTCCAATGCAGACCATATCGGCGGAAACAAGTACCTGCAGGGGCAGACGGGGTGTAAGGTTTATTCCGGAGGAATTGAAGCGTCTTTCACAAAATACCCGGTATTGGAGCCATCTTTCCTTTATGGTGGCTATCCGTGTAAGGATTTGCGGCACAAATTCCTGATGGCACAGGAGAGCGATGTGACGGATTTTTCTGATGAAAGATTTCCGAAGGAGATCGAGGTGATACCCTTGCCGGGGCATTTTTTTGACATGGTAGGATTCCGTATGCCGGATAATGTGGTGTTCCTTGCGGACTGCATCAGCAGCAGGGAAACGTTGGATAAATATGCCGTTTCATTCATTTATGACGTGGAGGCATATCTGAAAACACTGGATATGGTGGAAGATATGGAAGCGGCCATGTTCGTTCCCGCCCATGCGGAGGCGTCTGCCGATATAAAGAAACTTGTCCGATACAACAGGGATAAGGTACATGAAGTGGCGGAGAAGATTTTGTCTATTTGCAAGGAGCCGATATGTTTTGAGCGTATTTTGCAGGAAGTGTTCAAAGGCTATGGTCTTTCCATGAATTTTGAGCAGTATGTGCTGGTGGGAAGTACGGTGCGGTCTTACCTTTCATGGCTGAAGGATACCGGGAGATTGTCGGCTGAATTTCAGGACGCTATGCTGCTTTGGCAGAGGGTGTAGTTTTAATAATCCGAAAATGAGGCATACCGGCAAAGCACGGAAAATCTGAAATCCTATATGCAGTGCCAATGGTGCTTTGTTTGGTGGAATGGCTGGCATGTTCAGGAATATATTTCTGATGCATATTTCTACACTATTTTTAGTGATTTATTGTTTTTATGGATAAATTGATTTAAAGAAGTTTCCGTGCCATACTGTCCAGCGAAAAGATAACTGAGGGAGGTGGGAAATATGCTCTGCCATTTGGTGATTGACTTAAACAAAGGACTCTGTACAAAGTCTGATGACTGGACGAAATTTGTACAGAGGTAAAATCTATCGTCCACATTGGATTTTGTACTTTTTATTCTGAAAGAATAAAGAATAGAATGGAGAAAATTCAATGGAAGAAAAATCATTTAAGAAATATATCATTTTGTGGTTAAGTCAGAGCGTATCGGGACTTGGGAGTTCCATGACCGGGTTTGCGCTCGTTTTATGGGCGTATGGACAGAGCCATTCTGCAATGTCCGTTTCGCTGATGTCCTTTTGCAATTATGTGCCGTATGTCCTTTTAAGCCTGTTTGTCGGTGGTTATATAGACAGGCATAAGAAGAAAACAATCATGCTGGTCTCGGACAGCATTGCGGCGGCTGGCTCGCTGACAGTATTGGCGTTTCTGTTTGCAGGTTGTTTGGAGGTATGGAACATTTATGTCATTAATGCGGTGGTCGGTATAACGAATGCCTTTCAGCAGCCTGCATCCGCAGTGGCAACGGGAAGGCTTGTGCCAAAGGAGAAGATTTCAAATGTCAGCGGGATGAATTCTTTTTCCAATAACCTTATCGTTGTATTCAGCCCCATGCTGGCAGCTTTCCTGTTTGCGGCAGGCGGGCTTCCTATTATCCTGCTGATAGATTTGGCGAGCTTTGTCTTTGCCTTTTGTGCATTGTTGTTCTTTATCACTATCCCGGAACAGGAGCAGGAAAAGAAGTACAGCTCTCCATTTGCCGGAATAGTGGAAGGATTTGATTTTCTGAAAAAGGAAAAAGGTATATTTTATATCATGGTTACAATGGCACTGATCAATTTCTGTTCAAGGCTGACCTATGAGAATATTTTATCGCCAATGATCCTGGCAAGAAGCTCCGGGAACAGCATTGTGCTTGGAACTGTAAATGCCTGCATGGGAATAGGCGGGATTGCCGGGGGTATCATTGTTTCCGTAAAGAAAGAAAGCCGCCATAAGGCTGTGGCAATTTATGTTTCGGCGGCATTGTCATTTCTGTTCGGTGACCTGATGATGGCAGCCAGTCAAAATGTATTCTGGTGGTCAGTGGCTGCGGTTGCTGCCAGTCTGCCAATCCCTTTTATAGATGCATCCCAGAATACGATACTGTACCGTAAGATTCCCGGCGCTATGCAGGGGAGGGTATTTGCGGTCAGGAATGCCATCCAGTACAGCACGATTCCGGTTGAGATAATTTTAATTTGTTCTTTGGCGATGTCGGTATAAACATATCCGATGTTTAGTTTCGTGTCGTTATAGTGTTTAA
>CAJUOE010000079.1 GCA_910587895.1 uncultured Lachnospiraceae bacterium
GAGAAAGGAGGAAGCTGCAATGCCTGCATAGAGGATGTTCGGAATCCAAACTGCAATGGCAGGAGGTACATTCCCATTGACTGCAAAGGTTGAGGTGATGGTTTGGAACAGGATATAAGAGAAACTTAACCCTAATCCGATTCCTAAGTGAAGTCCCATACCGCCTTTCGTTTTTCGTGACGAAAGAGATACTCCGATGATTGCTACAATGTGGCCAAAGAATACGGCATTCCGATTATCGCGGACGGCGGCATCAAATATTCCGGCGATATGACGAAGGCAATTGCAGCAGGCGCCAATGTATGTATGATGGGAAGCATGTTTGCAGGCTGTGACGAAAGCCCGGGAACATTTGAGCTGTATCAGGGAAGAAAATACAAGGTTTACCGCGGCATGGGCTCTCTCGCTGCAATGGAGAACGGCTCCAAAGACCGTTATTTCCAGGAAAATGCACGCAAACTGGTACCGGAAGGCGTAGAAGGCCGTGTCGCTTACAAGGGATCCGTCGAAGACACTGTCTTCCAGTTAATCGGCGGCCTCCGCTCCGGCATGGGCTACTGCGGCGCTGTCAATATTGAGACCCTGAAACAGACCGGACAATTTGTAAAAATTTCCGCTGCCTCCCTCAAGGAAAGCCATCCGCATGATATCCATATCACCAAAGAGGCTCCGAACTACAGTATTGACGAATAAAGCATTCCACCATATGCTTAACCAGATTCCATAACGAACGCGCAAAAGAGTTCAAGGCCTGATTCTAAGGTCCTGAACTCTTTTTGTGTTATTGCATTCCTATGGATTCGGGGTCTCCTTCGTTCCATTGGCTTTGTTGTTTTTATTTGTGGTATTATTGTTATTCGTGTTATTGTTGTTATCTGTGGTGTTATTGTTATCGTTGTTTCCAGTACCGTTACCATCCGTCATGTCATCCACGCCGTTCTCCACATCATCTCCGATATCTTCCACACCGTCTACGATATCATCCACAACATCGCCCGCTGCACCGTTTCCGTTGGTGTTATTGTTGTTCGTGTTGGCATTGTTGTCGGTTCCATTATTATTGTTCTTGTCCGTATTGTCATTGTCTGTGTCCGTGTTGTTATTATTATTTTTGTCATTCGTTCCGGTACCATTGTTGTCGGTTCCGTTTGTCGCATCATTGGTCGTATTATTATCCGTATTATTATTTCCACAGGCGGTAACGCTGCCTAATACCAGGATGAGCAAGCATCCCATCAGAACTTTCTTTAACTGTTTCATAATAAAATCTCCTTTACAAAATTTTCTTTTCTCTATCCATTATGGACAGTATTTTCTGGTTTATACTTGTTTTTTTATTTTTTCATTTTGGGCTGGAAAATAAGGCTTGCCAGATATCCGAAAATCAACGCCGCCGAAATCCCCACCGCGCTTGCCGTAAATCCGCCCATAAAGATTCCCAGAAAACCATCCGTATCTACGGCCTCCTGAATTCCTTTCCAGAGCACATTTCCAAACCCTAGCAGGGGAACGCTGGCTCCCGCGCCGGCATACTCCTGAAACGGCTCATAAATCTGCAAGGCGCCCAGCACTGCGCCGCTGCACACCAAAAGAACCATAATCCTGCCCGGAAGCATTTTCGTCTTTTCCATTAAAATCTGGACAAGCGCACAAATCAATCCGCCCACCCAGAATGCATTTACATAATCCATACTTCTTCTCCTTGTCCTGAAATTTCATTTCCATGGGGCAGGTCACGATGCAGATTCAATGACTACGCCATGCGCAATTCCCGGCACGCTCTGCCCTTCATTGAAACTTACCGTTGACAGCAAAGCTCCGGTAGGAACAAAAAGCACCCGTTTCCAGGTGCCTTTTTTTAACTTAGGCAAAATATACGCGCTCAAAGTCACGGCAGAGCATCCACAGCCGCTGCCTCCCGCATTTGTATTCTGGGACTCGCTGTCATATATTTCAATCCCACAGTCCATATGCACGCCGGAAATGTCAAATCCTTTCTTCTTCATAAGGTCAAAGAGGATTTCCTGTCCCACAGTGCCCAGATCCCCGGTCACAATCTTATCGTAATCCTCCGGTTTGCGGTTAAAATCCATGAAATTCTGATAAATCGTATCACATGCCGCCGGCGCCATGGCTGCGCCCATATTCATGGAATCTTTCACGCCGTAGTCCACAACTTTTCCGGTGGTAACCCCGGTAATCCGTATGTCGCTTCGTTTTTTGCCAAGTACAAAGGCTCCACTTCCCGTAACGGTCCAGGTAGCTGATAAGGGTCTTTGATTGGCATATTCCAGGGGAAAACGAAACTGTTTCTCCGCACTCGCAAAATGGCTGGACGTAACGGCAAGCACCTGTTCCCCATAGCCCGCTGCAACAGCCATCGCACCGAGGGACAAAGACTCTCCTGCCGTAGAACAGGCGCCATACAGGCCAAACAACGGAATATTCAATTCCATCAAGCCAAACGTTGTGGCAATATTCTGTCCCAGCAAATCCCCGCCGAAGATATAGCGGACGTCTTCATTTTTAAGCCCTGCCTTGCCAATCGCCATGGCAGCCGCTTCTTTCTGCAAAGTGCTCTCCGCCTCTTCCCAGGTGTCTTCCCCGAACTTATCGTCTTCTCCGACCAAGTCAAACAATTTTCCAAGCGGGCCTTCGCCCTCCTTTGTTCCCACAATACTGGCGCTGCCCAGAATATAGGGAGCCTCATCAAATTGAATGCTCTGCGTCCCAATTGTCTGTGACATAATTTTCTCTCCTTCCTCCTATACTTCCTACGGTTATTGTGCCCGAAACAGGAAATTTTACTCATTTTTATGCCACATACTAAAAAGGGAATGAGATTCTCTATCCCATTCCCTTTGCAATACCATCCATATTTGTGATTTTGCCTGTTCTTCCAATAATAAAATTTTCAAAATGCTTTCCCTACTGTAATCTCGGCACCGGTGGACGTTTCGGGTCAATCACTTCCGATGCATTGAACAGGTCTGACAAACTGTCCATCTCCCCGATGGAATTATAATAAATACGGTAACCGTCTAAATTTCTTCTGCCCTGCCGGAAGTAGGTATCCGTAATCTGCACGGCATACTGCTGCGAATCCACGTTGCAGAAATAGTTGAATCCCTGCTCCTTAAGATAATTATATTTCTCATTGTCCGGCGTATATCCGGTCGTCCATTCCGCCAGATCCTGCCCATGCGCAAAGATAATCGTATCTGTATCTCCCACAAGAGGCGCCACATTCTCTTTCCATTTCTCCGTATCTGCGCGCAAACGCTCCATGGATGCCTCGCCAACTTTGAGATGGCCCCAGGTATGGCTGGCAAACCTCCAGCCCTCCGCCTTGATGGCGTCCGCCACTTTCTTCGCGTTGGCACGCTCTGTCTCCAGGTCAAAATCTGGATGCTCATCCAGCCATTTTAGCTTATCTGTATCCAGATCCGCCGGACGCGTCTGGTAACTGATATCCGTCCGGTAGCCTAATATTCCATTGTAACCGGTAAGGGCAATCGTCCCCTTTGCGCCACGGTAAGATGCATCCGGGTGCTCCTCAATAAATTTGTCCATCAACGGGACAACGTCATAATCCCCGACCACAGTCGTACCATCCCTCTGTATGTACTCACATTTGGGCTTTCCATTCTCATCCAAAATCATTTTGGAGGCAAATCCATAACCGCTATAACTGTGATAATAGGATAAATCATCAAGTGAAAGGACAAATGCCTTCTTGTCCGGAGGCAGCATAATCTCCGCTTTCTCAAAACGCACATTGCCATTCTCATCGGTAGTCTCCTTCACCATATCATGAAGGTCTATCAACACGTATCCCTCGTCATACATTTTCTGGGTAATCTTATTAAATTCCTCAATCGTTGTCATCCACTGGTTATTTCCCACAGCCTGCGGGTTCGTGTCCTGGTCGGCAAAACAAAGCTCAGGATCCACGACCAGCGAATGATAAAACACATGGGTAACCTTATCAATATCTACCGGAACACAGGAGGCTTTGCGGTTCTCATAATCGGTGATTTTCGCCGTCAGCTCAGAATCCCTCTCATATCCCTCGTAACTTTTCACAGTCTCAATTGCGCTGTCATAATCATACCCGGCTGCAAGTAAATCTGCCTGCTCTACTACTGCCGCACGCACATCTTCCGAGTCCTGCTTATCCTGCTGCGGTTCTTTTTCTGTCTCCTGTCCGGAAACATCCATCTGCTGCGACTCGTCCTGCTTATCGACAGGCTGTGTACTCGTCTGCAGCGATTCATTCTGCCCGGGCGCCCCGGCTTTCTCTTCTTTGGGTACAAAAACTGCCGCCATAACTCCTACTCCGGTTATCACCAGAAGGATGCAAAATGTCAGCAACATTCTTTTTTGCATATATCTTTTCCTTTGTATGTATTTCCTGCTCTGTTCCTTGTCTGTTTCTCGATTCGTATTCTGATGCTTTTCCATTTTATCTCTCCCTTGCTACGAAAGTAACTTTATATATTTATCATATGATGAATCCGAGCAAAAAATCAACCTTTCCTTTTAATTTTTTTATTAATTTTTGTTTAATATTCTTAAAATGCTATGATATCGCGCTGCGCAGCCATTTCATCACGTACAGGTACGCCGGTATCAAAAACAGGTCGGCAAAAATCCACGCGGCAGGATTTGCAAAAATAATTGCCGCATACCCGAAGATCGGCACAAATGCCATTGCAACGACACTGCGCGCAACCATCTCACAGACTCCGGCAAAAATCGCTGACTTGCTGAATCCAAGCCCCTGGATCGTAAAGCGCACAATATTCACCAGCGCAAGTGGAAAATAGAATGCCGAGTTCGCAGCCAAAAACCATGACACCTGCTGTATAATCTGTGTCTCAGAAGGATCCACGAACAACAATGCAACCGTCTCCCCAAAACATACTAACACAATACACGCTAAAATAGAATACCCAAATCCTAATAAGCAGGTGGATTTCATACCCATGGAAATTCGTTCCAGTTTTCCAGCACCCACATTCTGCCCCGCATAGGTCGCCATTGTAGAACCCATCGCATCAAATGGACAGCAGAAAAACATGCTGATTTTGCTGCCCGCAGCAACCGCTGCGACAGACATCGAGCCAAGGCTGTTGACCGCCGCCTGAAGAATCACGCTTCCAATCGCCGTTATGGAATACTGAAGGCCCATGGGAATACCCATATTGCAGAGGACTCCCACACAGTTGGAATCTATGCGCCACTCATCCTTCGTCATCTTCAAAATCTCAAATCGCCGCATCATGTAAAACAGACAGGCCGCCCCCGATACCAACTGGGAAATTACAGTCGCCCACGCCGCGCCTGCCACCCCCATATGGAATGCCAGAATCAGTACAATATCCAGAACAATATTTAATATAGAAGAAAATACCAGAAAAAACAGCGGACTTTTACTGTCCCCCAGCGACCTTATGATACCGGACAGCAAGTTATAAAGGTACACGGTCGGAATCCCCAGGAAAATCACAAATATATAACGGTAAGAACCATCAATAATGTCCAGCGGCGTATTCATCCACAGCAATATCTGGCGGCACAACACGCAGACTGCGATCGTCATCACGCCTGCAAATGCAATGGAAAGCCAGACACTATTTGCAACGTATTTCCTCAGGCTGTGATAATCGCCCGCCCCGAAACGCTGCGCCACCGGAATAGCAAATCCATTGCAAACACCCATACAAAATCCGATAATCATAAAATTGACAGAGCCTGTGGCCCCCACAGACGCTAACGCCTGCACCCCCAGAAACTGCCCCACGATCAGCATATCCATCATATTATAAAACTGCTGGAATAACATTCCAAAAAACAATGGAATGCAGAACTGTAAAATCAGGCGAATCGGACTCCCCACAGTCATATCTTTTGTCACACTCTTTGCCATGACAGATGCCTCCTTCCATGTAATCTACAGGGTAAAAAAAGAACCACCCAGACTGATTTCTCACCCATGTGGTTCTCCATCGTGTTTGAAATTATATGCCCTCGCAGAGGATTTGTCAATTACTTTTTTCGCAAATAATCCATATTCTTTTGTAGCCCTTTCAACTCTTCTGTTGGTAATGATGCACAATAAATTCCTACTTACTTGAATGGAACGGCAAAACATTGAAATCACACTTGTTGCATTTCTAAAATTTTAATTCTCGAACTACAAATTGGGATTGCCATCCTCATGTATTACATTTCAATTCGCGCCACTTCGATAGAGGCGACATATGACGAAGGTGGATATTACCTGGGAAAGACATTTCAATTCGCACCTCTTCGATAGGGGCGACCAAGGGCGTTTGGATTCCAGAAAGGATTTATTTATTTCAATTCGCGCCACTTCGATAGGGGCGACAAGCGTCTGAATAATAGCTTCCCTATGTGCAGATTTCAATTCGCGCCCCTATGCTAGGGGCGACTTGTATCCAGACTAATTAACCCATTACAATGAGATTTCAATTCGCACCCCTTCGATAGGGGCGACGCAGCACATCATCGTGCCTGTAGGGTACGAGTTTATTTCAATTCGCGCCCCTACGCTAGGGGCGACTGATTTGCTGTCCCACACTACAATTGATAATTTTTTATTTCAATTCGCGCCCCTTCGATAGGGGCGACACGATCTGCTCAATCCATTCCCTCTTCGGCGTATTTCAATTCGCGCCCCTTCGATAGGGGCGACATACAAAAACGCCCACCAATAGCCACTGTCTAAATATTTCAATTCGCGCCCCTACGCTAGGGGCGACTTGAAGGAATGATGGAATTTTACAGCCATTCAGATTTCAATTCGCGCCCCTACGCTAGGGGCGACAATTCCTTTTGAAGTGTCTTAATTCCACTGACGATTTCAATTCGCGCCCCTACGCTAGGGGCGACGTCAGCGGTTGATTTAACCCCAATCAGTCCTATCGATTTCTTTGATAAAAGTTTTCGCTTCTGTCGAAAAACACCAGGCAAAATCAAATACCCCGCTGCAAGCAACGGGGTATTTGACCCTCGCGGC
>CAJUOE010000080.1 GCA_910587895.1 uncultured Lachnospiraceae bacterium
GGTCCTATAACCCCGGCACACGCGTCGCCACGCCGCCGGTTTGGGCTCTTCCCCGTTCACCGATAATCCTGCGAAGTTCTTTCTTCTCCATCGTGACCTCCTTGTAATGCGTTCCCCCTGCTTATTATAAGCTGTTAAAGGGAAACCTGTTTCGTTGTTACAAGACTATAATAACACACAAAAACAGATATTGCAATATGCAAAATGGAAATAACCGCAAAAAGACTTGACAAAACCATTGCAATTATTTATCATGTATTTTACGGTGTTGCATAATGCAATATTGTAAAATAGTAAGAAAGGGGGATACGGATATGAGCAGAAATGAAAATGCAGGAAAAACAGGTTATCGGAAAAGAGGGAGGATATTTCTATGGCAGAGGTTAAGATTGGAATGACAATAGAGGAAGCGTCCGAATATACGGGCATTGGCAGGAACACCCTGCGGAAACTGGTGGAATGGGAGAAAATCCCGGTGCTGCGGATTGGACGGAAAGCAATCATACGCAGGGATGTGCTGGAGAGGTTTATGGCAGCAAATGAGGGAAAAGACCTGCGGAACCGCCCGGAAGTGAAAACTGTCCGGACATGATAAGAGGCAGCCATAACGGCTGCCCCATTGGTAACCAGACCGAAGTCTTGATATACCTACACGCAAGATAAGTGTATCACAGACTTCTCCGGTTATCAATCGGAAATTTTCTTTGGCAGGACAGGAATGGTGTAGTTTTGCTGTAGCAGTGGTGTAGATTTTTTCTACATCATTTTTTGAAATCCTACACCATTCCTACATCATTTGGGGCAAAGCCTACATCAAAACTACACCATGACAGGGGAATCAATGGGAAAAGTGCCTGCACCTATGCCTGCACTCTGCCCGCACCAAAATTAGGGGAAACAGACAGGTGCTTGCACCTGTAGGCATTATGCTTGCACCATACTGGCACTTCTGTTATCCGCAGTATTTTATTTTGGCAGCATACAGAGCAGCGGCATATGGTTTCTCCGGCAAGCAAAATAACGGGCGGAAGCAAGATACATGTCCGCTTGGACAAGCCCCCGGCAGGGCCCTCGGAGAGCCCCCGTATTTTTGGCTTGACAAAAATGCTAGGGGGTTATCATTATCGGCAGAGCCGAAATGATAACCGCACCCCGCCACGTTCCATCAGCCGAAAGGAAAATCGGAAACATGAAATGATTGATAAGGAAAGCAGCCGGGCAGGGAATGACGGATAAGAAAAAGTCTCCCTCCGGCAGAGAGGAGGATGGGATGGATGATGTATCATATAGTGCCCATATCAGCAATGGGAAAAGTGCCATCAACAGCAAAGGCAAGCTGTCCAGTGTGGCAAAACACAATCTGCGGAAGTACCGTTCCAAAGAATATGACAGGGAGAACATTGTCCTGCTCTTTGGCAGCACAAACCTTATGAGGGACGTGAAAAAAGTCTACCGGGACACTTTTGCAGAGGCACTACAACAGTATAACCAAAAGCAGACAAGGGCAGACCGACGGATTGAAGATTATTTTGAACATGTATCGGATAAAAACCAAGACATGGCAGTGGAGATTATTTTCCAGTGCGGGGATAAAAACTTCTGGGAAAACATCTTTATAGAAACCGAAAACGACAAAGAGAATAAAGAAAACATCTGCAAGGTATATGACACCTTACTGGAACAGTTGCAGAAAGAAATGCCGGATTTTAAGGTTGCCAATGCGGTGGTTCATTTTGACGAGGCGAGCCCGCACATGCATGTGGTGGGGGTCCCTATAGGCAGGGGATTCAAACGTGGGCTGGAGACAAAGGTTTCCAAACGCTCTGTTTTTACTCCCAAGACATTGGAGAACATCTTACAGAACCGCTTGAGGGAAACGGCAAATATAGAAATGCTTATCCACTTCGGGGTGCTTGTAAAAGATAAGCAGAAAGGGAAAAACCATGACCTGACCGTTGCGGAATATAAGGTGCAGCAGGAAACAAAGCGGCTGGATATGGTGACGGGATTCCTCAATGAAAAACAGGACAGGCTTTTTGATACAAGCAATCGTTTGGAACAGGCTGAAAAAGAGGTTTCAGAGGCGGAAAGGCAGTTATCCGACACGAAAATGGAACTTGCCGAAACAGAGAAAGATTTGATACAGATAAAAACAGAAAGCAGGGAAACGAAACAAAAGCTGTTGGCAGAACAGGAAAAAATAAAGCAGGAAAATCTGTTGTTAAAAATAGATACGCTTACCCTGCATTCCGATAAAGAGCGTCTTTTGCGTGATATCCGCAAAGCAGCAGACGAAAAGGAACAGATACAGGCAAAAAAGGAGGGGCTTTTAGAGGATATCGGGGTGTTGGATAAAGAGTTTGACAAGCGGATGGATTTCATCAACGTACTGGATAAACTCAAAGCACTCTTTTATAAGCTGCTGTCCATGATTCCGCTGGTAAGGGAGTTTGCAAGGCTTGTGGAAGAAAAGAGGGATATACGGGCAGCCTCCCCGTATGGCTATACCCCTCTCGGCAGGTTGTTAAGGGAGTACCGTACCCCTCTCCCCCGGTATGACAGACTTGTCATGTTCCCGGAGGTTGCCTCGTGGCAGACTTCCAAAGGGGAAGTGATTCCGGTGTATGAGGACTATAACGGACGGGGAACGGATTACCAACTGGAGGGATTCTGGAATGTGCAGACGAAACAAGCCATAAAAGTTTCTGAAATAAGGGAGCAAATCACGCCGGAGAACCGGATATGTACGCTGGAACAGGCAGAGGTGTATATGAAGGCAGTGGAGAGTTTCATGGAGGATGTGGAACCGGAAGAACGTGCAAGGGAGAACCGTCCTGTGTATCGGAAATACGATGAGGAATATGTACGGGGCAGATAAATAATTCCGTCGTCAAAAGGCATAGACGAAATATTTTATGCTTTTTTGCTGTGCAATTAACCTACAATTAACATACATGCACTTTTAGAATTAACATTGGGAACGGTATACTTGGTTCATACAAAAAACAAAGGAGTGTGTTCAATATGAAAAAACTTATTATGATTGCAACTATTTTTACGCTTATGACAGGGGTATTGACAGGGTGCGGCAGCAATGCTGGTTCGTCCACTGACAAAAGTACAGCAAATGAGACAACTAAGAGTTCACAAACAGTAGCCACCGACGGTTCCACTTCAATGGAGAAAGTCATTGGATTTTTGAGTGAAGCCTATATGGAGGAACATGGAAACATAAAGGTTACATACAATCCAACGGGTTCCAGTTCCGGCATACAGGCAGTAGCGGAAGGAAGATGTGATATAGGACTGGCAAGTCGTGACCTGAAGGAAGATGAAACAGCAGATTTACAGGGAACGGTAGTTGCCATTGATGGAATCGGAATCATAGTCAATCCTGATAATCCGGCAACAGATTTAACAATTGATCAGATAGGGAAGATTTAC
>CAJUOE010000081.1 GCA_910587895.1 uncultured Lachnospiraceae bacterium
AACGATCAAGCCCATATTCTTCAACGCCTTCCATTTCAAGAAATTCCTTTCTTTCATCTTCATCCATTGAAGCAATTTCTTCTTCAGTAGCGGCAGATATTTAAAAATACCCCATATTTGTTTTACTTTCAAGGCTATTGTCTGTGGCTGGGAGGGTTACCACCCTCATAGAAATACAAATTCAACCCTTTTCAAATAAATTTGAAAGGCCTGATTTTGTATTTCTATGGCGTTCTGAACTTATAATAGTATTGTACTATGTTTTGCTATCATACTGCAAGAAAATTCTGGAAATACGACGTATACTTAAGAAAACGGTTTTCCCAGCCGGGAAATTGGGATAAATGGCAGAAAACAGGGAACGCTTATCATGATGGCATAAAATGCCTTTGCGTGGTTTGCATGAGGAGAATGGAGGAAAAAATGGGCGTAAATGTAAGAGAGCTACTGGAAAAGAAATGCTGTAATAATATTGCAGCCTGTACGGATGAGCAGCTTTACTATGGGTTGCTTGGCATTGTCAAAGACCTTGCGAAAGAGAAAGAGAGCAGCGAGGGCAAGAAGAAAATTTATTATATCTCTGCGGAATTTCTGATTGGAAAGCTGTTGTCCAATAATTTAATTAATCTGGGAATTTATGATGAAGTGGCGGATATGCTGGCACAGTATGGCAAAGATATCAACCTGATTGAACAGGTAGAGCCGGAGCCTTCCCTTGGCAATGGCGGACTGGGCCGTCTGGCAGCATGTTTTCTGGATTCCATGGCGACGCTTGGGCTAAATGGAGACGGAATCGGGCTGAACTATCATTTCGGGCTGTTTTTGCAGACATTTGAGAACAGGCTCCAGAAGGAAAATAAGAATCCGTGGATAGAGAAAGAAAGCTGGCTGACAAAGACAGATGTGACGTATCCGGTTCAGTTTGGAGGGTTTACGGTTCAGTCGAGGATGTATGACCTCGATGTGACGGGATTTGACAACCGCACCAACAAACTGCATTTGTTTGACATAGAGACGGTAGATGAGAACCTTGTCGGGAATGGCATTGATTTCAATAAGGAGGACATCTGCAAAAACCTTACGCTTTTCTTGTATCCGGATGATTCCGATGATGCGGGACGCTTGCTTCGCGTATACCAGCAGTATTTCATGGTCAGCAATGCAGCGCGCCTGATTCTGGAAGAATGTGAAAAGAAGGGTTGCAAGCTTTATGATTTGCCGGATTACGCGGCAATCCAGATTAACGATACGCATCCGAGCATGGTGATTCCGGAGCTGATTCGCCTCTTGATGGAGAAGGGAATCCGCATGGAGAAAGCAATTGATATTGTGTCTAAGACCTGTGCGTATACGAACCATACGATTCTCGCCGAGGCGCTGGAAAAGTGGCCGATGGATTACCTGAATAAGGCAGTTCCGCAGCTGATGCCGATTATCCGGGAGCTTGATACGATTGTAAAGGAGAAATACCAGGATGAATCCGTTGCCATCATCGACGATACGCAGCGCGTACACATGGCACATATGGATATCCATTACGGTTACAGTGTAAATGGCGTGGCATATCTGCACACAGAGATTTTAAAGAAAAACGAGCTGAATAATTTTTATAAGATTTATCCGGAAAAATTCAATAATAAGACAAATGGCATTACCTTCCGCCGCTGGCTGATGCACTGCAACAAGGGACTGAGCCATTATCTGGACGAGGTCATTGGATCCGGCTGGCACAAGGATGCAGATGAGCTGGAAAAGCTGCTGAAGTATGCGGATGACGAAAAGGTACTGAAAAAATTATTGGAGATTAAACAGGAAAACAAACATCATCTTGCCGCATATTTGAAGGCAACGCAGGGCATTGAAATTGATGAGAATTCTATTTTTGATATCCAGATCAAGCGTCTCCATGAGTACAAACGCCAGCAGATGAATGCGTTGTATGTGATACACAAATATCTGGAGATTAAGAAGGGAAAGAAAGTTTCTACGCCAATTACCGTGATTTTTGGCGCCAAGGCTGCCCCGGCATACGTGATTGCCAAGGATATTATTCATCTGATTCTCTGCCTGCAGGAGATTATCAATAACGATCCCGAGGTAAGCCCATACCTGAAGGTGGTCATGGTGGAGAACTACAATGTCACCAAAGCAGAAAAACTGATTCCTGCTTGTGACATTTCCGAGCAGATTTCGCTTGCCAGCAAGGAGGCGTCCGGAACCGGAAACATGAAATTCATGTTAAACGGCGCAGTGACCTTAGGAACGATGGATGGCGCAAACGTTGAGATTGCAGACCTTGTGGGAGAGGAAAATATCTATATTTTCGGTGAAAGCTCCGATACGGTCATTGAGCATTATGAGAAAGCGGACTATGTCTCCAAAGATTATTATGAGAAAGATGAGGACATCAAGGAGGCAGTGGACTTCATCATTAGCGATGAGATGTTGAAGGTAGGGCAGAAGGAGAATCTGGAACGTCTTTATAAGGAACTTCTGAACAAGGACTGGTTTATGACACTTCTGGATTACAAGGACTATGCGGCTAAAAAGGAAGAAATTTACAGGGATTATGAAGACCGCATGGCGTGGGCAAAGAAGATGCTGGTAAATACGGCAAAGGCAGGATTCTTCTCCTCTGACAGGACAATTGCGGAGTACAACAAAGATATCTGGAAGTTATAAAAAATCTGAAATATATAAATATCAGCAAATATAAAATATCAGGAAGCAACAGGGAATCCCCAGACCATATAAGTTTTGCGGGATTCCCTGTGTGTTGTTTCTGGCGTATTTATAATCAAAATAAAAATTATATTCCTTAGCCTGCGTGATGATTAACCCTCTTCCCCGGATTCTTCCGGCAGCCGCAGGTATAGTTTCTGGATGCGGTTCTTATCCATGGTTCCCACGCGCAGAAAGACATTTTCCGGTGTGACAATGGATTCCCCGGCCTCGGGAAGATGGTCAAGCAGTTCAATCATATATCCGCCTACGGTATCATAGTCCTCGGAGGACAGCGACAGATTCAGCATATCGCACAGGTCTTCGAGGTTCATCGTGCCCTGCACCAGGTATTCCCGTTCTCCGATTTTCTGGATCGGGTCTTCCTCGTCCATATCGTATTCATCCCGGATTTCTCCCACGATTTCCTCTAAGATATCTTCCAGTGTAATCAATCCTGCTGTGACGCCGTATTCGTCCAGCACAATGGCGATGTTAAACGAAGACTTCTTCATCTCTATCAGAAGGTCGATGGTTTTCTTATGCTCATAAGTATAAAAAGGCTTGCGTAAAATGTCGCGCACTGAGAAATTTTCTTTGCCGGCCTCATAGAGCAGGAGGTCTTTCATGTTGACCGTGCCAATCACATTGTCGGTCGAATTCTCGTAGATCGGAAGGCGGGTGAATTTGTCCGTGCGGAAAATATCAATCAATTCGTCATAGCTGCTGTTGATATCCGCAAAGGTCATGTCGATTCTGGGAACCATGATTTCTTTGGCCTGAGAGTCCCCGAAATCAAACACGTTATTTATCATCTCATGTTCTTCCTGTTCAATTACGCCTTCCTTGTGACCGACGTCCATAATTGTCCGCAGTTCCGCCTCGGTAAGGGCGTTTGCCCCGTCTGCCGCGTTGACGCGCAGCAGCATCAGAAAGCCGGTAGACAATTTGTTAATGATAAAGATGACAGGCGTCAGAACTTTCATTAGCAGCAAAATGATGCCGGAATAAGTAAGCGCAATCTTATCTGCACGGATCGTAGCCAGCGTCTTCGGTGAAATCTCGCCAAAGATCAGGACGAGCACAGTGAGGACTCCGGTTGCAATTCCGGCCCCGGCGTTCCCAAAAATCTGTATGGCAAGCGCAGTTGCGATGGAAGATGCAGACAGGTTTACGATATTGTTTCCAATCAAAATAGCACTGAGCATCTTGCCGGAATCGCTGGTAATTTTCAGAACGTTTTTGGCGCGCTTATCGCCTTCGTCCGCAAGATTCTTAATCCGAATCCGGTTAAATGTGGTTAATGCGGTCTCCGCGGAGGAGAAAAACGCAGAAAGAAATAGTAATACGATTACAATCAATAGCTGTACGACTTCGCCTGAGTCCAAGTACATCGCTCCTTTCGGTATGTTAATGTGGGAAATATCATCCCTGATAGTATTAATATAATGGATGAACTGAGTTTTTGCAAGACATAAAAGGCATAGTTTGCTCGTAAAAGGAATAGAATATGATAGAATCAATGGACATTCTATCATTTGTGATCAAAGGGAGGAACAGGAAATGGATAAGAGTCATGCAAGAAAAAAGAATATTCAGGCGCAGGGGGAGAGGAAAATCAGGGTGTCGGCGCTTACCATCCTGAAAATTCTGCTTGCCATGTACCTTGTGACGGGGGTATTGCTTCTGGCATTGTCCGCGATGCTCTATAAAATGCAGCTCAGTGAGACGGTTGTATCGGTGGGAATTGTAATCATCTATGTGGTTTCTGGATTTTTGGGAGGTTTTCTGAGCGGAAAGGTGATGAAGACGAGGAGATTTTTCTGGGGAATGCTCATGGGCGGAGCCTATTTCCTGATTCTGGTTCTGGGCTCCATTCTGTTTCAGAGGGGAATTAATATGGAGCTGTCCCGTTTTTTTACAACCCTGATTCTTTGCACGGCATCGGGAATGATTGGCGGAATGGTGAGCTAGTACAACAGACGTAAACGTAACATGGCCGTATTATTTTCTGTTGTACCAGCCTGATATCCAAAGCCGCTTTTTAACGCTGTACGCGCCCGGAAGCATCGCCGCCAGCCAGCTTTAACACTTCATCTAAGGAGACAAGGTTAAAATCACCTTCCACGGCATGTTTGAGGCAGGAGGCCGCCACAGCGAAATCAATCGTCTTCTGGGGGTCATATCCCATCAGGGATGCGGCAATGAGCCCTCCGCCAAAGCTGTCGCCGCCGCCTACGCGATCCACAATGTGCATATGGTATTTCCTGCTGAAATAAAAATCCCCTCCGTCATAGAGCATGGCGGACCAGTCATTGTCATTGGCGGAAATGGATTCCCTCAGGGTAATGGCGACTTTTGAGAACCCGAAACGTTCCTTTAACTGCTTTGCCACATCTTTGTAACCTTCGCGGTTGACGTTTCCGGCAGTTACGTCGGTGCCGGAAGAACGGATGTTAAATACATCCGCGGCGTCTTCCTCATTGGCAATGCAGACGTCTACATACTGGCAGAGGTTTCCCATCACCTCTCCGGCTTTTTGTTTGCTCCATAGTTTGTTGCGGTAGTTCAAATCGCAGGAGACGGTAACGCCGTTTTCTTTTGCTGCCTGACATGCAAGCAGGCAAATTTCAGCGAGCGTGTCGTTTAAGGCGGGGGTGATTCCGGTAAAGTGGAACCAGTCTGCGCCTGCAAAAATATGCTTCATTTCAAATTCCCCCGCTTTTCTTTTAATCTTCCGTCTATGGGTTTTTCAGCGTCCTTTGGTATTAACCAGACTGTTCCCATTTTTTCTGCCCCCGCAATTCGTCCAGCAGAACAGTAATAATTTATCATACGGGGAGAAATACCCCATTTTTCTCCTGCCTGTTTAAGCGTCATGTAATCCATAATGCACCTCCGATATAATATTCTATATTATATTTCGTTTTCTCGAAGAATACAAGTGTAGCAACCTGTTTCACCTCTTCTATATAAGAGGAACGT
>CAJUOE010000082.1 GCA_910587895.1 uncultured Lachnospiraceae bacterium
ATTCCTGAAAACAAACGAATCATGAAATATAAAGAAAAATGGTGTGCATAGAAAAATGCCTGCATTCCAAAACGAAATACAGGCATCATCCACACTAAATTTTAGATATTTTACCTGTCTACTTGACAAGGGGCATATCACTACCGACCAAAGTATCAGGGTGGCGTTTGCTATGTAAGCCAGTATTGCCACCAACATGATGACAAAAGTAAAAATGTCATTCCACGAAACCATAAGCACCACCCTTTCCGTCAAGGTCTCGGATTGGGTGAGGGCACGTCCCCCGGTTCCCCAGATAAGTAAATTAAATTGCTCAATTATTTCAATTTCTAAATTCTTTAAGGAATAATTTTTCTTGGATTTTAGCAGTAGGTTCGCAAGCCTTTATAAAATTACTATAACTTATGGCATATGAAAGTGGATTTTTGCTTATATCTTTTTCTAACTATGGATACAGAGATAAATCTTCTATTATTTTATGTATTTATAGCAAGAAATAATGCTATAACTTTAACCATTTCTAAGGGGATGGATCTGTACTTTCTTTGCAATCACGAATGGACGTTTCAGTTAATGCGGTATAGTCAGTTAATTCTTTTTGGGTATAGTGCTTCTCTTTTTTGCATTGTTTGCCCTATTGTCATAGCTGTATGTCTCCTGGATTAAATAACTATAACGTACAAAATTACACTTCACAATCAAAATGATTGTCAAACAAAATTTCTAAAGTAGATATAGACATTCCTGTTTGGAAAAAGAAACTAAAATGAAAAATTTGTAGGATTTAGTAGAAATTGCAATAGAATGTGTGATACAATAAATATGAAAGTATGTCGGGGGGAGACGTTTTTCTATTATATTGGTAAGGTTATGTTTCTTAATTTCAAATCTTTTGAGATATTATAAGGTAGTCTGGAATATTCTGTGATGATAAAAGTTTTCCCAAATTGATTCTGTATATGTTTCAATGTGTTTGGCATACAGGGGTTTTATGTATGCCCTGATCAGGTCATATGATTATAGACTTATACTTCAACATGGCATTAAAAAAGGGTTTGTTTATGAAAAATACTTAAGAGATGAGGGAGAAACTATGGAAGAAAATGGCAATGAAAAGAATAAAAGGGAGTTAAAATTCCGTCCTAAGGTGTTGGTAGCCAGTTCCCCAGAACAAAGGGGCGAAGATTTAATTGATGAAGCGCATATGGAAGGCCTCGTTATGCAGAAATGCAGCGGACATAATATAAATCATTCCAATGCTTTTATGGTGGCAACAATGAAGGACTCGGAAATAGTGACTGAGAAATATTATAAGATCCAGGATAAGGTATTTTTTGAGGCGTTTGCAACTATATGCCGGCAGGAAGAATTTTGCGATGAAAAGGGATGCAGGAATAATGATGCGGTCGCTGCGGAATTTGTGCTGGAGCATCTGATGGAAACGGTTGGTTCGTATAAAGGGCTGGAGCAGATTTCGCGAGTATGCGGCGAAGGAGAAACACGGCAGGGGATTCGCTATATCTGCCCGAATACGAAACTGGATGAGGTTGCCTTTCCGGTAAAGCTTTATGACAGACAGATGGGGGCGTTGATTGTAGGGCAGTTTACCGCGCCTGAACATAAAGAAGGCGTGGTAACATGCATTTGGGAAAAATTGTCAGGATGTAAAGAAGAGAAAGCAATAGAAGATACCATAAGCAAAGTAAAGGTTGTGGTGGATGTACAACCGCTGGTGAATCAAATATTTGATACGGTAAGGGATATTGAGAAGGGGCTTATTGAGTCTTACAAGGAAAGACAGACCCAATATGTATTTGAGAAAAGCAGCGAGCTGATAGAGAATCTCAAAAGAAAAGTAAAGGACGAGGCAAGGGTCAGTTATTCCAGGGAAACTGTTTATCCGGCATCTCAGCATATGGAGTATTACAATGCGGTAGGGGAGTGCATAAAAGAACAGCTTGGCCTTTTTTGCGACATGGTAGGAGCTACAAGGAGAGAAATATTCACGCCAAGCTTTGAGAATCTGGTAAATAACAAATATGATGGGATTAAGGGGAAAGATGGCTTGGAGTTCTGTTTTGCAAAATGGGAGGAAAAAAATGAGCATCGTAAGGTCTGTGGTGACGTAGGAGAGTATATTGAGGGAATCGGGGAAGGATACGATTTGCTGCTGGTAGCGGACAGCCCGACATATCCCATTGCGCTTGCGGTGTGCAGCAATGAGTTCTTAGAAGGAATAATAGAGGATGAGCGGGATTTGCTGCAGGAGACCTTTAATGAAGTGTTTAAAAAGTTTGCAGAATATGCCCAGATGGCAGGCCTGGAAGCGAAGTCTGACTATTACCGGGCTTATCTGGACAGTTACATGAGCATCCAGCGCCATGAACTGGGGCAGAGCAATGCCGGGTATCAGATACTGATTGAAGAATTTCAAAAACAGAGGGACGAATTTGTAAATTTAATTTATAAAACGGGTCTGCGCGGTGAGGCACGCGCATTGGTGAACAATTACATCAGACACAGCGACAGCTTTATCCGTGATTCTGATGCATATCTGAATACGACGATGATCCGCATTCGCTCCACGAAGTATCTGATTGACTTTTCTGAGATGGATAAAACATATTTTTATCCGTATGAAACTTTTTTGTTCAAATGGAACCATATATATGAGCTCAAAGCAGAAGCAGAAGATTTACAATTCCATTTCCCCGAGATAAAGAATGGTGACCCTCGCCGGCCACTGATGTATGGAAACCCATGGATGATTGAACAGGCAGCATATAACCTTACGAATAATGCCATCAAATATGCCATTAGGGGAACGAAGGTCTCTCTGGATTGCGTGAAGAAAGAAAACCGGTATGAGATTACGGTGGAAAATCTTGGCGTGCCATTTGACAGGGAGGAGGATGTAGAGGATATCTTTAACTTTGGAAAGCAGGGTACAAATAATAAAAAGGAAGGAAGCGGTCTGGGACTGTTTCTAACCAAGAAGATTGCAGAGGCGCATGGGGGCGATGTGTACTGTAAGATGAAAAAGCTTAGTGCGTATAACTGGGGGCTCGTTCGTTTATATATTGAGAATTATGACAAACAAAAAAGCAGGAATCTATGTAGGAATAAGGAAATATACGAGAATTTAAAAAGGGAGCTGGAAGAAAAGGAGGATATAATTTCCCAATACACGGCAGACTGTATTTCGGTAACAGAATTCACGCCCATGTATGTAAATCAGAATATTTTAAAGGGGACAGCGAGATTTACGTTTAAATTTTGGATTCCGTATGTAGTATAGTAGATGAGGAGGATGGAAAAATGAATATTTTTATATTGGAGGATGATGGCAGCTGTAAGGCGCTCATAGACTGGATTAAAAATCTGGGAGATGAAGTCATGCATGTGAAAAACATAGAAGACATGGCATATTATCTGGAGTATGAGGAAGGCTATAAAGATTATGACAAATTTGTTATTGACGCATCCCTTCCGGCGGCGTCTGTCCTGCACCCGGACGAAACAGAGGAAGAATATAACGGGGCACTAAACGGTATAGATTATATGTTGGAGAATTTTCCAAAATTGGGGATTGAACTGCATGATGGGAGGGTGGCTGTCTTGACGGCGTTCGCCGGGTCGATAGAAGGGCATCTTAAATCAAAACAAACGGCGTGTTGTTTCAGTATCATAGATAAGAATGATAATCAGCTGAAAAATCGGTTACAGGAGTTCTTGCAATCATAATATGAGGGGTGGAATATGCAGAATTTTATCAATTCATTTGAATGGAATGGATGTAGCGAAAATAATAATATAACCATAAATCAGAGTGCCTGTATATATGGAATAGAGGAGCATTTAAAGCAGTTCAGGGATTTGAAGAGTTTTAATATCCTGTACAATTGCTGGATGATTGAGAAGGAAGAGTATGCAAAACGTCTGAATGCGGTGGCGATGACGTACCAGACTTACAGCCTGCATGATGCTACGCATTCAGAAACGATATTGAGACAGATTGCATATTTTCTGGGGGAGAAGCGTGTCCGCCAGCTTTCGCCCACCGATGCATGGCTGATTCTGGAATGCGCGTATTGCCACGATTTGGGTATGGTCGTGACAGCAAAGGATTTATACTATGAACTTGTAGAAATGGAAAAGGAGGATTATAAGGAATTTTCCCGCGAGATGCGGGAAAGCCAAAACGTGGATGTCAGGCTTTCATGGAGCTATTTGGAGCCTTTGTTTGAGTATGGGTACAGGGAAAGACATGGCGGATGGGAAGAAGAAACGGCAGAAAAACGCAGAACAGTCAACAATCTAAATAGTATCTTTGAGTCAGGATGGCATAGGTGGCCGGAGCATTTTATCAAAGCGTTTAAGATTCTGATTCAAGAGCGCAGCAGGCCGAAACATGCCCAAATGTCACATGATATAATTATGAAGGAGGCAGATGAAAAGTCATATGAGGGGCTGATTCCGCTTCGTTTCCGTTACCTGATTGCGAAAATCGCAGCAATGCATATGGAGCAAAGGGAAGATATAATTGAAAAATTAAGCCAGGAGATTCAGGGTTTTGACGGAGATTATGCTCATCCTCGATTTGTTGCTGAACTTATACGTATTGGAGATTTGTTGGATATAGATAATAATCGATTTAATAAATATCAGTTAGCAGTAGCAGGAGACGCAAGCTATAATTCTTTTACGCATCAGATGAAACACAGGGCGATGAGAGACTTTTTAGTGACACCGGAAAGGATAAGGGTAGAGGCAGATTTTTCTAAGGAGGATGCGAAAAAAATCTTTCAGATGGATGGTTTGGAAGAAGTGTTGGAAAGCGCCAAAAAGCAGGAAACAGGGGATGATTTAGAGGAAAATGCAGACAGAAACCTGTCAGAAAGCGCACAGAATGAGGAGGATAATGCTAAAAAAGAAGAAAGAACTGTTATGTTGGCTTTAAAAGCGTTTAAGGAGCTGAGCGGATGGCTGCAGATGCTGCATCAGGAAATAGATTTTTTCAGCAAAAATTGGCTGAAGATTGTGCCAGAAGGATTGACAGGAACTTGCCCATATTTTGAACCGGAAAAATTGAGCCTGGATGGCAAATATATAGAAAATGATTTGATAGATCTTCGATATCATATAACAGCCAAACGTTCTTCGGAAATTATTGAAGGAATTGGGTTATATAAGAATATTTTTGTTGCTGTTATCCGGGAAATCATTCAGAATTCCATGGACGCTGTAAAACGGAAAGTATACTTCGATTTGAAGAGAAGGGGGCATGGAGACTTTAATGATCCACTGGAATTTTATAGATACATCCTGCGGGATGAAGATGAGCTGACGATTAAAATAGAATGCGGTATACAATCTGCAAATAAAAATATCCGTTTAAAAATCAGAGATTATGGGATCGGAATTACATATGAACGTTTAAAGGAAATGCAGCATATAGGACATATTACCAATTATGAAACCAGCCAGGAAGCCAAAAATATGCCGGCATGGTGGAAACCGACAGGTTCTTTTGGCATAGGTATGCAGTCTATATTTAATTTATCAAAAGAATTTAAGCTTATCACCCGGACACAGGAAGAAGGACTTTTAAGAAAAATGCGTTTTCATTCTACGCAGATTGGGGGAAAAATTGATTCATATATTATTAATGATTCACATGCGGTCAGCCAGTTTAAGTTTGGAACGGAGATAGAAATTGATATACCTACGGAAATGGTATGCATTTTTGAACAAAGCGGACATTTCAAACGAGAATTGGATTGTTTCGGAAACACGGAGAACATATTCCAAAGCGAGATACAGAAGGCAGTCAACATCATCCGTGGCAGCTTTGGGATCCCGATCAGGCTGATTTTGCCGGGAACAGAGAAGGATGAGGCTAAGGATCCCGACACGAATCAATATCTCCTGCGCTGTTTTGGTAAGTATTTTATTCAGCTCCCGGGAAAAAAGAACGATTATCAGGCATCCATTACAAAAGTGCTTATGCAGGATATGGATTTGCCGGATGAGCAGAAATATTTATGCAGTGGATTTTCCTGCTGGAGTGAAGAAAACCATATGCTGCTGAGATACCGTTGGAAGAAGGAGAAGGAGGAGAAGAAAAAAGGCGAAGAGGAAAAGGGCTCATTTAAAATATATTTCAATGAGATTCGCGTGAAGGATAAGAAAATAACGAAATTGTTTAAAAACAATTTTTTTGATATGGAGGCATACTTTTTTGATAAAAGCGCGGAGAATTTCCTTGAAATTAACAGGGATAGATTTCTGTATGAGAGGCGCAGACATATCATAGACTTTATCTGTAGTACCAATTTGAACTGCCTCAGTTTTCTGATGGATATTAATGGGGAGGTGGAAAATCCTGCCGAACAGGATTATAAGCAAGCAATCTGGGCAGAGGAGGCAAAATGGTATATATATGAACAGGCCTCCGTTCGGGATTATTTCAAGTTTCTTCTGAAAAAGGAAAACATAGAGAGCTATATTGCTGGGGTTAAGTGGTTTTTGCATAATGAAGACCGCATACATCAGACAGAGAGCCTTGCGGAAACGTTTTTCCCGATAGGATATGATGAATTATGGCTGATGGATGTGAGGAAAAAGTATACATATGAGATCCATCTAAGAAGAGCTTTTCAGATGCAAGAGCGATGCATTATAGAAGATGTTTTTCCCTGTTGTATAGAACTGGCGGTGTCAAAGTTTATCTGTATGCAGGAAAACTCCGGTGATTATGTTGTTCTATATAAAGTGGAACGCCGCTCCGGGCGGATGGTCACCGTAGATGATGAAAGTTTCAAGGCATATCTGCATATGCGTTATCAGGAATTGGAGCAGAAAGGACTGGAACTGGCGCGGATTGTGCTGCCTGGAATTGAAAAGTACCGGGAGCTGTGTGTAAGCAAGCTGCCAGGCAATATGGGGACATTGTTTGAGAAAAAACTAAACAGCGCTATAATTATGCCAATTATTGCCAAAGAGATGAAACAGCTTTTGAAAAAGCGTAAGGAACAGGAGGCGGAACAATTGATAGACAGCGAATTTCTGGAAAAGCATAAGGTTTCCTATGGCAAGATTGTGGAATATATTCAGGAATTCGGTGTTGTCAGAGATTTAAAGGAGGAAGATATCAGAAAAGCATACCGAAGCCTGCTTTTGGAAATGTGGAAAAACCTTCCCAAAGAGAAAGAGGATTCCCCCGATGTTTTGGCATAAGACGGGAAAAGGATATTTTTGTGGAAATTTATTTTATATTTAATTTTATTTAATGCCAAAAGATTAAGAGAAAAATTATTTGTATGCACCATAGAAACGTTAAATAATAGCTGTATTTGAAAGTAATTAATTTTATATTTATTTTTCTGCACATAATACAAACAGGGACGACGAACAGAAAAGGATGAAAAAGTCAAAAAAAGTGTTGACAAAGTTTTTACATCCGTGTAAAATAATATCGTTGTTGAAAGCAGAGAGCCCAGTTAGCTCAGTTGGTAGAGCAGAGGACTGAAAATCCTCGTGTCTCTGGTTCGATTCCGGAACTGGGCATTAACACAAAGGTGTTGTTTCTGCGGGTGTAGTTCAATGGTAGAACACTAGCCTTCCAAGCTAGATACGTGGGTTCGATTCCCATCACCCGCTTATGCGATAGTGGCGTAGTTGGTAACGCGCGACCTTGCCAAGGTCGAGACCGCGGGTTCGAGCCCCGTCTATCGCTCTACAATATACAGGGAAGAAGAGCAGGTGGATATCCTGCTTTTTTTCATTCAAAATATTTATCATAGGCACATTTTAAAAGAAACGTTACAAAAATATATCGAAACCATATCATATGTTATCTTTTTCTTTGACGCAGAAAACCATATACTTTGCTTAGACTTACATTTTTTGTATATGTCTACAAAAGAGAAAGAGGTGTAATATGAATAGTTTTGGAACAAGGGTGCGAAAAATCAGGAAAGAAAGGAACATGACGATTGTTAAATTAGCCGAGTTATGTGATTCCTCCGAAAATGTTATCAGAAATTATGAGAAATCAAGGCGTCTGCCGCAGGTTGACATGTTAATCCGCATTTGTAATGCCCTGAGGGTGTCGCCTGATTATCTATTGCAGGACGAATTGGTGTACGAGTCGTATCAGGTGGGCGAGGAACTTCTTCAGAGAATAAACAGGCTGTCCCCGAAGAATGTTTCTGTTTTGAAAGATATGATAGAAACACTGGAAAAGTATGATAATATTAACGAGAATATTTAGATAGGGTGATAGCGTATCCCGCCGGTGACGATGCTGGCGGGATATTTTTTTATATCAGAGGAAAAATGTTTTATTTTTAAAAAAAATATGTTAAAATAGAAAACGTAGTATCAAGCGAAAGACAGGCCGAAAGGAGACAGCCAGTGAAGATTCTCAAAATGCACCTGACAGAGGTTGCAGTGGCATTTTTGTTTATTGTAATCGTGTGTGTGTACAGCCACAGAGACGAAGGGGAGAACCTTGAGAGTATGTCCTACAACCAGAACTGGACATTGGTAGCTGGCGAGGAGAGCGGGAATTATGAAACGCTTCCTGAATCAGTCAACCTGTCGGAAGGTGAAGAGGAGATTATAATAAGGAAAGAACTTCCGCAGGATATCAGTTCTGCGGATTCCATCGGGTATTATACATCGCATCAGTTATCGGAAGTATACCTGGATGGCAGGAAGATTTTCGAGCGGAAAGTTCCTGAGGGAGCAGGGAGCAAAACACCGGGAAATTGTTGGAATTACATAGATCTGTCAGAGAAATATGCCGGCATGACGATGGAAGTGCATCTCAGAAACTGTTATGGTTCTCCTCAGGTAAAGATACCTGCGTTTTATTATGGCGCATGGTCTGCCATTGTGCTTAGTCAGATACGGAATAATTATCTGTCCCTGATGATGAGCTTTGTCATGTTTACCATGGGGCTGGTGCTGGTAGGCGCCTGGTTTGCCATTGGCAAGAAGATGTATTTTCACAAAGGAGTTCCGTGGCTGGGGTTGTTTGCCATGCATTTTGCGGTATGGTCTGCGTTCGAGACCAAGATTCCCCTGCTCATATTCGGGCATGATCTTTTGTTCAGCCAGATTGTGTTTATGAGCGTGAGCCTGATGCTTTTGCCGTTTATCAATTTTGTACGGACGATATGCAATAAGAAACTTGGCAGGGTACTGAACCTGTTTGCTATGACTTGCATGGCAGCGTTTGCATTTTCATTTCTGGCACAGTTGACAGGATGGCTGGATTTTAAGGAGACTATCTGGATCACCCATGCGATAGGGTTCTGTGCCATCATAACCGTGCTGGGGGCGAGCCTCTGGATGCTGTTTAAAAAGAAAATTGTGAAGGTGAAACGCGACGGAAGGTTCTGGCTGAATGTGGTATGCGTTGGTGTGATTAGTGTTGGCGCCCTGATGGATGTCGTGAATTATTATCTGCGTTTTTACAGCGATGCGGCATTTTTCTCCAGGCTGGGCTGCCTGATTTATATATTTGTTTTGAGCAAACAGCTCCTGGATGAATCCATTAAACTGATACAGGCGGGAAAGAACGCGGAGGCGCTTCTCGAGGAGGCGGAGATGGATGCATTAACCTGCCTCAGGAACCGCAGGCGTTTTGAATCGGATATGCATAAGATTCCCAAAGGGGAATTTCCCAGATACAGCGTGGCAATGTTTGACCTGAATAATCTGAAAATGATGAATGACCAGTATGGACATGGGGTCGGGGATTGTTATATTATTAATGGAAGTGAAATTATTCGGGATGTGTTTGGCGATGTGGGAGAGATTTACCGGATTGGCGGAGATGAATTCTGCCTGATTTCGGATATTATGACAGAGGAAGTATTTGAACAGAAGAGAAAAACGATGTGTGACCGGCTGGATAGCCTGCAGGGCGCGTACATAAAAGATGCGATGCAGATTGCTTCCGGTTTTGCAAAATACAGCCGCAGTGTGGATTTGAATTTACAGGACACCATTGGACGCGCGGATGAGCGCATGTACCAGTGCAAGCGGAGACAGAAATCATTGATGAATAAAAGCGAAACAGCATAAATAGGAGGTGGCTGATTATGCGTTATATGCCGATAGCGAGGGTAGAGGCAGGAATGGCTTTAGGACAGGATATATACGATGGAGAAGGTAAGCTGATTCTGGGGAAACATCTGGTCTTGAATAATGATTCCCTGCAGCAGCTTCTTCAGCTCGGATTTCCGGGAATTTATATTGATGATGAATTTACGGAAGATTTGAGGATCGAGCAGGTAATCCGTCCGCAGCTAAAGCGTGAAGCATTAAAGATGGTACACGATTTGTTTTTGGATAATAAGAATATCCCCATGGAGCAGCATAATCTTCAGGAAGTTGTCATGAATGTGATGGAAGATGTTCTGAATAACCAGAACGTAATGTGCAACATGCTGGATATCAAGACATATGATGATTATGTCTATTTCCATTCGGTAAATGTGGCGGTGCTCTCTACGATGATGGGCGCGTCATGTAATATGAATAAGGATGAGTTACATATTCTGACGACGGCGGCTTTGCTGCATGATGTGGGAAAACGGTTCGTAGAAGAAGATGTGTTGAACGTCAGGCGGGCGTTGACGGAAGAAGAACGAATCATGATTGTACAGCATCCCAAGCTGGGATATGAATTCCTCAAAGAAAATTTTGATTTTCTTCCGGAGGTCTATAACAGCGTGCTGGAGCACCATGAATGGTATAATGGGTGCGGTTATCCTCTGCGTAAATCTGGTTCGGAGATTCCGATTTATGCCCGGATTATCAAGCTGGCGGATGTGTATGATGCTTTGACTTCTAAACTGCCCTATCATGAGGCGGTTTCCCCTTCCGAGGCGGTGGAATACATTATGGCTAATGCAGGCGCGGAGTTCGATCCGGAGCTTGTCGATATCTTCCTGCGCAGAATTGCAGTCTATCCGGTGGGTTGCGAGGTGAGCCTGTCGGATGGAAGAACGGCTGTGGTAATGGAGAATTATAAGGAATTTGTATTGAGGCCGAAGGTAAAGGTAATCCCGACAGGGGAAATTATTGACCTGCGGTCCGACGATGCAGTTCGTAATCTGACGATTTTGGAGTTGATTGTATAATTGACAGGACAAAAAGAAACGATAGACGTACTGCTGGCAGAGAGTTTCAAGGAGCTTGCCTGCCAGCAGCCGATTGAAAAGATTACAATTAAAGCGATAACAGACAGGGCAGGCGTGATTCGTCCTACCTTTTATAATCATTTTCAGGACAAATATGAGTTGCTGGAATGGATTATCCGTACGCAGATTTTGGAGCCGACAAAGCCGCTCATCCATGCGGGAATGGTGGATCAGGCCCTGATACTGATTTTTACTTCTGTAAAGGCGGATGGTGAATTCTATCAGAAGGCTGTGCATCTGGAAGGGCAGAATTCGTTTGAGGAAATCACCAAAAAGTGTATTATGGACGCGCTTTTGGAGGTCATTCATGGAAAAGAGCATGTGGGCAGGAAACGCCATCCATGGCTGACGCCGGAGCATATTGCCGAGTATTATGCGCAGTCCATGTGTTTTGTGGTTGTAAGCTGGATCAAGAGCGGTATGAGCGTGGAGCCGCAGGAGATCACGGATATTTATAACTATATTATCACGCGCTCCATGATGGACGTGATCGAAGAGCTTTAAGAACTACAAAAAGGCATAAATGTATATCAGTTTAAACAGATGGAAGGAAATGTTTAAGCAAAATTACAAACTGAAAAAAATGTATATTTTAGATATACAGGGAAAAAGGATTGAATATTTATTTTTTCAATTCTTTTTTTTATACTGTTTTTAAAGTTAAAGACAAAGGAGCGAGTAAGATGAAGAAATTTGGAAAAGGAGTTGTAAAGCTGCGGATACCGATTCTGATTTTAAGCCTGTTGCTTTTAGTTCCATCGGTATTCGGAATTCTCAGAACCAGAATCAACTATGATATTTTGTCCTATCTGCCAAAAGATATCGAGACCATGAAAGGACAGGATATCCTGATGGATGAGTTTCATACCGGGGCGTTTTCCATCTGCGTGGTGGAAGGCATGGACAACAAAGGGGTGTCCGCGCTGCGGGAACAGATTGAGGAGGTTCCCCATGTGAAGACAGTCATCTGGTATGATTCCATTGCGGATTTATCGGTACCCATGCAGATTCTTCCGGACGATATACAGGAGAAATTTGTAAATGGGGAAGATACGGTGATGATGGTCATGTATGACACGTCGATGTCATCGGATGAGACAATGGATGCGGTGAAACAGATTCGGGCGCTTGCCGATAAACAGTGTTTTGTCAGCGGCATGTCGGCAGTTGTCACAGACATCAAGGATATCTGCCAGCAGGAAATGTTTGCATACGTTGCGATTGCCGCAGTTTTATCCTGCATCGTACTGGCATTGACCATGGATTCATTTCTGGCGCCGGTGTTCTTCCTTTTGAGCATCGGAATGGCAATTTTATATAACCTGGGAAGCAACATGGTTTCCGGTGAGATCTGTTACATTACCCAGGCGCTGGCAGCGGTATTGCAGCTTGGCGTTACCATGGATTATTCCATTTTCCTGTGGCACAGTTACGAGGAGAATCAGGAGCGGTTTCCGGAGGATAAGAAACGCGCCATGTCCCATGCGATTTCCAATACGCTTGGTTCGGTGCTCAGTAGTTCCACCACTACCGTGGCAGGTTTCGTTGCACTCTGTTTCATGACGTTTACCCTGGGGTTAGACCTTGGCGTGGTCATGGCGAAAGGAGTCCTGATTGGAGTTGTCTGCTGCGTAACAGTGCTGCCGTCGATGATACTGGTATTTGATAAAGCGATTTCAAAGACGAAACACAGACCCATCATTCCGGATCTTGGAAAGATAGCGCCGTTTGTGGTGAAGCATTATAAGATTTTTGTAGTTGTCTTTTTGGTAATACTGGGACCGGCATTGTACGGATATACCCATACGCAGGTATACTACGACCTGGCGGGAACGCTTCCCAAAGATTTATTGAGCATACAGGCAAATGAAAAGATGGATGAGAACTTTAAGATGAATACGACCCATATTCTTCTGTTTGACAGCGAGATGTCCCAGAAAGATGTAGGAAATATGATGGATGAAATGGAAGCAGTGGACGGCGTATCCAAAGTTCTTGGCCTTGAGACTGTCGTAGGGCCTTCCGTTCCGCTTGATATGATTCCTGAGGAGGCGAAGGAAAAATTCATGAGCGACAATTATCAGATGATGATGATTAGCTCGGAATATAAAATTGCCTCTGATGAAGTCAACAACCAGATTACGGAATTGAATGCAATCTTAAAAAATTATGATTCCACGGGAATGTTGATCGGAGAGGCGCCCTGTACGAAAGATCTGATTACGATTACGGATACGGACTTCAAGGTGGTAAGCGTGATTTCCATTGTGGCAGTATTTTTGATTATCCTGCTCACCTTTAAATCCATTTCCATCCCGATTATCCTTGTATCGGTTATAGAATTTGCAATCTTCATCAATATGGGTCTTCCGGCTTACACGGGAACGGTGCTGCCTTTTATTGCATCCGTCGTAATCGGAACGATTCAGCTGGGCGCAACCGTTGATTATGCAATTTTGATGACGACGCGTTACAAAAAAGAGCGCAACCGCGGAGCCGATAAACAAGAAGCGGTGACAATCGCATTATCGACGTCCATCTCCTCTGTTGTGGGCAGTGCATTGAGCTTTTTCGCAGCGACCGTAGGCGTGGCGTTCTATTCAAGGATTGATATGATTGGCTCGCTGTGTACGCTGATGTCGAGAGGAGCAATCATCAGTATGTTTGTGGCAATCTTTATTTTGCCGGCAATGTTCATGGTATTTGACCGGGTAATCTGCGCTACGAGCATAGGGTTTGGCCCGGGAAAGAATAAGAAAGCGAAGGCGGAGAAGGTAAGCGCGGTGTAAATGTAAAACAGCAGCAAGATGAATCTTAGACACAGTATAAATAAAAAATGCAGTATAGCAGCAACACAGTATACATTATGAGCACAGGAGGTTATCACTATGAAAAACGTGGAATTGAGGAAGAAATTCAGAAATAAATATATGATTCAGGTCGTGGCTGGAGCGGTTACGGTCGCCATGCTGGGCGGCAGCGCGGGAATGGCTTATACCGTACACGCAGAGAAAGAGGATGAGACGGTTAAGGAGTCGGAAAAGAAAGACAGTGCGGATGAAAAAGATATCAAAAGTACACTGGAGAGCGTGATTTCAGCGACGAAGGAAAGCGAGGACGCCGACAAGGAGGAGACCGTCTATGTCGTTGCGAATGCGGATGGTTCCGCAGATAATGTGATTGTCAGCGAATGGCTGAAGAATAAAGATGGAAAAGCGACGCTGGAAGACGTTTCGGATTTGAAGGACATTGAAAATGTCAAGGGCGATGAGACATTCACTCAGAATGGGGATAAAGTTACCTGGCAGGCAGATGGAAAAGATATCTATTATCAGGGAACGACGGACAGGGAACTTCCGATTACACAGAAAATCACTTATTTTCTGGATGGGAAGGAAATGTCCCCGGAGGAGATTGCCGGAAAGAGCGGTAAGGTAACGGTTCGCTTTGATTATACGAACAACGAGAAGACGACAGAAATTGTGGATGGGGAGGAGTACGAAGTTTACGTGCCGTTCACCGTTATGACGGGCATGATTCTGCCGGAGGATTACAGCAATGTTGAGATTACGAACGGAAAGGTAATCTCAGATGGGAACCGCAAAATTGCTGTCGGCATGGCGATGCCGGGGCTGAAAGAGAGCCTTGATATTGAGGACGGGGATCTGGATGAGGATGTGGAAATTCCGGAATATGTGGAAGTTACCGCAGACGTGGAGAATTTTTCTCTGGAAATGACGATGACAATTGCGATGAACGACCTTCTCGGTGGCAGTGACCTGAGCAGTTCTTTCGATTTGAGCGCGCTGGAAGAAGATGTAAATACGTTGTCAGACGCGTCCGGACAGCTTGTAGACGGTACGACGGAGCTGTCAAAAGGATTGGATACGCTGGCAGGCAGCATGAAGGAGTTTGCGTCCGGCGTGGGTACGTTAAAGAGCGGCATCGAAAATTATACGAACGGGGCCTCCCAGTTGAATAACGGCATCAACACGCTTTCAGCCTCCTCCGGAACACTGATTAACGGGGTGACGACCTTGAATGGCAGCGCTGCTACGCTGAATCAGGGCGTTGCACAGTTGGATAAGACGTTGAAGGCAAAGATGACAGATAAGGAGAAATCATCCCTTATCAAACAGGCGGATGCTGCCATTGACCAGACGTTTAGCGATAAACAGCAGGGCACGGAGGCCATTAAGAAACAGGCGTCCTCGACATTCTACAACAGCCTGGCCAATGACGCAGGGGCAAAGAGCCAGGTGTCAGCAGGACTGGGCACATACACGCAGACCGTGCTGAATTCGGTTTTGCGTACCGCTTACAGCAGTGTTGCGGCGGATACGGCAAAGACCACGAAAATGGCAGAGGCAAAACCGCAGGTTGTACAGGCGGTGACGGAGGCCGTTGTCAAGCAGGTAACACAGAAAGTAACGTCCGGCGTGATGGCAGCGGCAGTACAGCAGCAGGCAGCAGCCATGGCACAGCAGACAGGCGGTTCGTTGAGTGTAGAGCAGGTGGCTGGAATCTGTACGGCAGTTAATGATGCGGTCAATGCAGAGGGTTCCGAGGCACAGCAGCAGATTCAGTCGTTAATTGCCCAGCAGGATATTGCGGGGATGGTGGCATCGAATGTCAACAGCCAGATGGGAGCCATCGAACAGCAGATTGATGCAGCGCTTTCCTCAGAGGCGGGAAAGGCGGAAATTCAAAAGACAGTGGACGCCCTGGTAAATCAGACCGTCAATGCAGCGTTGGCAGATCAGACATTGAAGGCGGGCATGGACAGTGCAGCGTCACAGATCATCACGGGAATTGCAGCCGGTGCGAAGGATACCGTAGGCGCAGCAGTCGCAGATACAGCAAAGACGGCGGCAAAGACGGCGGCAGAGGCAGCAACCATTACAGCGGTTGATGCAACAAAAGCCCAGATCTCAGGCGCGATCAATGCCAAAGATGCAGAAAGCGGCTATAGCCTCGTAAGCGGTATGCAGGCGCTCAGTCAGGGGACACAGACCATGAACGACAGTATGCCGACTCTGACGAATGGAATTAACCAGCTTAAGAATGGAGCATCCACGCTTGTTTCCAACAATGGCGCGCTGGTGGACGGGGCGTCGAAGCTTTCCAGTGCGACCTCACAGGTAGAAGAGGGCGTGCAGAAGTTAGACAGCGGTTCCAGGGATTTGATGGATGGTATGCTGGAGTTTGACGAGGAAGGCATACGCAAGCTGACCGAAGCCTATGACGGAGACGTGAAATCCATGTTGAACAGGCTCAAAGCAGTTGTGAATGCAGGGAAAAATTATCAGACCTTTACAAAAGTTGCAGACAGCGCGAAAGGCTCTGTGAAGTTCATTTTCCGCACAGACGCTATAAAGGAAGAGGGAGAATAAAACTGCAGTCACGGAGAGAAGTTGATGAACATGATAGAACAGATCATTGTTGTTCTGGGGATTTCACTGGAGGTTTTCGGTGCAATGGAGTGCCAGGGCTCACTGATGGCAAAAATAGAAAAAAGACAACTGATAATGTTTTGTTCCATCCTGGCTGCCGGCCAGACCGTGACGTTGGGAATCGGGCATTTCCTGGCCCGGTTCCTCTCCCGGTACCGGGCGCAGACAGGGGAAAATTTTCTGGGACAGGTAATTGCTGCGGCAATTCTCCTGTTTCTGGGGATTCGGCTGTTCCATAAAGCTTGGAAGAATGAAGGCCTGTTGGAACGGAGAGAAGAGAAATTTGAGGTAAAGAGATTTCTTGGCATGTACCTTGGCAATATTCTGTTCACGTTCCTGGCAGGAGTTGCATTGGGGTTTCTTGGCAGCAGTATTCTGCCGCTTCTAATTGCAGGTTTTGTGCTGACGATCCTGGTTACGGTTGTCGGTATGTATACCGGCTACCGTCTGGGATTTGAATATAAGATGAGAGCTTATGTATTCGGGGGGCTTTTGCTGATGGCAGGCGGTGCAGCCGTGGTTTTTGGATATATGTGAGAATGTGCATAAGAGATAAAAGTTCCGCTTTCATACGATGTTTCGGTATGAAAGCGGAACCTTTTTGTAATTTGTGATAGAACTATTTCTTAATCTTAATCTTTGCCGTCTTGCTGAATTTGGAGGAATAAACCTTTTTGCCGGTGGAATCTTTCTTATAGGCTTTGACTTTCACGTAGTAGGTTTTTCCTTTTTTCAGTTTTTTGAGCGTGACAGTTGTTTTTGTGCTGCTGGCGGTCTTGGTCGCCTTCTTTTTGAATTTCTTATCCGTTGAGTAGGTAACCTGATAACCGGCGGCTCCGCTCACTTTTTTGATGGTGACGGTCAGCTGCCTGGATTTCTTGTTCTTCAGACCAGGCGCTTTGGAAGGAGCCTTGACCGTAACTTTGGTCCATTTTGCTTTCAGGGTCAGGTCCGCGGTTACCGGGCTGTTAAAGTCATATTTGGCATTTCCGTTGTACCAGCCAGCAAACGTATAATTCTTCTTAGTAGGATTCTTGGGCGCTGTCGCTTTCTCTCCGCTTGTGATGCTCTGGCTGCTTGCCGCGGAACCGTTGTCGCTGTTGAAGGTTACGGTAAATTTCGTGGGAGGAGGCGGTAATTGCTGCGCAAGTTTCTCCACGGTAACCTCGAACGTTTTCTTCACCATCTGGTCGCGGATAGTCTCGTCGTCTGATGCAGCGGTGATGGTCGCCGTTAAGGTTACGGTTGCATCGCCCTGTTCATAAGCCGGGCGGGTAACAGTTCCGTTCGTGGCAATGATGCTCTCGTCAGAGGAATCCCAGGTGATGGTAACGCCTTCTCCTGCGGAGGCTGGCAACGTCAGGTTGGAAGTAACTTTCGTTGTCGGCAGGGTAATCTGCTCTGCGGCAGTCTCTGCTATTTTAGTCAATTCAGCGGCTTTCTCCCGGTATGCTGCGTCCCATTTCAGTTTCAGGTTATTGTATTCCTCGGAGGTAATCGGCATAACCGTGCCGTGGCTGGCGTCCGGTTCCGGCATGGAGTAGAGCTGAACTTTATTGCCGTTCTCGTCTGTCGCCGTTGCACCTTTTTCTGTGCCAAGAACATGGAAATCACCCTTGGTAATATCATCGGACAGTCCGGGGAAGATGGTTACACCTGTTTTATCTGCCAGTAGGCAGTAGATGTCGTCGCCTGTCAGTTCAAAGCCTTTGAGGCCTGCAATATATTTGGCGTTTTCCACATCATCACTGTTCAGTTTGAGGATGCAGGGCCCTTCGATCTGTCCACCGCCGACTGCCAGGGAATTTTTGTGTACAAATTCCCATTTCGTGGGATCGGTATCTGTTTCATCTTCGGGGTCTTTGGACTCTGTGGAGAGCAGGGACTTGCTACGCTCGCAGTAGACGCGTTTTGAGGGGGTTCCAAATTTATTGTTGTTTCCGTCTTCGTTTTTGGTATAACGATAATAATAGTCGTCTACCTTGATGACTGTAGTATCAATGACAGAACCTGCCTCACTGATCCATACCTGTGGTTCGGAGAAATGGTAGAAGTCCCGGGTGGTCGCATAATACAAGCGCTGGTTGCCGTAATTGTCATCTCCGGTCTTGGATGCCCAAAATACGGCGTAGGCCTCAATTTCATCTACCCAGTAGGCCTCCGGCGCCCAGGTGCAGCCCGCATTGTCTTTGGCTACGTGGCACATCCGCTGTTTGGACCAGTTGACGAGGTCGGTAGATTCCCAGACCATAATATACTGGCTGCCGGATTGCTGATTTCCAGAAGGACCGGTCCAGCCTTGTCCCGGATAGTGTGTGCCATCCTGTTCCAATCCTGCCACGGTAAGGTCGGTGGCAATCAGATAGAACCGGTCGCCCTCATGGGAGCGGATGATGAAGGGGTCGCGCAACCCGTGGGTTCCCAGCCTGGATTCAAGGACAAATTTGCCGTCGTTTAAGGCGGAGAAGTTCAGCCCGTCTTCGCTGGTGCCGAAGTAGATGCGCTCGTCCTTGACATTTGTATACGGAAAATAAGCGAAGAGGTAATCCGTGGTCTCTGCCATCTTCGGAGCCTTCTTTACTGTGCAGTTGAATGTTTTCGTTTCTTTTGTTGCATTTTCGTAAGTGATCGTGGCGGTCAGGGTAACTTTGGCGTCCCTGTTGGTGGGGCGGTTTACCTTGCCGGCAGCAATATCTCCGGCCGCCTTTGTGCTGATAATGCTTTCGTCGGAGGACGTCCAGGTAACGCTGCTGCCAGGTTCGCCCTCATCTGTAAGATAGATATTCCCGCGGATATCGTTCATGTTGGGAATGCTGACAGCATCTTTTGCTACCGTAAAAAGCAGAGGTTTTTTGACAATGAAACCTTTGCGGTTTACAATGGCGGTCATGGTGACCTTCTGGTCTGTTGCAGCGCGCGTAACTGTTCCGTCGTTTGCAATGGCGGCGGGATTATTGCTTTCCCAGGTAACGGTTGCCGGTTTGGCAGCGTCGCCGCTGATATTGGTTGTTGTCGGAAGAGAAAGGTTGTCCGTGATGGCGTCCTTGGATGTGTTTGTGCCCAGGCAGTCCTCTGGCTATCAGCTCGCGGTACTTTTCTTCGTATTCCAGGATCACTTCCTCCGGAAATGCTCCCATCCCTCCGGCTATGGAATGTTTCCTTG
>CAJUOE010000083.1 GCA_910587895.1 uncultured Lachnospiraceae bacterium
GGTGCTTGCACCTGTGCCTGCACTTTTAGAAATTATGCGGTCACTTATGCCTGCACTTGTGGGTATTATGCCTGCACCATGCTGTCACTTCTATTATCCGCAGTATTTTACTTTGGCAGAATACAGGTCAGCGGCAGATGGTTTCTCCGGCAGGCAAAATAACAGGCAAAAGCTGGATATACACCCGCTTGAACAAGCCCCCGGCAGGGCCCCCGCATTTTTGGCTTGACAAAAATGCTAGGGGGTTATCATTATCGGCAGAGCCGAAATGATAACCGCACCCCGCCACGTTCCCATCAGCCCAAAGGAAAATCGGAGACGTAAAATGATTGATAAGGAAACCAGCCGGAAAGGAAATGACAAATAAGAAAAAAATTCCTCCGGCAGAGAGGGGGATGTGATGAATGAAGTATCATACAGTGCCCATATCAGCAACGGGAAAAGTGCCCTCAACAGCAAAGGCAGGCTGTCCGGTGTGGCAAAACACAACCTGCGGAAATACCGTTCCAAAGAGTATGACAGGGAGAACATTGTCCTGCTCTTTGGCAGTACAAATCTTATGCGGGATGTGAAAAAAGTCTATCAGGACACTTTTTCAGAAGCACTGGAGCAGTATAACCAAAAACAGACAAGGGCAGACCGACGGATTGACGATTATTTTGAACATCTGTCCGGCAAGAACCAAGACATGGCAGTGGAGATTATTTTCCAGTGCGGGGATAAGGATTTCTGGGAAGATGTCTTTATGGAAACAGATAAGGAAAAGCAAAACAAAGAAAATATCTGCAAGGTATATGACACCTTACTGGAGCAGTTGCAGAAAGAAATGCCGGATTTCAAAGTTGCAAATGCGGTAGTCCACTTTGATGAAGCAAGCCCGCATATGCACGTTGTAGGCGTTCCCATAGGCAGGGGATTTAAGCGCGGGCTGGAAACAAAGGTTTCCAAACGCTCTGTTTTCACTCCGAAAACGCTGGAGAATATTTTACAGAACAGCCTGCGTCAGACCGCAAGCGTAGAAATGCTTATCCACTTCGGAGTGCTTGTAAAAGATAAGCAGAAAGGGAAAAACTATGACCTGACCGTTGCGGAATATAAGGTGCAGCAGGAAACGAAGCGGCTGGAAATGGTGGCGGGATTCCTTGAAGAAAAACAGGACAGGCTTTTTAATGCCAACCAACGTCTGGAACAGGCAGAAAAAGAAGTTTCCGAAGCAGAACGGCGGTTGTCTGACACGAAAACAGAGATTATCGGAGCAGAGGAAGATTTGATACAGATAAAAACAGAAGGCAGGGAAATGAAACAAAAACTGATGGCAGAACAGGAGGAAATACGGCAGGAAAATTTGTCCTTAAAAACAGATACGCTTATCCTTCATTCTGATAAAGAGCGTCTTTTGCGTGATGTCAGGAAAGCAACAGATGAAAAGGAACAAATACAGGTAAAAAAAGAGGGGTTTTTAGAAGATATCGGTGTGTTGGATAAAGAGTTTGAAAAGCGTCTGGATTTCATCAACGTACTGGATAAACTCAAAGCACTCTTTTATAAGCTGTTATCCATGATTCCGCTGGTGCGGAAGTTTGCAAAGTTTGTAGAAGAAAAAAAGGATATACGGGCCGCCTCCCCTTATGGCTATACCCCTCTCAGCAGGCTGTTAAGGGAGTACCGTACCTCTCTCCCTCAGCATGACAGGCTTGTCACGTTCCCGGAGATTGCCTCGTGGCAGACTTCCACAGGGGAAGTGGTTCCGGTGTATGAGGACTATAACGGACGGGGAACGGAGTACAGGCTGGCGGGATTCTGGAATGTGCAGAAGGAACAGGCTGTAAAGGTTTCTGAAATAAGAGAGGAAATCATGCCGGAGAACCGGATATGTACGTTAGAGCTGGCAGAGGTGTATGTAAAGGCGGTGGAGAGTTTCATGGAGGATATGGAACCGGAAGAACGTACAAGGGAGAACCGTCCTATGTATCAGAGACAAAACGAGGAATATATACAGGGCAGATAAATAATTCCGTTGTTAAAAGGCATAGATGAAATATTCTATGCCTTTTGCAGTGCAATTAACTTACAATTAACATATATGCACTTTTAGAGTTAACATTGGGGACGGTATACTTGGTTCATACAAAAAAACAAAGGAGTGTGTTCAATATGAAAAAATTTATTATGATTGCAACCGTTTTTACACTTATGACAGGGGTATTGACAGGATGTAGCGGCAATGCTGGTTCGTTCACTGACAAAAGTACAGCAAATGAGACAACTAAGAGTTCACAAACAATAGCCACCGACGGTTCCACTTCAATGGAGAAAGTCATTGGATTTTTGAGTGAAGCCTATATGGAGGAACATGGAAATATAAAGGTTACATACAATCCAACGGGTTCTAGTTCCGGTATACAGGCAGTAGCGGAAGGAAGATGTGATATCGGACTGGCAAGTCGTGACCTGAAGGAAGATGAAACAGCAGATTTACAGGGAACGGTAGTTGCCATTGATGGAATCGGAATCATAGTCAATCCTGATAATCCGGCAACAGATTTAACAATTGATCAGATAGGGAAGATTTAC
>CAJUOE010000084.1 GCA_910587895.1 uncultured Lachnospiraceae bacterium
ACTCAGACCGCGGGACACAGTATACCAGCGAAACCTACCGCAGAGCGGCTGCTAAATACGGCATCCGCCAATCATGAACAGGCCTGCGATGATGGCAAAGAGCAGATACTTTCTGATATATTTCCACATGGTCAACGTCCTCCATGCCCATTTGAGCCTCCATGGTGTCCGTGACCGTCGTGGTACCCACCGTCATCCCGGTGCCCGTGTCCCTCATGGTGTCCGCCGTCTTCCCGGTGCCTATGTCCTTCATGATGTCCGCCGTCTTCCCGGTGCCTATGTCCTTCATGATGTCCGCTGTCTTCCCGGCATCCATGCCGGTGCCCATATTTGAATGTATTTTCATTTTCCTTGTATCGTTTTTCCAGTCACAGCGGACTTTATCCAGAAGTGACAGCAGTTCCTGCTTTTCCTCTCCCGAAAGACAGGAAAACATCTCCTCATGCCGTTTCCTGCGCTGCCTTAGCGCTTCTTCCGCAATTTCCCTGCCGCTGTCTGTCAGGGAGATGTCCGTCGTCCTGCGGTCAGATTCATTCTGTGTTCGGACGATCCATCCTGAGCCTTCCAGCTTGGACAGAATCTCACTGGCCGAACCCGGCTGGATTCCCAAACGCTCCGTCAAATCCCTCTGAGTAATGGCTTCCGACTCGTTCAGGATGATCAGGATGCGCTTCTGACTCGCTTTTCCCTCATACAGTGAGCGCATGGTATGATGTAGATCCCGCAGACTGATAATCAGCCTGTCATCGATACCTGCTGCTGAATCATTGGCTGTGTGCATTTCCTGATCCCGTTGTTTCCTCTGATGCTCCGGCATTTTCCCGGTACGGCGGTATTCTTCTCCTCTGCCGCAGTGCGGCCTTTCCAGATCGCAATGCCGCCCACAGCCTGGGCAAATGTTATTTTCCTGCATAAATCGCCCCTCCTTTTCTTTAGGTACCTTGATTATATCATCGCAAAAAAGAAATTTGTCAAGGTACCTAATGTTATTTTTATCAGGAAATATCCATTCTCCCGCTCTCCTTGTTTGGGATCAATACCATCTTGTAACGGTGCAATTTTTCTAAGTTGCATTTCCTCATACTGCGTCATGTACAATTCCTCATTCGCTTTGCGAAACATCCACCCCTATAAATCCTTTGCAAGCCCTACAATCAGGTCTACACACCGCTCCTTTTTCCTACTCTTTCATCGGTTTTATCATTTTATTATTTGCCTGAACCATGAGCGCTGCAGCGACCGCAAGCGCCACAAGCTCTGCAATTGGAAATGCCCACCAGATCATAAACGTCGCATTTTCAAGCTTGGTAAACAGCCATGCCAGCGGCAGTACGACAACGCACAACCGAAGCAGGGATACAATCAGTGAATTTAACCCGCAGCCAAGCGCCTGAAATACCCCTTGTACTGCAATATTCCCGCCTGCAAACAAAAAGCTTGTCGCAATGATCCGCGCCGCCAGAACACATAACGCTTCCGTTTCCTCAGACATGGCAAATAATCCGATCAGGGGACTTGCAAAGACCTCTAGGCCGATCATGCCGATCAGCATAATAATCTCCGTGTACAAAATTCCATAAAAAATGCCCTGTTTGACACGGTTCTTATCACCCATTCCATAATTAAAGGATACAATCGGCGTAATCGCATCGCGCAAACCGAATCCCGCGAAAAAAATAAACTGCTGGATTTTATAAAAAATACCATACGCCGTCACTGCCGCCTGCGAAACGGTGCCAAAAATCAGATTCACGCCGTATGTCATAAATGACATCAACGCCTGCATGATAATCGCCGGAAGACCAATGACATAGATTTCCTTTACAATCCCTTTGTCCGGCTTCAGGTACTGCATTCCCGATTTTACTTCCGTATTTTTCCGATAGTGGAAGTACATTGCAATCAGCATGGATACCACCTGCCCGATCACGGTCGCATACGCCGCACCGCGGATCCCCATCTCGGGCAGTCCGAAATAGCCGAAAATCATAACGGGATCCAGCACGATATTGACAACGGCGCCCGACACCTGCGCAATCGTGGAATAGATTGTCTTTCCTGTTGACTGTAACAGTTTTTCGTAAATCGAAAACAAGACAATGCCAAATGAAACAACGGAGCAGATGGAAAGATACGAAATCCCCATTCCAAGCACCACTTCATCGTTCGTCTGACTTCCGATATAAGCCTTCACGCCAAACAGACCGAACAATAAAAATACGATATAGATGATAAGCGCTAATGTCACTCCGTTTCCTGCAGTCCTTGCAACTTTTTCCTCGTCCCGCTGTCCCAGACTTTTTGCAAGCAGTGCATTGACGCCCACGCCTGTCCCGATGCCAAACGCTACAATCAGCATCTGAACCGGAAACGCCAGTGTCAACGCATTTACCGCATACTCACCCATATTGGTTATATTGCCGGAATCCGGAATACGCGCCACAAACATGCTGTCCACGATGTTGTAGCATGCCTGCAGTACCATTGATAAAATAATCGGTATCCCCATACTTAACATGACTTTCGGAACCGCCTCGGTTCCCATTTTGTTTGCTGTTACTTCTTTATTCAATTTTCCTCCGTTTCTTTTGAGAAATCTGCCGCAGCAGAAAACGCTCAGGAGACTTTTTCGGAAAGCTGCCACAACCATATTTTATTTAAATGCCCGTGTGCATCAAAAAAGCGCAAACCCATCATCTGGATTTACGCTTTCTGCCACTCGACGGTATTATTATATTTGCATTTTTGTATTTTGTCAAAGGGGAATTTTCATCATCCTATTTTCGGCAAAAAGCGCGACACCGTATAAGATGATTCCCGGAAAAGCCAGCGCCTTTTCTACTTCGACCGCGCTCTCTTTGATACTCTGGCCCCACTGATTCGGACATTTCCCCGCTCCGCCAGCATGGCGGCGAGTGTGCCACCCAAGGAGCATCCATATAACGTAAAAGTTTTCCGACAGCTTTGGGATAACTCCTTCAAAGCTTTTCCAGTGACAACAGGCTCCCTGCAATAGCATGACCGCCGGATTTTCCTTTTTCCCAAATCCGTCATATGTTACCTTAGCTTTTTTTGTCCCGCTTCAGCTTTTTACGGCATGCCGCCTTAATTCCAGTGCAGAAAGCCAGTACCAGAAAAGCCGTTGCAACTGCAATAGCCACACTCTGTAACGTATTCATCCTTATGTTCCTCCGCTTCCTTCCGCCACAAGCGTCTTCAGCGCCTGATAGCTTTCATTGCTGACCGCATGCTCCATCTCACAGGCATCTGACGATGCCGTTTTCTCGTCCACGCCAAGTTCCGTCAAAAGCTGGCAGAACGTATTGTGCCGTTCATAGGTTTCTTCCGCAATCCGCATACCCTTTTCCGTCAGGTGGACTTCTCGCGCATCACCCATGAGGATATAGCCTTCCTCCTCCAGCGCCTTCAAGGACACGCAGACAGTCGGCCGTGAAACGCCGATCGCCCTTGCAATATCCGCCCCGTGCACGTCCTTATTTTGGGAAAGGATATAGATTGTTTTCAGATAATCCTCCACCGATTTTTTCTGTTTCAAGCCTCCACCTCCTTCTGTCCTGTTTTCTCTATGTCAAAAATATTCTCTTTCTTCCATGTTATTATGTTGCAGTTCAGCCTTGCCAAACTGTAACGTTATCATCCATTCAGAACCCGTTTTTCCCACAATGTATTTCACTGCAGCTTTTCATCCCTGTCCCCTTACCGCTTCGCCCACCTGTCCCAGAATCCTTTAATGTCTTTCATAATTTTCCCGATTTCTGTGCGGGTTTTTGCGCATCTCAAATTTCAATTTTCAATCTTCTCCCGTCTTGCAAACAGCCCCTTTTTCTCATACGGCGCCCAGTTCACGCTCATTACATCATACCCTGCCTCCGCAATGACTTTACGAAGCGCCGGTTCGGGTATCTCCCTCTCCGCCATATTAGGACGTCACGTTTGATACAAAACGATATCCATTAAGCCTACATAAGCCAAAAGAAAACCCCTATAAAATGGGGTTTTCTTTTGGTTCAGGTATAAATTTAATCCATTGAGTGATAAATTCATCAATAAATTCGGCAATAGGTAAATAAAAAATTAGAGCCTCATTTTACACGTTGCACCCAACTTTTATCATTTGCACCCGCTTGCACCACATTGCATCTGCGCAGGGATGGACTATATCCCATCCCCTCTGGCCACGGCGATCCCACGTAAGAATCCCTGCTCAAATACGGCATACTTGGTATCGTTGACGCAGGCACATAAGGTATTTATCGCATCTTCCAGCCTGCTTTCGGGAATATGTTCCTTTAGGATATCCACCACCCGGTCAGTTCTATCAAGGTCGCTCACCATCAGAGTGGAATATTCTGAGCGGATATGCTCCTCAATCTGGCTTTTACCATATGGTCTCTCATTGCCAATAAATAATCCCATCGCCAGCCTGAACCCATAGATAAATCCCTGATGCTCATTAGCGCAGGCTACCTCGGCAATCATTTTCTCCAGCCCCAGCCACTGCTTCCTGGCCTCCTCCGTATCCTTGCTCAGATACCCATTCATAATGCAGGCTTTGACTTTGTCCCTTGCTTTTTCTGCTTCTGGCAGGTCTTTATAGTCTATATCATTGATTAAGCTGCTATAAAGCCTGTCGATTGTACTCATACTCATATTTATCCCATCCTTTCCTGAATCTCTGTTCCGGGTTCATTTACCCGG
>CAJUOE010000085.1 GCA_910587895.1 uncultured Lachnospiraceae bacterium
GCCTAACGGACCTTCTTTTGCTACGGTCAGCAAAGTTTGATCAGTTATAGTTAAGTAAGTAGGATTTTCCACGGTGATCGCTACTTGTGGGGAAACTGTTCTGCGGCGGATGCGGTTATTCCATGACTTACAAGCCTATACGGGGGAAGAATAAATACCGCAGGTTTGAGTGCCGGAAACACGCTGTTTTGCAGATACCGGAGTGCTGTACATACTTTTCCGCCGATCTGCTGGAGGAAACCGTGCTGATGATGCTGAACCGGGAACTGATGGTGCGCGGAAATGCCGTAAAAGAAAAACAAAGCCTTGTTTCTTTCCAAAAGTCCTGTATTGTGAGGACGGAAAAGAAGATAGCAGACTGCAAGAGAAGGAAGAAGGAGCTTCAGGCAGAGGCAGACGCCTTATATGAAAGTTATGCCTGCGGCAGAGTATCTGCGGAAAGCTACAGACAGAAGGCGGACAGCATAAAAGAGCAGACGATCCAGTTGTCGGCAGAGGCAGATGCGCAGGGGGAAGAACTGGAACAGCTTCGGGAGGAATACCGCAGGGCGGAGGAAGATATGAAGCAGATCATCCGGTATTCCCACCTGGAAATGCTGACACAGGAAGTAGTTGATATATTTATTAAGAAAATACACGTTTATAAAGACAAAAGAGTTGAAATCATGTGGAACTTCCGCGAAAATGGAAAGGAGACAGAATGAGGGCAGCGATATATGCAAGAGTAGGGAATCCGGATCAGGTGGCAGTACGGCATCAGGCAGAAGTGCTGACAGGGCAAATCCGGGGCATGTGGGGAGAGCGGACAGAGATAGATATTTATGCTGACAACGGTATCTCCGGTCTGCGGACAGACCGCCCCGGACTGCAAAAACTTTTAAGGAATGCCGGGACTTATAATGGGGTATTTGTCTATAATATGAGCAGGCTGTCACGTTCGGTGCCAGATGCAGTAGGTTTGGTCAGGCAGTTAAAGAATCAGGGAGCGGAACTTTATGCGGCAGACAGGAATATGGCGGGGATTACAGAGGAAATCCTGAAGGCTGTTTCGGACATTCCAACTTGACAATAATTTGTCACCAATTTTGCCCTAACTTAGCAATAATGAACCACACGCCCCACGAAGTTATGCGGGTTTCAGCGATTTTCAATCAAAAAAAGTGAAAAAAGTTTGTGACAATAACTTGACACACGCGGGTTTTGGAAGGTTGAATGTTTCAAGGGCTTTCGATATTATAGCAGGAACGGCAAATGGCAGTTAACCAATGATAATTTGCAGAATGGCATGAAATCGGTTTTGAATTTGTGGAAACAGATTTGCTTTGAAAAGGTGGTCATTTAGGCCATCTTTTTTTACCTTATGGGATTCGGGTGTCAAAAGGTCTATCCGGCAGTGGCGCCTGGTATATGGCACAAAAAAATTGTGCTGCAAAACTTGTCTTGCTATTGTACGGAGCATTCCGATGAGCCTCTTAAGGCGAAAATCGTGTTCAGCATTGGTTTCCCGATTTTAGAGTCTCCTCTCCATCGTACAAAAGCCCTTGA
>CAJUOE010000086.1 GCA_910587895.1 uncultured Lachnospiraceae bacterium
CGCTCATGTCCGTATCCGTCACCGCCCACGAATTTTCATCAATCAGGCACTTCATTTCAATCTGTTCCTGCTGACAGAGCGCAATCCGATGATTGATTACCGCATCCACCACCACATTTTCCGTATCTATTCCCACAACCGTCCGGTTCACCTGTTCATCCAGCACATTCTCGATATACGTTCTGGCATCCTCCGCCTTTCCCTCAGACAAAAGCCCTGCTGCCGCCGTAAGATAATGGCGCATATCATGCCGAAGCGTCTGCATCTTTGCGTACTGCTCCCTCGCCTCGGCAATCCGCTCTTCCTGCGCTGCCAGACTAATATCCGAAATCCGGTACTCTTCCCGGAGAGCGGCGTCGCGCTGCATTCTGTCAAGCAGCACATAAATCAGGATATTCATAACGGCAATCAGGATACTCACCGTCAAGTACTCCGGCATCTTATCATTTTCTATGGACATCGTAAAGAGCAGCCAGCCAATCAGATAGGTGATGAGGAAACAGGACAGCTGGATGCCCCACCGGAAACCGTTCAGTTCTCTCCAGCGGTGTTTTCTCATAAACACCATAAATTCGCACACAAGGAAAAAAGCAATCTTGCTGAATAGCAGCACCGAAATCCGCGCCCTCCCGCCCGGTCTGATGATATCCGTCACAAACTCTCCCGACAGGGTACGGAACATATTCAGAATAATCAGATTGATTGGAAGAATCGTAATCGCCGGAAAAATCGTGATCAAAATCTTCTCATAAAGCCTGCCGTCCAGAAACCAAAATACATAAATGCCGATTATTCCGGTCAAAATAATATCAGCGCTATAATGTGTGTCTATCTCCACAGTGCCTATGATATTTTCCACAGACAGGACAAGGAGAAATCCCAGATATTTCAGCAGGCGAAAACGTTTGCTTTTCAATTCCAAACACCGATTGCACAATCCCACAACCATAGTTGATTCCGCAAAAGAAGCAATCCATTCGACAACCATATCATAATTCGCTCCGCAAATAATTTTTGAATGCAGCCTTGACTTCCTCCGCCCTGTGGCGGCTTAACAATATTTTTGTCCCGTCATCTAAAATACACTGCCCCTTTTCAATCGCATAGATATATTTACAATTTACCAGATAGCTTTTGTGGGTGCGTATAAATGCAAAAGGCGCAAGCTCCTTCTCCAGCTTCAAAAGACTTCCGTAACACTCCACCTCTCTGCCGTCTTCCACGCGGACATGAAGCCAGTGCCCGTAAATTTCAATATAAGTAATGCTTCCCACATCCAGAAAAACCGTTCCCTCTCTCGTCCGAAAAGCAAATTTCTGCCCTGCTCTCCGTTTACACACAGTGCTGTGCAGCTCCTTTAAAACCTCAGGAAGTTCCTCTGTCAAATGAGACTTCCTGATAAAGCGGAAAGGCTGAAAACGAATCGAGGAATACACGAGTTCATCGTGCATGGTTACAAAGATAATAAACACCTTTCCCTTCCTGTTCATCTGTTCGGCAATGTCAAAACCGTTCACCTGCGGCATGTCAATATCCAGAAATACGGCGTCATATTCCGCTTCATCAGAACAAAATGCTGCCCCGTCCTGATATGCAGAAATATCCGGCTCCTCCCCGTACACGGCAAACCCGTCCTCCACCAGCGTCCGCATTTTCTCCGTAAAATCTGCGTCATCGTCACAAATAGCTATCCGCATGTTCCCTGAAACGCCTCCTTCAATCTCTCCATTGCCTCTTCCAGTATGCTTCTCGGGCACGCCACATTGATTCTCTGAAACCCTCTGCCGCTCTCCCCGAACATCGCGCCGCCGTCCAGCCACAACTTTGCCTTATGCACGATTCTATCCGCTATTTCCGCATCCGACAAGCCTGTCCCCGAAAAATCCAGCCAAAGCAGATAAGTTCCCTCATGCGCTGTCATCGTCACGCCGGGCAGGTTTTCCGCCACATATTCCTTCACAAAGGCAATATTGCCGCGGACATACGCAAGCATTGCCAGATACCACTCCTCGCCCTTGCTGTAAGCCGTCTCGCAGGCAATCAGCCCCATCACCCCAAGCTGGCTGATGCCCGCCGCGTCAAGCTGTTTTCGGAAGCGTTTCCGCAAGTCCCGGTCGGGGATAAAAATATTCGATAACACCATCGTTGCCAGATTAAAGGTCTTGCTGGGGGAAGTGCATATGATACAATGCGCTTCGTACTCCTTTTTCAACCCCGCAAATACCTGATGCTTTCCCTCAAACACAAAATCCTCATGAATTTCATCGCTTACCACAATCACATCATGCTTCACGCAGATATCGCCCAGTCGGGTCAGCTCTTCCTTTGTCCACACCCGCCCTACGGGATTGTGGGGATTGCAGAGAAGGAACAGTTTTACCCCGTTTTGGATAATCTTCTGCTCAAAATCTTCAAAATCCATATGATAGCGGTTATCCTCCCCCCGATAAAGCGTGTTGCTCACCACGCGCCGCCTGTTATCCTCTATCACTTCCGTGAAAGGATAATATACCGGAAGCTGAATCAGCACCGCATCCCCCGGCTCCGTGTACGCCTTTACCGCCATGGCAAGCGCCGTCACCACGCCCGGCGTTTTCACAAGCCACTCCTCCCGCGGCTGCCAGCCGTGCCGCCTTACCATCCAGTCGCGCACGATCTCAAAATAGGGTGTCTTCACCTCGCTGTAACCGAAAATACCTTCCCTCACCCGTTCGGCAAGCGCATCCTCTATGTAAGATGACGTTTTAAAGTCCATGTCCGCCACCCACAACGGCAGGATATCCTCCGACATCCCCCGCTCCGCCGCGAAATCATATTTTAACGACCGGGTATTTCTTCTCTCTATCACGCTGTCAAAATCTAAATTTCTCTCCGCCATCTTTCGTTCCTTTCTACGTCTATAAGTTTCTCTCCCCAATCTTTCTTACTCTTCTCCGTTTTTACGCTTTGTTCTGTTCCCTCTCCCGATAGGCTTTGCCAGGCTCTTTCCTCCGGTTTTCAGGGCTGCTCAATGCTTCATTTCCTTTTTGATATCTTCAAAAACCCTCTCCAGCTCGTCCAGCAGATCCTTCACATCCTCGATTCCCACCGACATGCGCAGCGTGCTCTCCGTAATCCCGTTCTTCTCCCGAAGCTCCTTCGGCACATCGGCATGGGTCTGGGTCGTCGGATAAGTAATCAGCGTTTCCACCCCGCCAAGACTCTCCGCATATTGAATCAGCTTCACCTTTTCCAGAATGGCAAGCGCAAACTCCCTGCTCTCCACCCGGAAAGTCAGCATCGCGCCGAAACCTCTCGCCTGCCGTTTCATCACCTCATACCCCGGATGTTCCGCAAGCCCCGGATAAATCACATCCGTGACCATTTTCTGTCCCTTCAGCCACTCCGCAATCGCCATCGCATTTTCCTGCGCTCTCTCCATGCGGACGCCCAGCGTCTTGATTCCTCGGAGAATAAGCCAGCTGTCGAAAGGCGACAGAACAGCCCCTGTCGTTTTATATAAAAAGCGCAGCCTCTCGCTGAGTTCTTTCCTGTTTGTCACAAGAAAACCCGCCAGCGCGTCGTTATGCCCGCCCAGAAACTTCGTGCCGCTGTGGATCACAAGGTTCGCCCCCAGCTCGAGGGGATTCTGGAAATAAGGTGACAAAAACGTATTGTCCACAAGTAAAAGCAGTCCATGTCGTTTCGCAATCTCCGCCGTCTTTGCAATGTCCGTCACATGCATCATCGGATTGGTTGGCGTCTCTATGTAAATCGCTTTCGTGTTTTCCCTGATATGTCCCTCTATCTCTTCACAGCAGCAGTCGATGCTCGTAAAGGAAATACCGTTCTTCTTTGAAATCTGCTCAAACAGGCGCACGCTCCCGCCGTACAAATCCGCATCCACGATCAGATGATCGCCCGGAGAAAACAGCTCCATCATTAAAGTAATTGCCGCCATTCCGGAAGAAAGCGCCAGCGCGTCAATCCCGTTTTCTAACGACGCCACCACCTTTTCCAACTGCTCCCTCGTGGGATTCTGCACCCGGCTGTAATCATAGCCCGTACTCTGCCCCACTCCCGGATGCGCGAAGGTCGCCGTCTGGTAGATAGGAAAGCTGATCGCCCCATAGTGGTTTGACCCCTCTTCCTCCAGATGAATGCATCTCGTTCCGATTTCTTTTGCCATCGCCTTTTCCTCCGTCTTCTCTTTTACTTGAATCAGTATAACAGAAAAAAGCGGAACAGGCAATACATACTTTTCCTATCAACTATATATACATTTGTTTCCCACAAAATACCAAAGCATAAAAAAAGCCAGACTGCCTTTGGTTGCGAAAATGCAAACCATAGTTGGTAGCACGCAACCGCAACCCGCTGTCACTGCGCCGCCGGTAGAAGAAAAACCGTCTGTGAGGGACAATTTCCCGGCAAACGGCTTCCTTTGGGCAGTGCTTGGCACAGCGCTTGTGCTTATGTTATATTTTGCAACAAATATATTTTAAATTTTTCCTGTCGGATGATACTATCCCTCCCCGGCTCACCGCTGCTCCAGCGCCAATCCTATCAGTCGGTCCGTCTGGTCAGCCATAAACAGCGGAATGTTCAACACATCGCCATCCAGCTTCAAATTATCCAGAGAGAACCGCACCCGGAGCCTGACCTGATCTGGAAACAGCTCCTTGAATTTTTTCAGGCTCTTGCTGGTCGTGTTGACATCCGATTTAACTTCAATAGGAAAAATATCATTCTTCCGCTGAATCAGAAAATCCACCTCATAGGGAGGATTGTTCCTGCTCCAGTACCGAGGGATCACTTCAAACTGTGTGAGCAAGGTCTGCAATACAAAGTTCTCAGTCAGTGCGCCTTTAAACTCCGTGAACAAGCGGTTTCCCTCTCCGAAAGCGGTGGGCGCCAGTTGTGCCAGACGACGGAGCAGTCCCACATCCGCCAGATAAATTTTAAATGCGGACATGTCATCATAAGCTGCCACCGGCAGACCGGGCGCAGTACTGCGGTAAATCTTATGCACCAGCCTCGCATCCACCAGCCACTGTAGAGCATCCTCGTATTCACGAGCCCTTGCACCTTCCTTGACAACTTTATAGAGAAACTTTTTATTCTCCCTTGCAAGCTGGGACGGCACGGACTTCCAGATTATAGATATCTTCGGAAACTCACTGATGTCTGGGTGCTTGGCAAAGTCACGCTCATAAGCGCTGATAATCCCGGACAAGGCTTCCTGCATGGCGGAGACATCCCGTGCCTGGGTCCACATGAGCACCGGTTCGGGCATACCGCCAGTAACATAATACATCTTCAATTTCTCACAGAGCGGATTGAAAAAGGCATCTGGAATCGGCTCAATGGTGTCTACACTTTCCAGATAACCAGCAAGGTTTTCATCTCCATTGGCAAGCAAAAATTCTGTGAAGGTCATTGGGTCAATCTGCATAAAATTGACCTTTCCCACAGGAAATGAGGACGGTTTCGACAGCGCAATCCCCAGCAGCGAACCGGCACAGGCAATGTGATACTGCGGCGCATTCTCGCAAAAATACTTCATGGAATTGATCACCTTGGGGCAGTCCTGCACTTCGTCGAAGATAATGAGCGTCTTTTCCGGCACAATCTTCTGCCCGCTGATAAGCATCAGGTTCTGCAAAATACGGTCTGCATCCTTGGTCGTCTCAAAAAACTGCCTATATTCTTCGTTTTCATCAAAATTAAAGTAGGCTGTATTTTCATAATAACGCCTGCCAAATTCCTTGAGTACCCAAGTCTTACCTACCTGCCTTACCCCCTTTAAGATCAAGGGTTTGCGGTAGGGCGACTCCTTCCAATCCACTAGTTTTTTCAAAACAAATCGTTCCATATTCGCATTCTCACACTTTTATTGTTATTTATGTGAATTTAATCACACTTTTATACTGATTTTTGTGTGTATTAATCACATTTTTATTATATGCAAGACGTACGAATATTACAACCCCTATCACAAAATATTTCACGGCAAACCCTCCTCACCCCGCAAACGCGCAGTAAGGACCCACCGTAATATCCGTCACCACATTGTCCTCCGCGGAAAACCAGATGCTGATATTGCCGAAGCCCTCTCCGGTAATGAGGCAGTTCTCCACCTCCGTGTAGGAGGACGCATAAAACCCATAAGCCTGCAATTTCTCCCATGCACTATCCACACGCATTCCCGGATAGATGCCGAAGATCGTCACATCCTCAAACCTTTCCCCTTTGTAGCCGATATGTCCCGCATTCAACGCTTCAAAGGAAAACAACTCTTTTCCATCCTTCGAGCCCACCGTCCACTCCTCGAAAGCCGGATCCGGCTGTTCCATCACAACCCCGTATTTTTCCGAAAGCAACGTCTGCGCCGCATCCAGAAAATACTCCTCCTTGAGAATGAACAGCCCCAAATCAGATGCCGTATCCGTCCGCTCCTTGCCCGCTTCCGCCGCTAGCATCCTCAGATAAGCAGGTGTGAAATCTGCGAAAGATTCATGTTTCATCGGATAATACACAAGAGGAATTTCCTGCGCGCCCTCCATAAATCCGCCCAGCCATTCGTCTACATCCGCCTGATTAAATTGGAATCCCTCATAATCAGAATCATAATCTGAATATTCTTCTCCTGCCTTTACCATTTCGTACACGGTTCCATCCCCGTCCACATCCCGTTCTGTCGGAAAATCCCATTCTTCTCCAATGTCATCCCACGCTCTCAGAGAGCCGATTTCCACATAGGAGTTTTCCTCCGGCTCAAATTGGTAAAACGTACAGGGCCAGAACTCCGCAGGCGGCACCTGATTATGGGACCATCCCGCCTTGATGACACCGTTATCGTAATAGGTAAGCAAAGGATACGCACAAAATTCATTCTTCAATTCACCGCTAACCGGGTTATAATCATACACCACCTCAAGACTGCCTGCCGTAGTTGTCGTCGTCCATCTGACCAGCAGCTCCTCCCTGCCGTCCTGATCGACATCCGCCACCGCAAAGCAGTTCTCTGCCATCTCTCCCGCGTCAAGCGTATCTTTCCCCCAGACCCCGACTCCCAGTTCCATGTCGGGAAGCTGATACACCGCCATGACCTGTGACAGTATGCCGCCATAGTAATGCCTGATTTTCGCCTGACAGAGTTTCTCTGGCATCTCGGTGGGAGCTGCGTTTTCCCCAGTCTCCGAATTCGCATTCCCATCCTGTCCGCTGGCAGCCGCAGACTCTACATCCTCCGCCGATACATCCGCCTCCTCTCCCGACGTATCCCCCGGCGTCTCCGTCATTGCCGATTGTTCCGTTTCTGTCTCTTCCTCTGCCCTTTCCGCCTGTCCTGTCTTTGCAGTCTGCACGCTTTGCCCAGCGCCATTCCCCGCACCGCAGGCTGCGAAAAGCGCCGTCACTGCACAAAGGAAAGTTCCTGCCATTATCCTTCTGTTTCTCTGCCTCTTCCTTTTCATAGTGATATATCCCCGTCTCTTTCACTCATTCTCCTGTTTTAACTATCCACAGGCATTTCCTCATTTTTCCTCCATGCCGGAGCCTTTTTGCGAAGGCACGCGTCGAGAATTTCAAATTCTCGTCTGCGGTTCCGAGTTTGTGACTCCGGCGCAAACTCGCGGCTGAATAAATTGCTCTTCAGAGAATTTATGGTTCAGCTCCTCCACCACGCTTTCCGGCTTCACCGTCATCTCCACCCACGCGGGAATAAATCCGCTCTTCACCGCATTCCGCACCGAGCGGATATTGGACCACGCCGAACAGTAAAAGGGAACCCTGCCCCTCTCCAGAATTTTCATGGCAAGGCCGCTTGTCAGCGCAGACGCGACACCCTGCCTCCTGTACGCCGGCAGCACGTCCACCCCGATCTGCCACATGGCTTCGCAGTCTGCGGAACACCCCGCCAGCCCCACAAGCTTTTCACCGTCATAGGCGCCGATCCCCAGAACATCCAGTTCCTTCCTGTCCTCGCAGAGCGCATTCCCCCATTCCGGCTGATATAAGTTTCGAAAATCAGCCTGTTCCAGCATCCGCAGCTCATAGCCGCACGGCAGGGCACGCAGCTTTTCCACGTCGGGAAGATAATACTCCGCCATAAAGCACACTTTCTGTCCCAGAGGCTGCATTCTCTCATTCAGCCAATGGAGATTTGGTGTCTCAAAACAGTGATAAAATTCAAATTTTTCGAGGTATTCCCCCACAATTTCCCTGTATTCATCCCGCACAGACGCCACAATGTTATTTCCGTAGGACACCAGATTGCAGGCAATCGGCTCCTTATAGTATTTCCGCGCCTTCGGACCCACGCCGGATTTTACAATGACCGGACCTTCGCATAAAAAGTCCTCCGCATTGCAGTTAATGTCCAGAGCGGACTGTTCCATTGCAATTTGGAGGATTTCTTTGTTTGTCATCTTAGTTCCCCGCTTTCATACCGATTCTTATACCAAATGCTAGCGGCATGCTCTTATTCTGTCAAGCGGTTTTTTCATCCCACGCTCAAACCGGAAGAAAAATATTCTCCGATTCTCCCGATAAACGCCAGCACATCCGCTTTCATCACTTCCGGAAATGCCGTGAGTACCGGCGCTGTTTCAAAGCTCAGCGTCCCCTGATAGCCGATCCTTCGAAGCCCCCGAAGGAAACCGTCCCAATCGGTGGAAGATTTGTTCTCCCGCACCTTTGCAAACGTATACGGAATCTGGTGCAAATCGCCGATTCCGTCATTGTCATGGATATGTAAGACCTTCATGCGCTCTCCTAATGTAGTGATAAAATGCTCAAAATCAATTCCCACAAGATTCGCATGTCCCGTGTCAAAGCAAAAACCCAGCACCTCCGCATGATACCTCTCATTAAACCGGTCAATCCGCTCCGCAGCCTTTTGCGCATCGCAGCATGGTCCTTCCACCAGATGTCCTCCCACACTCTCATACAAGTTTTCCACGCAGAGCGTGATTCCCAACTCCTTTGCCGTCGGCACAAGCGATTCCAGAAATGCTTCCGTCCGCTTCCATTCCTCCTCCTCAGAACCCAGATATTTTGCCAGCTTCATTCCATGTACTACGATATACGGACATTCCAAAAAAGCGCAGACCGCCATACTCTTGCGCGCCACTTCCGCCCGCAGATAGGTATTAATCCCCTCATCGGCGGTCGGCACATAAATCGGATAGGGCATATGCATCTGGTTGATCCGGATTCCGGCCGCCTGCGCGCCCTGCTTATGCGGTGCAAAGAACCGTTCAAGCTCTGCCACCGATTGATCGAAAAAACGATTGAGCCGCGACCGATAGATATCCGTATTTTTCAGATATCCGTTCAGGCTGAAATCCGCACAGGAAAAGCCCGCCCTTGCAAGCATCGCAAATCCCTCCTCCGGATGTTCGTCATTTACTATATTTTCCGTCTGCACTCCTCTTTGAAGCATTTCCGTCCTCCCATTTCATATCCGCCTACCAGCATGCGTCTCTCGCATGTCATTTTACGCTCGTTGGGGCTTTCCGCATTTCCACTGCCTTTACGTCCTGCTTCTCTCAGTCGCGTTCTATTCTGTCAAAGTGAAACGTCGGCATATACTCATCGTTAAAAAACTCGACCGGATTTTCCACACCCATCTGCCGCAGCTGTGCCTCGATTTCCCTGTAATAAATATTGCAGATAAAGATTGCGCAATCTGAAGGCAGATTCATCAGACACCGCGGCTCTTTTACCTCCAGCCCCTCAAATACACTCCCCCACAGCGTTTCATTATTATCGCAGGTAAACAGCGGCGGATATTTTTCCCCGTAACACTTCATGTATGCCCGGCACATATTGCCCGCTCCAAACAGCACTCTGGACGAATATTTTTTCAACAGATTTTCCATCCCGATCTGCCACTTAAAATATGCCGCCACTGATTTTGCCATCTTCAAAAGCTCCGGCCGCAGAATTGGTGAAAATGCCGATGCCGTGTCATACATATCCATTATCAGTTCTCCGTCGAATCCGATTTCACGCAGACCCCTGATCAGATTCAGCCAATCTGTCCGGGATTCTCCCCGTTTCACCGCAGTAAACGGCAGCAGCGCGCTCTCATTGTTTCCATCGCAATCGCGCAGAATCACCGTTTTCAGACGCTTCTCCAGAGCCAGAATAAAATCATACATATTCTGCCCGCAAATATTGCATACACCCACATCCATGCAGAAGCCAAACCGCTCTTCACCCGCCGCCTCATTGAGCGCGTCTATCCACTGAACCGCCTGTCCGCTGTCGGCGCACAGACCTCGCAGCAAATGCCCGTTATAATCCCTGCACTGGTTCTCCAACAAAATCTGCATATCATATTTTTTTGCACGCTCCGCCAAATCCAGATAAAATGCGCGGTTCCGCTCCCAAAGATTTTCCGGAGGTATCCCTGCCGATAAAGGTCTGACAATCAGATAACGACAACCGGTCCGCCCGCAGATTGCAGTGCTTTCCTCCGCCAGCCGCGTTATAAACGTCTCCGAATCGCTGCGTATTGTATCCCTGCGCAGATAGGGAGCCCTGACCGCTGTATAACGCACGTTCCGTCTCCTGCACTGTTCCAGCAATGGTCCCAAGCTGTCATATAATTCTTCCGGATGTTCACACAAAAAAGCCGTCTGCCGTAACGCTTCCGTATTCTGCATCGGTTTTCCGATCTGCTCCATGACATCCGCCGGACAGAATAAAGACAAATCTAACAGCACACAATCAAATCCTGCCTGCGAAATATCTCCGATTCCCTGTCCCGGATGATTCCTGTCCACAATGCCCTGTGGCGCACAAATGATATTCAATGTTCTTTCCTCCGCATATTTTTCTCGCGATGCCGCCTTACCGGCCTCAGCACAGCCGCTTCTCAATCAGCTGCTTCAGCTTGCTGGAGCTGGTGCTCTCCGTATAAGGAAAAAATACCATATCCGACCCGTGTTTTTCCAGAAACTCTTTGTCCGCCAGCCAGTCCGGATTATTCTTATAATCGCTTCCCGAAAATTGGCAGTCAAAGTGATACATCTGGTATGCCTCCCTGACACCGCGAAACTCAAGCGGAATCTTCACCACCTCGTCCACATAGCGGCAGGAGCGCACCATCTCCGCCCTCTCCTCATATGGGACGAAGGGCTCCACCTCCTTATATTTGCGCACACCCTCATCAGAAACCACCCCCACAATCAGATACTCACACTGTTCCTTGGCCCGCTTAAACATGTTTAGGTGTCCCACATGGAACAGGTCGAACACGCCGGAAATATAGCCCGTATGATACCTTTTCCGCTCAGTCTGCGCTATTTGCATCTGTGTCTGCGCAATAGGCTTTCTCTTCCTCGGATAGTCCTTCCCGGCATCGAAAATGCCATACTCTTTCACACCCAGCTCTTCTAGCTGCCGTACCACCGACAGGTAATTTTTGATGCAGATCAGAACCTTATACTCCCCGCTTGGCAGTTCTTCAAAAATCGCCGGTGAACAAATCCCGATGCCTTCCAGCTCCTGCCCCCATTTATGCTCGTTATTGTCAACAATCGCATAGACGGGATAATCCTGCCCGTACATTGCCAGAAATTTTTTCGTAAAATGACCTGACCCAAACAGAATCAGTTTTCTTCCCTCCACATTGCGGAAAATATCTACGAAAAGCCGCTGATACTCGTCCGTGGAAAAATTCATCCGCTGCCTGTTTGCATAGATCGTCTCCACGTTGCCCCTGCACGCCTCATGATAGATCCGCAGCTCCCTTTCCTTTCTTAAATCCCTCAGGAATTCCCCTTCCATCCTCTGCCAGCGCTCCCGATATTTTGTCAATCCGTATCTTTCGTACAATTCCTCCACCGGCAGAATCTTCATCAATTCCACATTTCCTGCATAAAATGTGCCAACCATCCGGGAAATAATTGCGTTGGCCGGATAGTTTTCCTCACAAAACTCCTGGTCATAAAAAACAAACTCCCCGTCTATGTAAAAGCTGTTGAGCGGCACCATGTCAACATAGCCCTTACGCAGAATGGCGCCCTCTCCATCCCCCTGATCGGATTCCACAATAGCAGAGGACCGCAAAATCAGATCCCGAAAATGATCCATCTCCTGCAAAAAACGTTCTCTGTCTGTACGAAGCAGCTTCTTGAGATAAACCTGCCCCACCTCCGCCTGTATCAGCGGCATTTGACAGACGCCGCCCTCCAGCTTCGTATCTACCACGGGAATGCCGCGCTCCTTCAGTTCCTTCGCATGGGCCGCCAGCTTTTCAAGCCGTGCTTCGCCCTCCGGGTAAACCGCCCGTTTCTCCACAATCCCCCTTCTGCGAACCACCGTGCAGAGCGCGCTCTCCCTCCCCCGCTCCATGGAGCAGGTCACATGCAATACATCACATAACGCTTCCTTTGACCCGCATTCAATCAGCCACGCATTCGCCAGTTTGTGAAACAGGCCGTCGTTCTCCAAGCTCTCATACAGAGGCGCCTCCTCCAAAAATACGGTATCCGGATAATTATAAGTAGGGAACAAACGGTTTGCCAAATCCTCGTTCGGGAGATAGTCCTCCGCATAAATCAGACCGGGATTCTGCAGATCCGGCAGGACAGAAAAAAATCGGAAAGAGTTCCATCCCGCCGCCCTAAGCATTTTTTCCATTTCGTTCCTGCTGTAGCATCTGCCACGGAACACATCCTCCTTTTTATCATACGCTCTTCGATATCCCTCGATCCCGTCGAAGTTGCGGCCGGTATAGGGATCCCGGTCCCCACAGAAATAGCGGATGCCGAAACGGTTGTTCATACCGAGTAGCAGCCTGCCCTCCTCTTTCAAAAGGCTTCGCCAGTTCTGTAAAACCTGCTCCGGGTTTTCTGTGCACTCCAGTGCTTCCACCGCAATCAGATAATCAAAACCGCCTTTATACTCCTGTGTCCATTCCGTGTTACAGGACTGCTCCACCGGTGCGCATACCACGGCAAAAGACTTATCGATAAGCATTTTAGCCAGCGCGTCCTTGCTGTCCCCGATATAGAGGACTTTTGCGTCTTGTTCGAAATCATACCATTGCAAAAGCCCGCATTTTATTCCGTTAATCAGTTCCTGTGTCTGGTCTGTGCTGCTCATCTTTGCCTCCGTTCTGAAATAAAAAAGATCTGATGCAGACTATGACGATTTCATACTTTACATCAGATTTTTAAACGCATACAATTTATGAATTTATTCCCACTACTATATTTGTTCGTCTGCAAAGTTAGCCGCACTCATCAACTGGAAATCCAGAAAGATGACAATATAGTCTTTCTTTAAATATTCCGCCAGAGACATAAGTGTTGTCGTCTTACCATACTGTCTGCCCTTGTTTATGACAAAATATTTTTTCCTGCCTACAAATCTTTCCTTAATTTATCTAAGCCTGTCATCCCGGCACACCATTTAGTGTTCTTCCGGTTTGCAGCGTCCTTCTGTATTGAAATACCTCATTCCATGTCCTCCATGCCCTGAGCCAGAATTTGTTTCACACCTCATTTTACTTTGTATTTTGGACGTGTAAAGGAAAGGCGTTTCTAAGTCTCATGTAAAGTATGAAATTGTCAAGGCGCTATTTTATTCCAATACTGCTATTTTCCGGCTTTTGCCACTACAGTGCGTAACACACCGTTTCCAGCAAAATGATCAGAATAATATCTTATTTGTTTCTTCGTCAATGCATTATTCCGTGCAAAAATTTTCTGCATCTCCTCCAATGAACGTATTACTCCCATAAGATTAACTGGCTTTCCCGAATCCCCATACTCTTTAACTGTTGTTCCATCTCCTGCGCGTGAAGTCCATTCGCCACAATGTAAACGGCATCCGGATATTTCTCCACCGCTCTCTCCGGCGAAAGAATCCTGCAGCCGCCTAAATCCGTATCCCAAAGCTTCCCGTCATTGTCAGCGATACATCTGACACACTGCGGTTCAAAACAAAGCAGTTCCAAAATCCGCCTGCCTCTTTGTCCTGCACCGAAAATAACTATTTCCTGTCCGCTGCTCAGTTTTGCAACTGCATTCACCAATCGGTACAGGCTCTCCCTGCCTTCCTGCTCCTGAAGTACATCCCGATCTAACAATTCCAAGACCCTCTGTGGCGATTCCTCCATCATTTCTCTCGCAAACTGTCCATATCCCTGCTTCGCATATTTTTTCAAAGCCTCTCTGTCTTTTTCCAACTCCTGCAGGTATCTCTCAAACAGCTCCTGTCTGTACTCTCCCTTCAAATGCCTTAAATTCCCACGGAAATCCATATATTTCCAGAGATAGGCGTTGTGCCATACATGCTCATTCGTGATACCGCGCCTTCTCAGCTCATTCTGCAGGAACTCGTGTTCTTCCGCTATTACAATTGTCTTCGTCGAATCATGCATGGACGAACGGGGATTATCGGTTCTGTATAAATACAATGGCAGGTTGAGATGGTATGCGCTTGCCGCCAGAATACTTGTCAGGAACCGAAACGACATGTCCTGATAGGAAGCTCCCGGCGATTCATTCATACGAATATCCTGTTCCAGCAGAAAATCTTTTCTGAAAATGCCTGTCCAGAATCGGGGAATAACTCCGAATCGTTCCGGTTCTTCCCTGTAATGAATCAAACTGTTATAGTTTTCCTCCGCATACATATGCGTAACGTAGCCAAACCGCCAGCCGTCTACATCAAAAAAATTTGTATAGTCCCCATTTACAAAGTCCGGATGATGCCGCCTTACAATCTCATACAATCTTTCCAGCATAAAAGGTTCATACATATCGTCCGATTCCAAGACGGAAACATACTCTCCCCTTGCCTGTGCAATCCCCTCATTTACCTTGTGTCCATAGCTTGTATTGTCATCATTGATAATACGGATTCTGCCATCTTTCGCAGCATAGTCTTGCAGTATTTCCGGAGAATCATCTGTGCTGCCACCATCCATACATAAGATCTCAATCTCCTCAAAAGTCTGGTTCATAACACTGTCAAGGCACTCCCTCAGGTATTTTTCCGCGTTATGTATGGTTATAATCACCGATATTTCAGGATCATGAATCATTTCCTTTAATCTCTCTCCCATATCTTTTCCTCGCCGCCGTTCTATTTCCCATATGGTCTTTCATCACCTATTGCTAAAACAGGAAGCTGCTTCACCAAATACCCACTGTAATATAGCCAGACGGTAAACAGCCGCTCTGCCCAAAATCCAATCACACGTTTGCTGTATGTATCCCACTCCTCTTTCACTTCCACTCTGTCAATCAGTTGAAATAAAATCGGAAAAAGCCATTCACAGTATTCATTCATTCTGGTTCGCTTTGTAATAAACATATTGCATGGGAAAATAATACTTTCCTCCATGACCTTTTGAAACGCAAGCTTTTCATCTCCACTTTTTGTCTCAAAAATCAGATTCAATTCTTTCCAGCTCGCCTCGAAAGCCTCTTTACAAATTTCCACACTTAACATGGAGGCCACCGAATAGCCCTGAAACGCAACCGCCTTTGCAACAATCACATCGTATTTATGCAAAAGTACAAACGCTTCCACATCCTGCAATGGCCATCCGATATTTATTTCAGATTCAAAAACCCTTCTATAATGGTTTAATCCGATATACTCCTCTGTTCCATTCTGCCATATCCAGTAAAGCGCAGTACATTCATTAATCAAACTGTTATACTTCGCTATATTATTACCCGTATGATCCCTGATATAAGGAAGCGTCCCGTGCCCAACTCCAATTGGCACATACCCCTGATTCCCTATGGGCTGAAAAAGCTTATGCGTGACCTGATAAACACGCAAAGAAGGTATTGCCATATCTACCGGAAAAATATAACCTTGACAATTTATTACATTTTTTGCAGGCTGTTCCTTTGTATGCTCTGCGCCCAGCCAATTCCTGACAATACCGGCCCGTTCTCTGCCAAAAATAAATTCCATTACCTCGCGGTATGCCATCTGCATCTTCGGGTAACCGGGATTCTTCCCTTCCTGCTGCAGCAAAAAATCCAATCTCAAAATTTTTTTGCAGTCTATCCCCCGCTCAAAGATACATTCGCGCGCTATCTCATCAAAATACTTGTCAGAGCTTATCACAACGCCGTCAACTATGTGCCCCTTTATGGAGTCTGGTGAAAACAACGGCTTTCCATAGTATTCTGCCGCATCATTTTGTGCTCTCTGATCCACAAACCCAATGATACAATTCCTATTCACCTTATCAATATTTCTTTTAAGCCTCTCACCAATTCCCCATATCAGATATTTCATACTTTTCCACACTCTAAATAAACATTTCTTCCACCAACTGCATCAGCGAAATCAATTTACAGGAAAAATCCAGTTTCTCCCTGATCTCCGCCTTGATTTCTTCATATGATGTAATTGCTGTTACAATAATCAGTTCAACCGGCTCCGGACAGTTCTCTATCCTATATGTCTTCAATTCTTTAAATCCTATGTTGTCCCTTCTATCAAGCCCATATTTAACCAGTATATCTTTACACCTGCATAAATCCGAATAAGCCATCTGCCCCAGCGCGCCCAGCCCATATATCGCTACAGTTCGATACCCATTCTTTGCAATCCATCCCGCAATATTTTTTCCTGCCATAGCTCCATACGCCCACTCATATGTCAATTCATAGAAAATCCGATATTTCTCCGCCTGGCGGTATCCCTGCTCCATCAGGCTGCTGTTGTTTTTCATGGAACCATCCAGCCGCCCCATCCGCTTTCTTAGAAAATCCCCAACTCCCTTCCACTGATACTTTGCAAATGTTTTCGTATAGACATCTGGTTTGGAAAGGATTCTGCGTATTTCATCTAAGACAATCCTGCCGCTGTTTCGCTGAAATACCTCTGCATGTTTTTTCAAAAAATACAGCCTGTTTCTGATCATATAATAAACATAATAAGACTTTTCTGTTTTTCCCTGTATGCGATGCCAAACATAAGTGTCCGGCACATACAACATTTTAATCTTATGCTTGTACATTCTCAGTGACAGATCCGTATCTTCGTAATACATAAAATAGTTTTCATCAAACAGACCAACCTCTCGAAACACATCTGCATGAATAAACATGCAACAGCCTGTCATAAAAGTAACTTCTGTTACTCTGTCCGCCAGTTCTTCCCGACAATTAACCGCTCTGCACTTTTCAAAATCCAATTTACCGGCTGCATACCAAATTTTCGTTTTGGAACCATTCATATAAATTTTAGGGATTACCGCCGTTTTACTGTCTGCATGTTTCAATAGTTCTTCTACAAGACTCTGTTCCGCAACCGTGTCTTCATTAATCAGGAGCACGTACTCATATCCCTGCTCTAAGGCGTATTGGATTCCTACATTGTTCGCGTGGGCAAATCCACTGTTATATCCAAGTTTTAACAGTTTTACCTGTGGATATCTATTTTCTATCGTCTCACATGTGTGATCCACGGAATCATTATCCACTACCAGAATATCTGTTTGGCAGGTCTGCCTTTGAAGACTGTCAAGACAATCCTCTATGTATTTTTCTCCATTATAGGTAACAATAATCGTAAGTATCATACGCTTTAAATATCTCCAAAACTAAATACATAGCAGTCTTCGTTAAAGCTCTGACAGCGCTCCCGAATGACGCCCATATCCACCGCAACAGTTACAATAACAATGTCAAGATTCTCATGTAAATCATCCAACGTACATACCCCGATATCTCCGGCAAGTTTGTCCGCGTTTTGATCTATAATGCATGCAACCGGGATTTCCCGTTTCTGCATTTCTTTATACAGCAGCTTCCCGTATTTCCCAAATCCGTAAATGGCAATCCGCTTTGCCTGATTATACTTCAAATGCTCCATAAATGTATTGCCTGACAAAACGTTCTGCAGCCATGCGTCAGAAATGGTATATTTTCTACGCCACATATCCTTATCCCGATACTCTCCGCTCAGCATCTGCCTGATCTCCGCTCTGACACTGTGTGTCGGTAAATCGCCCAATATCTTATGCAATTCGCTTTTTACCTTTTCTTTCGAATTGTGTATCAGGATCTCGTCAAAAAGCGCCACTCCCTTCTTTCTGACCGCCGCTTTCCCGTCCGTATATGCCCTTTCCATCTGTTTCGTCAGCTGTGCAATATGATCCTCTTCGTCTGCGTAGGCATATCGGTAAAAAAGCGCATCGTCAAACTCTTCCGTCATGCAAATATCAGAAACTATAACGGTTCTCTTATTAGTGAAAGCAAGCAGCATAACGCCAGAATTCATACTTATCTTCACATCATAGGGCAGGACAAGGACATCTGCGGATTCCACATAAAATTTCATCATATAATCAGGGATATGTTCAGGAAGCAAAATAATATTTTCATCACTATCTATCAGATTTTCAAGCATTTCCAGATAATCTTCTCCATCCGGCCCGCCAATGATAAACAGCTTGCTCTCCCGCCTATATGGAAAGCACTTAAAAGCCTCAATGATTAATTCTATGTTTTTATCAGGCCTGAGGTTGCCGATACACCCAAACACAAAGCACGACTTGTCTATATCACCCTGAAAAGTTGTGTCCTCTAAAGCCCCGTAATTCCCGATATATTCCGGGTGAGGCAGATAATGTAATTTATTTTGATCCAGCCGCGGTACATATTCATATAAATATTTGACACTGGAACGGGAAAGTATGATAATATCACTTACATTCTTCATCAGAAAAACAATATTAGTTCTGCATTCTCGTTCCATATCTCGGTTATGTGATACCCGATTATGAAATACCCAATAAGTTCTAACTCCAGCTTCATGTGCCTTTAAAATTAACGCGCGGTCAAGCTCATCCATTTTATCCTCAATCCAGTTAAAATAGATTGCATCTATATCATTTATCTGAAAAATATCCTTCTTCACATCATAGTAATCTATGACAAAAAATCTTTCAGAAAGCATTTCCTGAATAAGTCCATGATAGGCATTTGTGTTACAAGAATACGGATAATATGCAATTATTTTCTCCTTTTTCATTTTCAACTCCGCCTCCCATTGTTACACAACAAGAATATGAATTTTGTTAATATGCTTATGTTTCAAAACTTTATACATTTCTCCGGAAAATTTCCCGCTGATCAGGTAATCCGCATTGGGATAATTTTTACATGTCTCGCTCGGCTCACATACCGGGATGCCCATAACTTCGCTTTTCCCCAAGCCACAATTTGAATCGCAGAAGCAGACGATATTGCCTTTTTTTCCACTTTTCGCAAGATACTCCACTACTTTTTTTCCGCATACGCCCGTTCCAAAGATAACGATCTCTTCATTACTCTCTAAGAGTTTTTCGTCATATAAAATGCCGCCTATGTATTCTATGCTCATTTCAATCCCTCTATATCAAGTGCAATACATCCTAATCTGAAATGTCTATTTTAATAAACGTTGGTTCTTTAGCCGTACCATGCAAGTCATAAAAGCCGACTCTGCCCATGGTTTTATACAGTTTATCTGCATATTCTCTATCATCTGGCGCAAAAAACCTCTCATGCGTTTCCATCAGAATCACTTCGCAATTCACTGTCTCCAAACTGGGATCCATTATATTTTCCATCACTTTAAATTCCGAGCCTTCTATATCCATTTTTAGAATATCAATGCCGTCATGCCCTAATTCCCGCATAATTGTTCTTAATGTTTTCATCTCCACCTCAACTACATTTCCATCATCTACATGACGGTGCAATATAACTGAACCAGATACCCAGTCTTCTCTCTTTGGCAAGAAAAACTTTTCTGCTTCGTCTCTGTCAGATAATCCATACGGGAAAAAGCGGAAATTAGGATGAGAAAACAATCTATGATTTTCCACAAATTTTATCGCTTTGGGCGTGGGATCAAACGCAAAAACTTTTCCTCCCGCCTTAATGATAGCTTCACTGAATGACAAATCCTCCCCAATACCAAATGAATATACAACGGCATTTTTTATCACAACACTCTCCGGCAGATAAAATCCTCCATACTCTGTTCCATACATTTTGCATTTTCTATTAAATATAATTTGATGAATATTTAACATTCCCTGTAGCAATTCAATATCTTTTATATTTTCTTCTACTTCACCTCCAATGCATATAACCGCTTCCCTGTATTCTTCCTTTGCCCTCTCTATACTGAGGACAGGAATACCATGCAACGTATCTCCCCATCTGGCTGGTTCTCTATCTATGAATGCTTTGACATTACCCTGCTTCCCATATAGTTCCATATTTCGGTATATTTTTTCTCCATATCCTCCTGCCCCTCCGTAAATTAGATATTCTTTATTGCTATTAATAAGTTCACTATCCGTTTCCAGTGCGCCGATATAATTCATTTAACTTCTTCCTCCTTATGCAGTAACGCCGTGATAATTACCGGATAATCTTTATCCTGGAAAATAAAATCTTCCTCCTTTAAGTCCTCTCTGCACAGTCCACACAATAAACCAATTGCCGTCTTTACATTCCCATATGTGTCTACCATAACATTTTCGCTGCCAAATTCCGGTTCAAACAATGCCTTTACTGCATCTTCATGGAACCCATAATAACTTCCCCAAAGTTCTGCATCATAACGTGATATCTGGGATATACCAGCAACCGTAAGCAACGCATTGCTCCCCGGCTTAAGCATTTTATATATATTTCTCGCTGTCTCTCTAAGATCATAAATAAACATTAATGTCTGCGTAATAACGGCACAGTCATATTGATTTTCCCTGATTCCCTCTCCCGTTTCCAGATTCCCTTTTATCGCATTCTCTCCCCAGCCTTTTACATGTAGAATATATGCGTTTTTCACCCTGTTTTCTCCGTAACGCAGCGTATATGTATTTTCAGCGATTTCAATACAATCACCATGTATAAGCCCCCTATTTTTCTCAAGAAATTTTTCAATATAATATCGATCTATCGCCGTTCCTCTCTCCGTGCCAAATTTTCTGCTGACCGGCTCAGTATCCATTTGTGAAATTGCATCAATAATAGGATATTTTCTTTTATACCGTTCTCTCAGAATATCCTGCACCTTTTCTAATAACTGCTTATGGCTCTCCACGTCTATCTTTTTAGCACAATTTAAATAGCAGACACCTCCACACTCTTCTGCCACTATACTTCCTCCATCTCCAAATAAAACATCTTCGCCATCCATAAGCGGTGGAAATATAATTCCAAACAGGATTCTATGTTTTTCAATTCCCAACTTACTTAACTGTTTCCACATGGAAACATACTGTGTTGACATTAAAATTATCTTCACATCCTCGTCTAAATATTGACTAATCTGCTCCGGATGGATAACAGGTAAACCACTCTCCACATCCATTTCATTATCCCTGCTAACCGCATTATCCACAAAGCCCTGCACGTTATAAGTTCTCTTAATATACTTTTCCTTTTGTTTATACAGACTTCCTCTTCCAAAAACAAAAACTTTCTTCATCTAAACCCCTTCCCAATATTCCTGCAGCTTTTTTTGAAATTCTTCTGCATCCCAGTTCCTAATTACTTTACGGGGAATTGTATATGGATTCACTGACGAATCCCATAACAAACTATCCGTGGATGCTGCTTTCTTAATTCCGCACCGCTTACATATTTTTATACTGTCCTCATTATAATTTGCGCCGTAACTCCCAAACGGATAAGAAAACAGAATAATTTGTTCACCCAAAATATCTGAGAGCCTGTCTATCGATGACGCAATTTCCTTTTCCTGATCCGCTCTGTTTAAAACTGCCAGTGACGGATGGTTTACTGTATGCGCCCCTATGGAAATCATTTTTGACCGCGCCAAAATCCGACATTCATCTTCAGAAACTGTTAAATTTTCTTTTCTTGCCTTTCTTTCCAATCCACGCCAGCGCCATAACTGTTCCATCCATTCTTCGCGCTTATTCGGATTAACAAAATTTTTCATCAGATGGTGAATACTCCTATAACAATTTTCCCGATACGCCCAAGTACTTGTATCCCACCGATAGCCGAACTCACTATCCTCCAATTGAAAATATGAGGACGTGTAATTGTCATTAAGTAATAAATATTCTAATTCATCCCACCACAATTCTTTTGCCTGATTCATCGTGCCAGTGCTCACGAATATAGTTGCTGGTACCTGCATCTCCTCCAAAATCGGAAGAGCAAATTGCAGATTATCAAGATATCCGTCATCAAAGGTAATCGCCACTGCATCAGAATTTAATTGATTCCAGTCTTCTTCAAAGCGTACGAGCAAGTAATTATCTTTCAAATATTGCAGTTGTTCTTTAAAATTTTGGGGAGATACGCATAGTTGTTGATAATCATTTGCGAACACATTGATACGATGATAAAACAGTGTAAGAACCCTATTATTTTTCACGTCGCCTTGATCCTTCTTTCTCCTCACTACGCAATATTACATCCGTCAGCTCCCCAATGGAAATAGCACGATCTTCTAAATGAATCTCTTCAAGAGTGCTTTTAATCCGCTCAGCATCAAACCCCGGAATAACTATAATTAAGGGAATATCCTCTTGCAACTTTCTCCATGAAATTAAAGGTATCTCCTCATACTTGTCCCCTGCCGGATGTGTTTCCGTAATCGCCAATATTTCAATTTCGGTCTTTAGCGCCTCAATCAGATATGTTGTTATTCTTCCTCTGCCCCATATTGCAATTTTCTGTATTCCATATTTTTTCAGGTAGTCAGCCATGCTAATATTTTTTTGAGATATTTCCAGCAAATCCAAAGCCACATCTCTATAATACGCATTCTTTATTATCGGATTGGTCCATGGATAATAGTTCGCAAAAGATTTTTTATAATTATCAACAAATTCAATCTTATCCGGCAAAATAATTTCGGTTCGATTTTCATCCGAACGAATCTTCAATTCCGGCTGAGCCGCCCCAGAATGTCTTCCACTATTATCATAACCAATATTCGTAATGAAAGACTCATATGGCGACATGCAATATCCCTTGTTCATAATTATAGTAAGTACCCAAAATGCTGCCCATGAATCAGTTGTGCCCTCAATATTCCCTAAAATGGCTGATTCTGTATCTTCTGCCCATAATTGAAACCATTCATTTAATTGTGAATCTGACTTTATCTTTACCAAAAGAGTATAATCGTTATTAAACTGTTCCCACCTATCCTTCCAAGTCCCCCAGCCACATGAATTTGCTCTTCCCAAAAAATAGGCGCATGTTCCATTTTCGTTTACTTCTACTGGCTCGGATGATGCCCCTATATGATACACCTCTTTCTTGGATTCATATTTTTCCAATGCTTTTACCATATACTCCATAAATTGCGGATGAGGTACACAGTCGTCTTCTAATACAATCACAGCATCATATAATTGAAGCACCTGACTCACACCAGATTTTATAGAATTTGCCAATCCTTTATTATAGTTCGATATGACTATTTCTGTATCACACCATGAAACAGCATTTATTACATCACTGACAGCTTTCCACTCTTTTTGATTTGTAGTTCTTTTTGGTCCATCCTGAAAAATATAAAGTTTATCAGGTAAAACTGTGTTTCTGCTCAATGCGTCAAGAACCTGTCGTGTATGTTTGCTGCGATTATAAGTAAAAAGAATTGTTGCAACATTCATTGATCTTCTCCCTCTGATTCCCTTTTTTTACACAATTCCTGATAAATTTTCCATGTAGTCTCCATATTATTCTGCCTATCCATAAATTCCAGAATTTTATTTGAATGAATTGCAAACTTATCAGTTTTAAACACTTTTTTTATATAAAATGCAAGCATATATTCCACGCCAGGCTGATACAGATAAATATTTGTAATTTTTTCAGCCAAATTCTCAATTCCCCCTACATAAGATGACACAATCGGAGTCCCTATAATTGCTGCTTCACAAACTGAATTGGGAGAATTTTCTATTCTGGAGCAAGAGACAAACACATTTGCTTTTAAATACATCTGTATCATTTGCTTAGCATTAAGACGTCCTAAAAAGGACACATTATCCTGTAAGTTCAATTCGCTAATTATGTTTTTTAAGAAAACGCCATATGGTGTTATATATCCCGATCTTGGATTGTTCACCATTGGATTTGTCCCCGCAATATAAACATGTGCATCTGGATAATCTTTAATAATGTCAGGCATTGCGCGCAATAAATAATCAAGTCCTTTAATCGCATATCCTGCCTGGCTGACAAATACTGAATGCTTTTCACACATTTCATACGACCAAGTCCTTCTTTTCTCATAAAACTCATCCCGTAATATCTCTCCTACACAATAATAAATAATATTAGAATTAATATGTTTTACCCACGCGCAATCCCAATCTGTTCTTCCAATTACGTATTTAACTTTATTCAATGCTTCTCTCTCATACCTACCACGAACCTGAAATTCCTCCTGCGCCTTGCGCAGCGAATCACCAAGCTCATTTTCTTCGTCGATATATTCTTCTGATATATGATCTAAATAATACTGACTGCAAGGCTCAATCAGACCCTGAATATTAATAAGTACTTTATCTAAAATCCTCATTTTTTCACAGGAATTTATCATTGCCAAAGTATGCGGAAATTCAGTTCCCCAAATATGTACGATGTCTGGCTGATAATCATTTAATATTTCTGCAAATCTTTCTTCTGTTTCTGTACTGTATTCATAATCCGAATAGGAAAAGGAATAGAATTTATGTCCATTTAATTCTCCATCTTTCTTTCTCCATAAATCAATAATAGGGAAGCAAAGCGCGATTTCTACCTTCTTTTCCATCTGATGTAACATTCCGGTTAGCCATCCTTCAACAACTGTTGGTTTCAATGCAAATTCTTCTGCATATTCCGGCAGTACTATATTACATAACCACAATACTTTCATCGCCTATATGTTTACCTTTCTCAATAATACCCACTGTCATATTTAATAGTTTAATAAATTACCCGCTACTCATCTAATCGACCATATATCTAATACCAGTCTCCTTCATTACCGCCTGCTTCATTACTTCGGAAAACTCCACATATCTATCAGGTAAATATCCCAAATCCACTAACTGCTCTTTGATCTGTGTATTATACTCACGCGCCGCAATACATATCTTTATACTTTTATCCAGTTTAACTGGCTCGTAAATTAGATAGTTCTTAATTTTGCTGTTCCATTTTCTTTTATCATTGTCTACAAAACCAGCGCATTTAAGTTCCAGTTGTTCCATCGTATGTAAACACAAGGCGCCTTGAATCCCCGTTCCCCATATATAAAGCTCCTCATCACCAAAAATATTTAACAAAACATTTTTATCAATATTTTTAAATTGTTCTTCAAAACTCTGCTCATAAAAGCAACTTTCGAGCCTCTCAGAATAAAATGTATCGACTTCCTTTTGATACTTGGGAGTCAAATATCGATTCGCTATCTCGTAATTTTCTAACATGGCCAGGTATTTCCTTTGTCCGGATGTTCCTGACAGCCGAAAGTTTGTAAAAATATCGGCGGCATTGTAACAGGATAATCCCGTTTGCCATACTTTCATTTCCCATTCGAAATCGGACGTTATCTTAAACTCCGTATTAAAGAGTCCTATCTGATCATAAACACTTTTTCTACAAAATAATGCCGGCGGCATGCATTGTACTCTAAGATGGAGCTCGCCCAAATCATACCTAGGTGCTGTTATTCCAAATTCTTCATTGTCTAAGATGTTTCTTACACTTCCACACACCATATCAACTTTATAAGTCTCAAAATACTCTTTCACTCTTTCCAGAATATTTGGTTCATACCAATCGTCAGAATTGAGCAAAGATATCACATCTCCAGACGCCTTTACTATCCCCTTATTCATGGCATCATATAATCCGTTATCTTTTTCACTTACCCAAAATGAAATTTCATCGCCATATTCTTTTATAATATCTACAGTGCCATCCGTAGACCCTCCGTCAATTATGATATATTCAATATTCTCGTTCTGCTGATGTACAACGCTCTCTATCGTCTGCCTAATTGTGTCTGCTGAATTCAAACAAACCGTTACGATTGAAAATTTCATGTTGATTTTCCCTCATTTATTATTTCCCACATCTGTTACCATTGGCTTCGGTTTGCGACATTTCCACTTCACCGCTGTATTTGTCTCATGATATCTTCTACAATTAAGTTTGGCTTTAATCTATTCCTTCCCAAGATTTCCCGTGTATCATAAAAATCTACAAATTCCTTTTTTAACCCATAATTTAAGACCTTTACACCGGTATTCCCATAAAATGCCGAAATTTTCTGTCCAAATCCTCCCTCCAGTATCCCATCCTCTAACGTAATGATAATGCGATGAGTCTCGGATAATTCGTTCAACAGTATTTCATCAATTCCCGACGCATATCTTGGATTAATCAGACTGGCATTTACATGAATTTCATCTCGGATCAATTTAATAACTTCTTCACCTAATTGATAAAAATCACCTAACGCTATTACTGCTATTTCTTCTCCCTGAATCGTCATCTGGAATTTATTGATCACACTATAATCCCTGTTAACCTCATAGTCGGCATGATATATACCGTTTCTTGGCGGTCGTATTGCCACAGGATACTCGTCCTGCTCAATACTCCAATCAAGCATTGCCAGATATTCCTCTTTATTGGTCGGCGCCAGCATTACAAGATTCGGAATATTTGACATCATGGCAATATCAAAAGTGCCAATATGCGTCATATCCGTAGCAGCATAAACAGATGAATTAATCAGTATCATGGTAATCGGAAGTTTATTGATACATACATCCTGTGATATCTGGTCATAGGCTCTCTGGAAGAAGGTCGATCTGGTAAAAAATACAGGCTTTCCGCCATTTCTGGCAATTCCTCCCGCCATTGATATTGCATGCTCTTCCGCAATCCCAACGTCTATGTACTGCTCTCCAATCTGTTTTCTCAGCTCTTCTGATAAGGACAGTGTAACAGGCATTGCCGCCGTCATTATCACAACGTTTCTATCCGCCTTCATCTTTTCAAGCAAAAAATCTCTGACAATCAGATCATATCTCTCGCCCGCAATTTTTTGTTGAACATCACCCAGTTTCAAATCAAATGACTTAACAAAATGTGTTTCTTCCCTTTTTTGTTCGGATACATCATAACCCTTCCCCTTCATAGTGCACATATGCAGTACAATCGGATGGTCAATATCCTTAATCTGCTGAAAAATCGGTATCAGGTTCATAAGATCATTTCCATCTCCGATGTATTTATATTCATATCCCAAAAACCGAAAGATATTATTCGGTGTCTCGCCTTTGGACATACGAAGCGCATTTATGCTCTCGTACATTCCCCCATGATTTTCTGCAATTGACATTTGATTATCATTAAACAAAATGATTAGATTTCCCCTTATCTCAGAGCCACCGAAATTTAATCCCTCGAATGCTTCTCCACCGCTTAGTGAACCATCTCCTATAACGGCTATTACATTTTCTTTATCTCCTCTCAAATCTCTTGCCTTTGCCAAGCCACAAGCCAAACTAATTGACGTTGAAGTGTGACCCAGTTTAAAATAATCATGTACGCTCTCGTCCGGGTTTGTATAGCCGGAATACTTTTTATACTGCTTTGGTTCTAAGTATGCATCTTTTCGCCCTGTAAGTATTTTATGTGTATAGCATTGATGCGAAGTATCAAAAATGATCTTATCTGTTGGGGAATCAAATACATAGTGTAACGCTATCGTCGCTTCCACAATTCCCAAATTGGAAGAAAGGTGTCCCCCTGTCGCGCTAATGGCATGCAAAAGCGCATATCGTATTTCATCTGCTAAAACAACACACTGCTCTACATTCAGCTTTTTCAAATCTTTTGGACTGTCGATTTTTTCTATGTACATTTAAAAATCTCCCTCGCATATTGCCTGAAAACAGTTTCTACACAAAACGAATGCGCCGCCTTCGTTCATCATCGCCTCTCTTATTCTATTCGCCTCGTCACCGTCCAGAATCTGCTCATATGTCTCGTGTATCAGATTCCCCATGACATGCTTTAATCCCCAATCATTCGAGCACAGAATCACCCGCCCGTCCGGCAGTAAAACATTATGGTTAATATCTTTTGAAAGTTCACACCTTATCCTGCCACGAATTCCCTTTTTTCCATACAGACAGCTATCCTGCAAATTTCCTGCCCTATCGTTGAGAACCACATAAATTCTAATATCGTTTCCCAGCAGTTCTGTTATCTCATCCTCCACCGTCCCCTGCGCGCAGGCGTAATCAATGAAACTGTTTCCATTTGGCTTCTTTGCCACGCTTAATCTTTTTATAATTTCCCTATACTCTTCATCCACAGGAATAACAGCATAACCTTCACGATCCGGAACATGCAGAACGAACTCCTCAAATTCGATCTCCAGCAGTTGATCTATCTGATCCAATTTCAATCCCCGGAGCGTCGTAAATAAATTTACTCTATGCCCTCTGTTTTTCGCATATTGAATCATCTCCATACACCTTGCATTAAAAAAAGGTTCCGTAAATCCAGCAAATTCAACAATTGTATTTTCCGGCAATTTATCGATACATATTCTATAATTTTCGAAAGATAATACGGTATCTGGATTTCCTTCTTTTAAATATTCCTTAATATATAACTCTTGTGGACAAAATTTACAATTTACCGCACATCCCAGCTTCGTTGTAATTTCAATCATGGGACTTGTATAGAAGCTGTACCCATATTCCCCTAAATAGCGAATCAAATTTGATGCCGGCAAAAAATTAGTATAGCCATTTTCTTTCAATATCTTCTCTATTTCATCATTTAGCTGAACCCTCACCCCAAATACAAACGCAGCATCTGCATGAGGGAGCTCATCCACCTGATATACCGGCATTCCATTGATATTCTTTCTGTTACTCGATCGGTCTGTGACACAGAATCCATCTATCGAAACGTTGTTCTTTTTATAAAAATCGGCAATCGGAACCGCCTGTTTTCCCGCCCCATAAATATATATTCGCTTATCACTATTCCGGTCGGCATAATCTAAATACCTCTGTTTTTCCTTTTCAATCTGTTCTTCCAAATTTGACATATTCTCACCTTTCAATCTATTAACTTAATCTTACTCACCGGATGTACTTTTCTTTTCTCCACTGGCGGCAGTATCATATAATCACCATATAACCTTGTTAAATATAGATCATAGTTTTTAAATATTTTAAATTTAAAACCTTCAAATTCCTTATCTATGTACTCGTCAAAACACTCTCTGGGCAACCCATATCGACATTCCTTTCTATATGGATAAGTCATATGTCTGACAAGCTCTGTCCTTTTCCTGCTTGTAATCTCTGCCATCTTTTCAAGTTGTCTGACCCATCTGTCCCGTGGAATTATATAGAGCAACTGGTATAGCTTTCTGAAAAGTCCGTTTGAGGCGCTTTTCCTGCCAACCTCTGCGTACAATCCCTTCCTGATACAAAAACAGATTAGCAAATGAATCCTCCGAAGTATTTTTGAATCCGGCACTTGATCGTACACAAAAATATCTATAAATACGCTTTGGTTCCATTTACCATGCTCCTGTCCCTCCCTCAAAAAGACTGTTCCATTTCTGCGCATTTTAGAGTACCCCCATCGGTAGTCCAAATCTGTCCTAAAATCCTGCAGAAAAAACTTATCCTTATCCAGCTCCTTCTTACATGCTTTGTAAAATCTAATATACTCAGGTCTTAACATTACAACATCTGCGTCATCATCCCACGGAATAAAGCCGTTATGCCGTATTGCGCCCAACAATGTTCCGCCGTCGAGAGAATACTTAATATCATATTTTCTACATATCCTATCCACTTCCTTTAACATCTCAAGCTCAGTCATCTGGAGCTTTCGAAGTGTTGTCGCATCCAATTCTATCATTCTTCCATCCTCAACATAGCTTTGAAAATTTCTATATCATCTTTTGTCGTAATCTTTATATTTTTGGTCGAACCTTTTGAAAAGTAGAGCGTATTGCCCAACTCAGCCATCATCGTATTCGCATACGCTGATCCTTGAATCCCTATTCCTTTTGCAAAAGCCTCATCATACGCCTTCTTTATTTCACTATATTTATAAGCCTGCGGCGTCTGTAAAACCTTTAAACTGTCTCTGGGAATATACTCCTTTGACGATTCTCCATTATCAGCTTTAAAAATCTGTTCGTAAACAGGAAGCGCCGTAATGCCGTTACCTCGTATTTGGCAGATATCGATACACGAATCGATGATATCCTCTTCAACCATCGGTCTGATCCCATCATGGATCACTACAATATCTCCTTCCCCACAAATATCCTCCAGATATTTCAGTCCTATGTATATGGATTCCTGGCTGCTGTTTCCACCCGTAACGATCCATTTCAATTTTGCGATGCCATATTGTAGGGCGTAAACTTTTAAAACTTCTTCCCAACCTTTCAGACAAACCACTTCTATACTGTCTATCTTTTCCGATTTTTGAAATTTCTCCAAAGTATAGGCTATGATAGGTTTATCCAATACATTGATAAACTGCTTCGGTACACACTGTCCTGTTCTCTGTCCTACACCCGCCGCAATTACGATTGCTGTATTCATCTCACTCCCCCAAATAGTATCCCTGCATTTCTAACGTTCTTCTAATTCCCTCTTTAACTGAATAACGCGAATGCCACCCAAGACTTTCTATCTTCGAAGTATCTAACAAAGCTTTCGTCGCCTTAGAGTATCCTGCCGCCTCCTTTTCATCAGGTATATCATAGATTACTTTTGTGCCAGCAATGGCAGCAACACAATCTGCCAATTCTGCGAGCGTAATATCCGATTCAATACCTGAGAGATTATACGCTTCTCCCCTCTGTCCACTCGAAATAAGAAACAAAATTGCACTAACTACATCCGCCGCATAAATATAAGAGTATAATTGGTTCCCTTTACTTTTTAATACAATATCTTCTCTGTCTACCGCCTTATGAATAAATTGTGACAGCGCCTTGGAATCCTCATTTAGAAGCCCAGGGCCATAGCATCTTGATATTCTTGGTATTATGCAGTCCAGATTTTTCTCCTCTATGTATGCCTGACACAATGCCTCCCCCACTCTTTTCCCTTCCGGGTAGCCAGCTCTAAGAGTATTACAGTCTAAATATCCCAAATAATCTTCAGTAAACTTATCTACATCTCCTCTATTCTCGCCGTACACTTCAACCGAAGATAAAAAAATAAACTTTTGGCATTTATGCTCCGAAGCAAATTCCAGAACACGACTTGTCCCGACAGTATTGGTAAGTATTGTTTCTATTGGACGTGTCGCATAATAGACCGGATGCGTATTGCTTGCTCCATGAATAATATAATCAACATTCTCATTAACACGAATAAAATCCGTATTAATATCAGCCTGTATCAATTCAAAGAAATCATCATTAATAAATGAATGAAACCGTTCAGAAGCCACCGACATATTTCGGACTATGCCATAGACCTTACAATTTAAACCATAGTATTGATTTGCAAACATAATCGTATCAATCAGTTCGCTTCCGATCATCCCCCGCGCTCCTGTAACAACACACACTTTTCCGCTAAGCACCTGCAGCATATTATTATGTTCTATATTCTTTTTGATTTCTGCTTTATATAATTTTGTCTTGTAATAATTCATCCCGCCATCATACTTTCTTTATCAATCATCCTTATGTTTATTAATGAACACTTCTACTTCTTCAAAAAAATCATCATAGCATTCCCTTATTTTTTCATCAGACCAATTCCACCATGCAATTCTATTTAATGCTATAATCTGCTCCTGTGTATATCTATATCTAATAATTCGAGCCGGGCTCCCTGCAACTACAGCATAGTCTGGGACATCTTTTGTTATGACAGCACCCGCTCCCGCAATAACTCCGTTACCGATATCCGCACTATTTGTAATCAAAACGTTTTTTCCTAACCACACATCATTCCCAACATGTATTCGCTTTAACTTATAATTTTCTCCTTTAGGTGCAACTCCCTCAAAATAAATTTCACTCCCTCTCCACTCATCCCATCTTTTCTCCCGAATTGTATCCGCTATGCCACCTAAATATAAGAATGGATGCGTAGATATATAGCCAACAGCATGATTCTCTACAACATCAGTCCCCTCTGCAAAGCTACAAAACGCCCCAACCGATTCCACTAACCAATGATCGCACAATGGGCCATAGCTATATTTTCCGCGACATGTTACCCCTCTCTCTTCGAAATTACTACTAAATATATCTATAATCTGGTCTGCGTCAAAAAACTGCTTTAAAGGTTGTAACGCCTCGTCATATATGTCCGGATTCGCACAAGTAAACAAAACGGTATATTTACTGCTGTCCAACTCCTTGAAAAAATCCAAATTCTTGATACTACTGTTATATTGGGAAAGCCTGTTGTCAATCACATAATCTTCTACTATCCCAAAACTGTCGTTTAGAATCCGCTTTGCCAACACGCCGTATTCTCCATACAGATAGATGATAAAATTACTTTTTTCTGAATTAAGTGACCGCTCAATTGCATCCCGTATCTTCTGATAATCTGTCATCATGTCTCCTTTTTCTTGTCGAACAAGTTGAACTTAACCAAATAAAAATCTGATGCAAAATACGACAATTCCATACTCTACATCAGATTTTTCTAATTTTATCTATATTTCTATATCTAATATGCCTTTACTACTTCAAGTCATTCAGTTCCCCTTCCAGTACAGTAAGAGTTCCTGCTCTGCCTCATCTTCAGATACCGAATACTTCTCCGCTATCTTTTTCTTTGCGTCCTCTCTTGTCTGATTGGTCTCCTGCAGAATCTCTATGCTCAAACGCATACCTATCTTCAGGCCTTCTTTTTTTCCCTCCTCTCTTCCCTCGCCCCGTATCGTCCTCTCATATTTCTCCGCATCAAACTCTTCCAATAACATTCCTAACACCTCCGCACGGTTCTTTAAGAGAAACTCCTTCAAGATACCTTCTTCTATACAATAATCCACCGCTCTGTTCAAAGCTGTCTGCATATCCTTTTCAGCAGCCATACAATCTCTTATCACGGCTACCAGCTTAGAATACTCATCCAAAACCTTACACTTCTCCATCAGCTTATTATTATGTCCGTGGTTAATGTTGAGCATCCGCACCGTCAGCTCTACATCTGCCTGCGCCTTCCTATTTTCAAAGGCATCTGACAGCTTTAACGTCTGCTCTTCCGGCATCTCCTTCACGCCGTTGTAAAAGACAACGCACTGTGGCGTAGGCAAGGTAATCTGCCCGGTTCCATACAGGCTTCTCTCCGCCTTCTCGATCACCATCTGGTACTCCTGCGCCAGATAGATCAGAAACCTTACCGGCAGATTCGGGCTGTATGTACTCTGGTGCTCATACATGCTTAATGTACCGGACAGAATATAGGCTAAATCGTTCTTCATCACTACATAAACCGCGCTCTCAATCGTCACAATCTCAAGCTGTGATGAATCCTCATATGCTGTCCCATTCAACGCGTTGTACAAATCCAGAAGCGCATATCTGTCTTTCTCAAACAGATACCGGAACAACCTGTCCTTTACATTCCGCTGCATTTGTCTTTGTTTCTGCCTGTACTGCTCCGGTCGCCTGCTTGCGTGTCTCTTCTTTTGTCTTCGTCTTGACATATGGTATCCTCCCTTTCTCTGGCAGGATATGATATGTCATAACAAATTGCACCCTCTCATTCTCTCCTGCCGTTTTCTGTTATGTTTCAAAGAAAAAATCCGACAGAAGCTGTCTTGAACGTGCCGAACGCACAACTGTTAGAATTCCTTTGATGCCTATATTCTAACAGCATCGCACGCAGCTGTCAACAATAATTTTGATCTCTTTTTGACGTTTTTCCGTTCTTAGGGAAGCCTTCCTCACACCACCGCCTCCACGATCATCTTATCCCCAACCTGCAGTTCCTTCACGCCCACTTCCTTCTTCTTATTAAAGTTAAAGCTGAGCATGTAGCCCTTATCCAGATGATAGTAGTCCAAGTATTCGGTAATCTGTCTTTCCCCTCGCTCATTATACTCATTTCCACGCCAGATTTTCAGTTCCACCACAAACTGCTGCCCTAAGTAATCCACGATCACGTCGGTTCTGGAAGCATCCTTTGTCTGCGCTTCGAGATAATAATTTCCCGTGCCATTGATAATCGGCTTCTTTCTCCGTTTCAGATAATACGCGCGAAGCTGTGCCAAAAAGTCAATAAACACCCGATTATTGGATGCGCTGTCCACCTCATCAATCATCAGCACAATCGGTCTGGAAGCCGCCCTGCAAACCCGACTCCGGATCACAGCGTCCTTCCGTATTGAAATAGCGCATTCCGTACCCTCCATACGCAAACCTTTGTTACCCTCATTCTAACATTGTATTAAAGGCATATAAAGAAAAGCCGTCGCCAAATCTGATATAAAGTATGAAATTGTCAAGGTGCCTTGCTATTTATAAATCAACCAAATATAAGGAAATTTTCGTTTTCCGCACACTCTAACCGCGATGATTCCGCATCGCGGAATCTCAAATCGGTGCGGAGAATGCCGCATTTCAGGCATTCTCCTGCGTGAGACGGAGTTGCAAGGCAACTCCTAGAACTTCTCCGCGAAACAGCCTCTGCTGTGAGTGGCTAGAAGTTCTTCTCACGCTACTTTCAAACCAGCAAATACCGCTCCGGCTCGTTCAAAAACACATCCGTAATTCCACGCTTCTCCAACACATCCAAATCGAGCTTCGTCCCCGTCGGCTTCTCAGGATACAGATGCCCGGAAAACCATGCCCGCACCGTATATCCCTGTAATTTTTCAGGTGACAAATCAATTCCCTGCCAGCAAGGATGCAAGGCCTTTGCGCCGCATCCGCCCTTCCCTTTATACAAGCAGTCAGAAACCTTAGTATCCAGAATCCCGATCTCCGCCTGCGGCTCTATCTCCCGCAGCTTTTCCAGAGACAGCGCGTAAAACGAAGAATAGACAATATTCTCCTGCAAACCGTACCGCCCGATCAGCTCCACGATCTTTTCTTCCATCCCCTCATAGGGATTCACGCTGTTTTTCAGTTCTATATTGAGCTTTAATCCGCCCTTCATTCTATCCTGCAGCAGATCAAGCACTTCATTAATGGTCGGAATGGACTGCGCCGGATTTTCGTCTGCGTAAATATGCAGTCTTTTTAGTTCCGAAAGTGTAAAATCCTTCACATACCCGGCTCCCTCCGTCGTCCTGTCCACTCTCTCATCATGAATCACGACGATCTCCCCGTCCTTTGTGAGCTGTATATCCAATTCGATCCCCGTCAGCCCCTTTAGTTCCGCCGCCTTTTCAAAGGCAAGCATCGTATTTTCAGGATATCGCTGACTGCATCCTCTGTGCGCCCAAATTTTCATCGAAACCGCTCCTATTCCCCCAACTCCTGACAGCCTGTCATCTGTCCGTTCAAAACCATCATGGCCACATTCTATTTCTCTACGCGCCCCTCCGCTTTCAAAAACTTCTCCATGATATCGGCAAGCGCCACCGACTCGCTCCTAGTCAGCTTAAATTCGCTGCTGTTCCTGCCGTTCATCATGGAAAGAAAATCACTGATCTCATACCGCAGACCCTCTCCCAGAAAACGTTCGGAGTACTTTTCCACCTCCAACGGGTTTTCATAGTGCACCTCAAAATAGGATGTCTTCCACCAGGGCGCCTCCGCAATCATATATCCCTTAGTCCCGGCAATCAAAAGTCTTCCCTCAGACTTCACGCCCAACCCACAGGTGGCCGTTGCAATGCCGTTGGCATAGCTGACTGAAATTTTTGTAAACAGATCCAGCCCATTCTCTCCTCTGATTACATCAAAACGAATGTCGTCGTAATTTTCTCCAAAAAGTTTTAATATGGGGAGCATCACATAGCTGCCAAGCTCCGTCAGGCTGCCACCATACTTCCGGTCAGTCAATTCCCGGTTATCCGGGTTTTCCAGCTTGGTAAAGCACACTTCCACATTTCTTATACTCCCGATGATGCCGCTGCAGGCAACCCCCAGGAGCTTATTAAATCCAGGACAGTACGCGGTCTTTATTCCCTCAAACAAAATCAGTTCATGCGCTCTCGCATAGCGAAACAGCTCCTCCGCCTGCGCGGCTTTCAGCACCATGGGCTTCTCACAGAGTACATGCTTGCCGTGCTCCAGCGCTGACTTAATATACTCATAATGTGTCTCATGAGGCGACGCGATATAGACTGCATCCATTGCCTCATAAAAACTCTCTATATCTTCATATGCCTCAATTTCCCATCTTTCGGCAAACCGCTTTGCGCTCTCCACATGCGGATTGTAACACCCTTGTGTGGTAATGCCGCTGACCAGTTTGACTTCCGGGACAAACCGCTCTGCAATCCGCCCCGTACCGATTATCCCGATTCTGTGAATCCGCTTATTCTGTACCCGCAGCATGGTACTGGAAATATTTTTTGTCCTTTCCAGATAAACCACCTGACAGTAGTCCTTCATATAGTCAAATGTGCCTGTCCAATCAGAGCCTACCGTAAAAATATCAATCTTGTACTTCTTGACATCCTGCACCTTCTGCCCATGAGATTCCTCCACGATGATCTCATCGGCAAAGCCTGTCTTTCTCACATTTTCAATTCGCGTCGCCAGAGAATCTATCACATTCAGTTTCCCTCTCGCCTTGTCATAAGCCTCCGAGGTGACACCGACGATCAAGTAATCTCCCAATGCCTTCGCCCGCTCCAAAAGACGGTAATGTCCCTCATGCAAGAGATCGAAGGTGCCGTATGTAATCACCTTTTTCATATAGAACTCCGTTTCCTGTTTTATCTGTCACAGCATCACCGATTTTTCCGTTATATCCCCGTAAGTTTATCCCGCACAAACGTATATGTCTTTTCTCCGCATGTCCCGTCACTGTTTGCCGCAATCTGTGCAAACTCGCGCCCCGCCCGCTCCGGATCAAAAGGTTTGCCCGGCAGAGTCTCCTGTAAAAAATCTGCAAGCGTATGAAAGGCATCCTCCTCGCAGGCCGTATAACTATTCCATTCAGAGGCACGGTCGAATCCAACCGCCAGTTTCTGCATGTCCTCGGCTTGAAAGGCAAGCGGCCGTTCCCGACAGTCGCCGGTAAACAAATTGATCTCATACAATTTTTTATCCGCATATGTGTAAAGCTGCCATTCCTCTTCCGCTTTGCCCTCCGAAACTTTGATAAATATGGCGGACTCTCCGCTCGGCGGGTAATAGCAGTCGGCCTTTTTTTGTTTTTCCCCCCACGCCGGCTCCCAGACACTGCTCTCCCCTGTCTCCTTATCCAGACGAAGATACCGATTTCCCCATCCCGGCGGCAGATACAGGACATCCTCAAGAACAGCCGGAAAACCGAACGGCGCCGTATCACACACATATCCGAAAATAGGATGTCTACATTCCAATCCGTCTATCCTGCAGTCATACTCCCGCATCTCTCCGCTTTCCGGATTCCATCTGGTAATGGTGTAACCCTCATAGGGCAGAAGCCAGAGCTCCTCCCCGTCTGCGACCAGAAAAACGCATCCACAGGTATTTTCTGCCTTCGTGGACATGATCTGTGTCTTTCCTGTTGGCACATGAATCCCCGTCACATAATTGTTCACGGGAGATGCCAGAAATAGATACTCCTTCCAGACACAAAAACCGCCAAACCGCCTTTCCCCCATTGACTCATCAATAAAGACATCAAGTCCCTCCGTACAATAGCGGATTTCCCCTGTCACTGTGTCATAGCGTACAAGAGCCGGATACCTGTTTGGCAGCAAGAGCAGATATTTCCCGCAGGCTGTCGCTGCACAGAACGCGCCCGGCTGTTCAAGTCTTCTTTCCAGTCCGATCCTTTTAACTATTTTCCCCTGCTCCAAAAGCAGAATCTCCTGCGCATTGCCGGGACACGCATAATCTTTTCCCAAAACAGAGACCACATAGGACAAGTAGTAACCGGCATAAATGGATTGATATTCACACAGACTGCCCGCATATTTATACTGATAGCAGCCTTCCGCATCATAAAACAGCGCCCCGCCGCCGGTCACCATATATCTGCCGTTTCCATCATGGAAAAATCCCGGTATTACATTGCCCCGCCAGTCCTCTTTCTCCGGCTCGCGGTCAATCTGATTGTCTAACAGAAAAAGCGGTTTCCCCGCCGCTGCAAACAGTGCCGTCACCGAAGTGGCTCCGTCGCCGATATAGGCGTCACATAATGCAATCGTCGGCTCGATCTCAGGCGTATCATCAAAAATACCCAGATTATTTTCCATAAAATACTGCTTCAATTTATCGTAGACAGGCTTATACTCCGCGCGCATAGAAGCAAAGGAAGACTCTAACAGCGGATGCGGACGCCACAGCAGACAGGCATCCTCACATTTTGCGAAACAGCGAAACACATATTCCATCTTCCTTAAAAACGCTTCCGTATTGGCCAGCATACCGTTAATGCTCGTGTTAAAGAAATACACTCTCCGCCCCGCCATCTTCTCTTTCCAGTCTTCAGGCGGTTCGGACGGATTCCGGCAAAGCCGTATCACCTTATCAAACTTAGGCGAGCCCAGCGGCACGAGTTTTTCCTCCGGCAGCTCCGGATCAAAAAATTTGCGATATTTCTCCGCCTGTATGATGATATAATCCGCAAAATAATAGGCCATACAGGACGACTGCGCCTCGCTCATATTTCCGGAAGTCGCATAATAGGGAATATAAACCAGACACGGCGTATGTTTTTTTATTTCAAAAGAATAAAACCTTGGCTCTACACTCGTCACAAAATTCATATTATCATAAGGATTATGTATAAAAACGGCGTCCGGTTCTCTTTCCTCCAAACGGTACTCCTCATAATGCACCACCGGCACATCCGCCGGGAATCTGTCGCCTTCATAATGATACGTTCCGAGCGTACCGTCCCTGTTTTTATCATAATAGGGAATCGGCACCACATAGGCATCACAGTCCGGATCCGCATCCGCGGCGCGCCAGACGCTTTCCAAGGAATCCCACATACTCGCTTTATAGGGCAGGAAAACCATTTCCAACCGGATTTTTATATCATTTTTTACACTGTTCTCAACATGAATGAGCGCTTTGCGCAGTCTTTTCCTCGTCTTTGCCGGATTGAATGCCGTCCCATTAGAAAGCAAATCATAGGCTTCATAAACCGTTTCGCAGTATTCTTCCAGCTTCAATATGGCAGGGTTGCCTTCCCCCTCTGTCTTCTCGATCAGCTCCCCGATCTGCACGGCGCTGTCCTGACACTGTGCCAGCAAATCCATAGCCTTCGCATTCTCTCCATGCTCTATGCCGCTCCTGATCTCGTCATGCGCCTGCTCCAAAAGCGCAAGTATTTCCTGTATTTGTTTTTGCTGCGCTTTTCTCATGGTTTCCTCTTCCTGCGGGCAGTTAGTTTCTGTATTTTCTCTCCACTCCGCCGTGCCAGCTCGGCTTCGCCTCGCTGCGGGCTTTCGCCCTATAGTCTCAGGTAAACACAGAAAACTGCCTGCAAGCAGTCTTTTTCTGCGTTTTCTCTCCACTCCGCCATGCCAGCTCGGCTTCGCCTCGCTGCGGGCTTTCGCCCTATAGTCTCAGGTAAACACAGAAAACTGCCTGCAAGCAGTCTTTTTCTGCGTTTTCTCTCCAC
>CAJUOE010000087.1 GCA_910587895.1 uncultured Lachnospiraceae bacterium
CTATTATCAGTGGAATCCATATGGCGTTATTTGGGGGAATATGTACTATGGTACACTGGCGGATAGGGTGAGATTTTTCAAAGAGAGCAAGGAGGGAATCGAGATTATGTGCCGGGCTATGGAAGATATGAGGAATCAGACATTGAAAGAGGGAGCAATCAATTCTGCAAAGAGAATGTTGGCAGATGGGATTTTGACACTTGAAAAAATTGCAGAATATGCAGGGCTTCCACTTGAAGAAGTGAAAAAACTGAAAGCAGAACGGACAGCATAATAAAACCATAAGCCGGGAATCTAAAAACAGGTTCCTGGCCTTAGTTTTATTTTTGTCCTGAAAGGTAAATTTTTTGTGAATTTGATTAAAAAGTCCTTTAAAAAACGTCACTGGTGTAACCTGCCATTGTATTCCTCGTTAAATTTTTTTGAAAAAATACAATATAAAGCAAGGCAGCCACAAAAGAAAATTTTAGTACATCGAATAGTCATGCTGATTTCGGTTGAATATGGAGAAAGAATCTGACTTCCTAATAAATTTGAAAACATATGTACCAGTGCTCCCGCCAAAATGCTTCTTTTCGTTTTAATATAAACATATGAAACGGCAAAGTTGAAAAGCATAACACTTGGTATGTACATAACGGCATCAAATAACGAATCTTGAAGTAAATTATATTGCGCCTGTCCCGGTGTAAAAAACCATGCCAAATGCCAAATCCCCCAAATAAAGCCTAAGAGCAAAGTAGCTTTTGTAAATCCGTACCTTACAAACAATCTATCCAAAGCATAACCTCTCCAACCAAATTCTTCATTTAGCGGACCGGAAATAACAGAAATGAGCAATATCAAAAACAGATTAAACGGATTTTGTGCAATCGCATGAACAAAATTCATTCCCGGCATTTCATAACCTAACAGACACACACCTATCCAAATTCCCACAACTGAAATCAATGCAAAGAATAAAATTATTAAGACAAGCCATTTTATCCCCATATATCGAAAACTAAAGCAACGCATAAAATAATCTTTTCTTTGTTCTTTTGAGTATGTTAAGAATACAATAAACAATGCTGTGGCAGATGGTGCACCGCCGCCAAAATAAAACAGGAATGTTCCTAACGGTGTTCCCTCTATTCCCATAAAAACAGGGGCAAATCCAAATCCCCATGTCCACGCAAGCGTGATGATAAAAAACAGAATTAATTGTTTTGTGTCATTAGATTTTTTCATTGTTTTTACGTCTCCTTTCCAATTGTGCATTGATATAATGAATATCCTTTTTAACAACTGCCATATCAAGAAAATAAGCCGGAACATATACGATTGCCACATACACAAACGCTATCCACCAGTTTGATTTAAAAAACCATTCAACAAAATATCCATACAGGAAAACAAAAATAGAAATAGAAAAATACTCAATCATAATATTTATCAAAAAATGTGTGCATATGACTTGCTTTACCAAATGTTGAATAACGTTAACAAAAAAGGACAAGATAAAAATCTCAAACACAAGCATGATTTCCGGCGTCATTCCAATCAATAAAAATGAAAAGAAAAATACCACTAAAATTATGATAGCTGCGAATATGAGTGTTTTTTTCAGAATTTCTTTTAGCACCTTACGTCCTCCTTTAAAATATTCTTAATATTTTTCAAATAAGTTCTTGCCACAATCAGCTTTTCTCCATTGATCAGTGTTGCTTCAAGCTGGCTGTTCATCAGTTGTTTTATGCTATAAAGCATATCCATGTTTATCAAACAAGATTTACTGATTCGTATGATACCTGTTTCTCTAAACATTTCTTCAAATTCGTATAATTTTTTCTCTGTCATATAAACTTCATCTTTCGTGTACAAAAAAGTTTTTCTTTCTACAGATTCCATGTAATATATATCCGAAATGTGAATTTGAAAAACCTTTCCGTTGCTATTACCACTGACCACAAAATCAAGAGCTTCAATTTTTTTGATTAGTCTTTTGGTTTTAGTATCTAATACGGGGTATTCAATAATTATCGTTAATGGTTTATCATTTATTTTTCTTGTCTTTATCTCCATTATCTTCCCTCCATATGGTATCTTAGCATAAAAAACATAAAATAAAAGATTTGCAAACATGACCTGCAAATATGGTAACATCAATTACAATTTAGTATCAACTATTTTGTCATTGATAAAAGGTAATTAAGGCATAAATGAATATCTATAAGTTTGTCCTTTCTTTGGGTGTGAAAGCCGAAGTCCACAGCTTTGAGGGGCGTGTGGGTATGCGTCTTAGTGATTATATTGTTTGTGTTTCGATTTACTGCAATCTTCCCGGTTTGCTTCGCCGAAACGCTGGAAGTGAACGACTTCACGTTCACGCAGGTAACGGATAGGATCGCAGACTTCCGGGTCTTTGACAAGACGCAGAATGTTCTCGTAGGTGCTCCTTGCTTTCTGTTCTGCTGCCATATCTTCCGTCAGGTCTGTGATGGGATCGCCCTTGGACTGGAATTCACAGGCATTGAACGGGATTCCGCCTGCTGCCTGCGGCCACAGTGCAAGCGTGTGGTCCACGTAATATTTGTCGAAACCGGATGCTTTGATTTCTTCCGGCGTCAAATCCTTCGTCAGCTGATAGACGATGGCGCAGATGATTTCCATGTGCGCCAGTTCTTCTGTACCTGGAGAAGCAGCGGTAATGTTCCACTTACTACTTGTCATACGGGACAGGCGTCTTCTCATACATTGAACATGAGGGGGTGTCTGTCACATGAAACACAGGGAATTTGTCTATGTCGGCGAGCCTGTACCGGAACTAAACGAGCGGGAACACGCCGCATTTCTTATGAATATGCAAAGGTCAATCCTGTTCTCACTGGAAAAAAGAAATCTGTTGACAGCATCGCAGCGGGAACGCTGCCTGCTTGAACTTGAAAAATGTGCAGAAAATCCCTGACGTTTTGAAAAGATGGGAAAACAGCAGGAGCGCATGGCAGTATGGCAATGAACAGATATGAACGCCTGAATCAGGAGCGGCAAATTGCAGAAAAGAAAAAACGCGTGGCGGCATACTGCCGCGTGTCAACGGACAAGGAAGACCAGGAAAATTCTTTTGACAGCCAGCAGAGGTACTTCAGGCAGTATATTGAGCGAAACCCCGACTGGGAATTATACGAAATATTTGCGGATGAAGGCATTACGGGCACAAACACCAGAAAACGGAAAGAATTTAACCGCATGGTTGCATGTGCCGCCAATGGCGATTTTGATTTGATCATCACAAAAGAGATTTCACGTTTTGCGAGAAATACCCTGGACAGCATTTATTATACCCGCGAATTGAAAAAGCATGGGGTGGGCGTTATCTTTTTGAATGATAATATCAATACCCTGGACGGCGATGCGGAGCTTCGTCTTGCCATCATGTCCTCAATTGCGCAGGAAGAGAGCCGCAGGACATCCGAACGCGTGAAGTGGGGACAGAAACGCCGTATGGAGCAGGGAGTCGTGTTCGGGCGGAGTATGCTTGGTTATGACGTGAAAGACGGAAAAATGTACATCAATGAGGAAGGGGCAGAAATTGTCCGCCTTATCTTCCATAAGTTTGTGGACGAGGGCAAGGGAACGCATGTGATTGCCCGTGAACTTCGGGAAGAAGGCGTCAGGCCTATGCGTGCGAAAGAGTGGCAGAATACGGTAATCCTTCGTATACTCCGCAATGAAAAATACTGCGGTGACCTGGTGCAGAAAAAAACCTACACGCCGGATTTTTTATCTCATCAAAAGAAATACAACCGGGGACAGGAAGAATTTGTGATTATCAAAGACCACCATGAGCCGATCATTTCCCGTGAGCTGTTTGATAAGGCAAATCGTATCCTGGATTTAAAATCAGGTTCGCAAAACGGAAAATCAAAATATAGCAACCGCTATCCTTTTTCTGGGAAAATCAAGTGTGGCAGATGCGGGGCAGGTTATGTTGCCAGATATAAGACACGAAAGGATGGCAGCAGATACAAGGCTTGGCGCTGCTATGAAGCAGCAGCTCATGGCAGGCCCCATATTGACAAAGCGGGAAACCAGGCGGGCTGTTTTGGAGAAAGCATTCGCAATGAGGATGCCGTTTATTTATTATACCTTGTCTGCAGGAAACTTAAAATTGACCGCCAGAAAATTGCGGACAGCCTCATCAAAACAATAGCTGCGGTTGTTTTTGTAGATTTATCAGAGATAAAAGACGTCATTGACGAATTGTTAGCAGGCGTCCTGTATGAAGATGAATACTATGCCAGGATGCTTGATAAAATGGTGGTTCATGACAAAGACCACATGGACGTATATATAAAAATGCTGCCGCATAAGTGGAGCTTTGCGGCAGCGAAATGTGTGAAAGAACCATAGAAAATGTTATGCGGCAGATTACTTGAGATATTGCGCAACATCAGCATTTTCTACATATTCTTTTTTTACATAATCGTCAATCGTATATTCCTTTTCAAGGTTTCCGATTTTTACAAGGAAGGCTATGGTATCCTGTAAATTTTCAACGTCTGCATCGGAGATTACTACCGTGTAGTCATACTTTGCAGTGACGTCTGACAGAAGGTCTGCATCAAGGGAAAGGTCTTTGGCAACTTTGTTTTTGGTCTCCTCATCAAGATTGTCAAGCGCGGCAACGCCTCTTGCATACTGCTCAATAATTACGCGGATAACCTCTGGATTGTTCTTTGCATATTCTGCCCTTGCAATAATGGGATTTACGCCCAGCAGTCCACAGTCGGGGCCTTCGCCGATGATTTTTGCTGTGCCATCCGCAACAAGCCTTGTCACATTCGGTTCCCAGATTGCAACAGCGTCAACGGCGCCGGTAGAAAGAACAGATGCGGCGTCGCCGGTTGCTATATTGACAAGCTCGACGTCAGAATTGATATCAAGGTTATTTTCAGCCAGAAGCTTGTCCGTCAGGTTATGTCCGGTGGAGCCTACCGTCGTGCCGATTTTTTTCCCTTTTAAATCAGCGGGGGTGGTGATGGTGGAATCAGCGCTTACAAGCATGGCGTATGATTTTGCTCCATCAGCGGCCATGGCAATGATTTCGTTATCCTGGCCGGCAGCAATCGAAGAAACAGCAGGTACGTCGCCCATAACTCCAATATCAGAACTGCCGGATGCCAGGGATTCGTTCATGGGCGGGCCGGATTCGAATTCGTTCCAGACGACTTCAACGCCCTGCTCCTTCAACGCTTCTTCAATCCAGCCATTTTCACGGGCAACATACAGCGGCACGAATGCAGCCGAGGGCTGGATGGCAATGTTTACAACGGAAGAATCGTTACCTGCGCTGTCAGCAGCAGAGGACTTGTCAGGGGAGGAAGAACCGCAGCCGGCCAGCAGGCTGCTTCCGATTGCCAGGGCAGTAAAAATAGATAAAATACGTAATTTTTTCATGTTACAGACTCCTTTCAGGTGTTATATATACGAAGGAACTATCGTACTCTTATTCTTCGTTTGGATTTTCAGTAAAAAATTCGTTGTAGATGCTTTTGCGGATTTCCACAAATTCATAACTGTTTCGATCCCGGTGTCCGGGAAGGTCTACGGTAACAATGCGCTTAATCCGGCCAGGCCTTTCGGACATGACAATAATCCGGTCTGCAAGGTACACGGCCTCGTCAATGTCGTGGGTTACAAGCAGCATGGTGGTATCAGATTTCTTCTGAATCTTCTTTAATGCTTTCTGCATGGATATTTTTGTAAAGGCATCCAGGGCGCCGAACGGTTCATCCAGAAAGAGAACCGAAGGTTTGTTGACGAGCGCCCTTGCGATGCCCGCCCGCTGCGCCATGCCGCCGGAAAGTTCGCGGGGATAGGATTTCTCAAACCCGTTTAGCCCCACAAGGTCAATATAATGCTGGACTTTTCGTTTTTTGTCCTCTTTGGAAATTTTATTCAGGGCGTATCCGACATTCTGTTCTACGGTAAGCCAGGGGAAGAGCCGGTGTTCCTGAAATACCATGCCCCTGTGTTTGTCAGGTTTGGTGATTTCTGCTCCATCAATCAGCACAGTTCCCTCGTGTTCCGCATCAAGCCCGCATATGGCGCGAAGCAAGGTACTTTTCCCACATCCGCTCGAACCTACGATGCAGATGACCTCGCCCTTTTTTACGCTGAAATTGATGTCGTCAAGAATGTGCATCTGTTCACTGTCCCTCTGGCTGAAATACTTATGCAGTCCTTTGACAGTAATATAATTAGTTTCATTTTCACTGATTGCCATTTTACGCACCTCAATTCCAACGGATGATAAGTTTTTCAACGAGTTTCAAAAGTGAATCCATAATTTTTCCGATGATGCCGATCGTAAGCATACCGACAATTACAACATCTGTTTTTCCAAACTGCCGCGCATTCATAATCAGATAGCCAAGTCCGGTAGTGGAAGAGACAAGCTCCGCGGCGACTACGCACATCCAGCAGGAACTCAAGCCCGTGCGCAGCCCCGTAAAGATATTGGGCATGGCACTGGGGATGACCATCATGAATATGTGCTTGAAAAAAGGCGTTTCCATTGATTTGGAAACTTCAATTAGCTTTGTGTCTGTCTGGTGTATTCCGTCAATGACATTGATTAAAACAGTAAAAAAGCCGCCCAGAAAGATTAAAAAGATTTTGCCGCCTTCTCCAATTCCAAACCAGAGTATCACAAGGGGAATCCATGCAATGGGAGGAATTGGCTTGATAAGCTGAATCAGCAGGCCGGTCAGCCGGTCAAGGTGTCTGGAAAGGCCAATCAGGATGCCTAAGACAATGCCCAGCACGGATGCAAGCAGGTATCCCTGCAGGACCCTCAGCACGCTTATGCCCAGATTTTCCCAGAGTTCGCCGCTTTGTATCAGCGACAGGATGGTGCTGCCTACTTTGGAAGGCGACGGCATGATAATAGGATTTAGTTTTCCGCTGCTGCCCATTATGATCCAGATGATGATAATGGCAACAACAAGGACAATATATTCGGCAACGTATCCTGCGCTTTTTGTAGCTGCCTTGTTCATATATATTTCCCACCTTTCATTTGTACGTTCGCTTGGAATTCCAGTTGCTAAAATAGCATAGATATTTTCTGGAATAATTCTATTTTGGAATTATAAATATAAAAAATGAAAAAAGTAATATTTTAATTCTAAAAAGGAATTAAATACAAATAAATTGATATTAGAATACAGTTGCAATAAAGATAAGGTGAGGTGAGGAGAAAATGATGCCAGAGTGCGGTATTATTTTCAATATACAGCGATACACCGTACATGACGGCCCGGGAATCCGAACCGAATTATTTCTGAAGGGATGTCCCTTGCAGTGCAGGTGGTGTGGGAATCCGGAAAGCCATAAAATAACGCCGCAGCCCGGGATATATCCGGTAAAATGCATAGGAAGGGATAAATGCGGGTGTTGCGTGGATGCCTGTGAGAACAAAGGAAGCCTGGTATTTGAGGAACAGAAATTGACTGCCATTGACCGGACGCAATGCACAAATTGCATGAAATGCATGGAAGACTGTCCGGCAGACGCCATCAAAAGATGGGGCCGGCAGATGTCCGTGGCTGAGGCGATGGATGTTATTTTGAAAGATGTTCCTTATTTCAACAGTTCAGGCGGAGGCGTTACCCTGTCCGGGGGAGAACCGCTGATGCAGGTTTCATTTGTGTCAGATTTACTGAAAGAATGTAGGAAATGCGGCATCCATACCTGCGTGGAAACCACGCTTTATGCGGATTGGAAGTCAATAGAGGAAATTTTTCCGGACACGGATTTATTTATTACAGATTTAAAACATATGGATTCTTCCGTACACAGAACCTATACAGGAGTCCCCAATGAAAGGATACTGGATAATATGGAGCGCCTGGCCGGGCTGGGGAAACCCCTGATTGTACGGATACCTGTGATTCCCGGTGTAAATGACACCGAGGAAAATATGGAGGCCTCTGCAGATTTTATTTTGCACAGGCTCCATAACAGGGTGGAGGAATTGCAGCTGTTGGAATTTATGCGGCTGGGAGAAGAAAAATACAAATCCCTGGACCTTGCGTATCCGATGGAAGGATTGTCATATGACAGGGATGCATTTACATTAAAAATCAAAAAATTTTCTGAGTATTTTCTGGACAGGGGCATTGCATGTAAAGTTGGCACTGCCACAAAGGAGGGAAACAGATCATGAGTGAAAAAATACCGGTTGGTACAGAAGCGTTTGATAAACATTATGGAATTGGTTATAAGGTGGGGCATGACGGCTTTTCCCCTTATGAACGCGTGAATAAGCTAAGGAAGGTCTTTCTGGATCGCAAGTTTAACATTGATATCCAGAGGGCGCGCCTTATCACCCAGACTTATAAGGAACACCCACAGCTGTCTGCAAAGCTTAAGACGGCGTATGCGCTTGAGAACATACTGGAACATGTGGATATTGATTTATATGAGGATGAACTTCTGGCAGGCGAGCTTGCGGCTCCTGCCAAGGCAGCCCCGATTTACCCGGAATTTTCCGTGGAATGGATCATTGATGAGCTGCGCAACCATCCATTTGACCAGAGGGAGCATGATAAATTTTATATTACGGACGAGGACAGGGAAGAACTGTTGGAGCTGTTGGAATTCTGGCGTGGAAAGACGGTTGCGGATGCGGTAGAGGCAAATCTCACAGAGGATCAGAAAAAGGGATGCGAGATGGGAAAAAAGGTCTATATGACCAACCTCTATCATTTTGGCGGCGTCGGGCATTTTGTGATGAATTATGAAAAGCTTTTGCGCGTGGGATATCAGGGACTGATTGCGGAAGCAGAAGGGTATCTTGCCGCTTTGGATCAGGCGGACAGTGAATACGTGGAAAAAAAGGAATTCTACGAGGCCATGCTGATAGAACTTCGGGCAGCGTGTACCTATATCAACCGCTATGCCGAATTGGCCAAGCAGCGCAGCAGCCAGGAAGAGAATCCTGTCAGGAAAAAAGAACTGCAGCAGATTGCGGCAAACTGCCGGCAGGTGGCAGGAGGGCCGGCAAAGACCATGTGGCAGGCGATACAGCTCTGGCATTTTGCGACGACGATTACGCTGATTGAATCGAATGGGCATTCCGTATCTTATGGGCGGATGGACCAGTGGCTTTACCCTTACTACAAAAGTGATATGGAAAACCATATAATCAGTAAGGAATTTGCACAGGAATTATTGGAATGCGCCTATGTGAAGATGGGTAATCCATCGAAACTGAAGGACAGGATGACCGTGAAGGTACGCAACGGCAGGGGCTGGGGCGGGGAGAGCCTTACCATTGGGGGCGTAAACGAGCGCGGGGAAGATGTGACAAATGATTTGACCTTCATGATGCTGGAGGCTTCCGTACATACCAGGATGATCAATCCCTGGGTATGCGTGCGGATGCATAAGAATACCCCTTACGAGCTGAAGGTGAAAGTGGTAGAGTGTATCCGCGCCGGTTACGGGCATCCCAAGATATTTAACGATGAAGTGGCAGTTAAGGCAATGCAGCGCAAGGGCATGAGCCTTTCCCAGGCAAGGGATTATGCCGTGGTAGGCTGCGTGGAGCCGGATCTTCCGGGCAGGGAGTACGGATACCATGATGCGGCATATATGAACATTGCCAAGGTGATGGAACTGGCATTGAACGGCGGGCGGTGCATAGATTGCAGCGCTAGCTGTCCCAGATACCGGGAGTGCGCAGGGAATGGAAAGACCTTAGGACCCAATACAGGGTATCTTCCGGAGTTTCAGGATATAGACGAGGTTCTGGCAGCGTTTGATAAGCAGATGCAGTTCTGGACAGACCAGATGTGCAGCGGGCTAAACCTGATAGATGAGGTACACAAGGGGCACAAGCCTTTGCCTTACGCCTCTGCTTTCTTTGAGGGCTGTATGGAATCCGGCAGAGATTTGGGCGAGGGAGGTACAAGGTATAATTTTACCGGACCTCAGGCAAGCGGGATTGGAACATGTGCGGACATCCTTTCGACCATAAAACAGCTGGTCTTTGATGAAAAACGCTATACTGGCGAAGAGCTGCTGCAGGCAGTGCGGGATAACTGGGAAGGCCATGATATCCTGTACGCACTGGTAAACAGCAGCAAGGTACACCACTATGGGAACGACGATGATTATGCGGATGACCTGTTTAAAAAGGTGTTTGAGTGCTATTGCCAGAATATTACGGGAAGGAAAAATCCACGGGGAGGATATTTCTGCCCGGGCGTGTATACGGTAAATGCCAATGTGGGACTGGGCATGGATCTTGGCGCTTCTTTGGATGGCAGGAAAAGCGGGGAACCGATCTCGGATAATATGGGGCCGGTGCATACAAAGGCGGCGTCCCATGATATCAGCGGGCCCACGGCAATTGCCAATTCGGTGACAAAGGCAGACCACAGCCTTGCTACAAATGGAACGCTTTTGAACTGGAAATTCCCGCCGGAATGTGTCGCAGGCCTGGAAGGCAGGGAGAATCTGGTAGGGTTTATCGGTACCTACCTGGAGAAAGGCGGCATGCACTGCCAGTTTAATATTATGAGTAATGAGATGATGAAGGCGGCCATGAAGACGCCGGAAAATTACCGGGATATGCTTGTTAGGGTAGCAGGGTACAGCGCGTATTTTGTGGAGCTGGGAAAACCTTTGCAGATGGATTTGATTCGACGCACGGAACTTGCTTTTTCATAAAAAGAATAATAAAAAATCAGGCTTGCTGCTTTGTTTTATTTAAGTAGCGAGCCTGATTTTTTTTCGGAAATGGCAAGGGATTTGCGAAGGATCTTGCCGGTCGCAGTGCGTGGAATCTTATCCAGGCAAATGATTTTTGCCGGTAATTTGTAAGATTCCAGGTGCTGTGCCAGGTAATCTTTCAGTCTCTCCATATCGAAGTTATCCACGGAGCAGACAATGTAGAGGATGGGAACCTGAATGGAATCCTTTGTGGTGAGTATCGCGCATGCGCAGTCTGCGATTCCTTCGTAACTGGAAACAACCCGCTCGATATCACCGGGAATCACTTTGTGTTCCCCCGCATTGATGATTTCTCCTACCCGGCTGACAAAGTAATAAAAACCGTCTTCGTCGAAATAGCCAATATCATTCAATATGATGTAATCGTCGTGCATAATTTTAGCGGTAAGCGCCTTTTTGTGGTAATAGCCGGACATGTTCATCGACCCTTTAACTGCGATATATCCGTATTGCCGGGGTGTTTCTATGCGGACGCCGTTTTCATCAATGATGGAGATTTCCGTATGGAGGGCGGGTTTCCCAAGGCAATTTTCCACAGGGTTTTGTGAAACGTTATTTATCAGAATGCATCCCGATTCCGTAGCGCCATAGACATTATAAAGCGTGGCGTGTGGGTATTCCCTGCATAAAGAGTGGATTAGAGGGAGCGCAATGGAACCGGCAATGATTTCGATCGTGCTCAGACGGTGCAGCGCCTCGCGCAGTGCCGGGTTCCCGATGTCGAGAAGCATATTTATATTGGAGTAGACAAGGGATAAATGGCTGACGTGGAATTTTTCTATGCAGGAGGCAAACAGTTCCGGGCTCGATGGTTTATGTGTAAGAACGGCTGTCGCACCCATATAGAGCGCTGCGAATACCCTTCGGTAGCCCAACGCCAGATTGTGAGGAACGTTGGAAAAAAGTATGGTATCTCTTGTGATGCCTGTTCCCGCGGAAAGGTTCTGGGCCTCTGAAAGAATGCTTTTGTTGGTATGTGTTACAAGTACCGGCTTGCCGGTGGTGCCGGTTGTCGCAATGATGGCGGCTGTGGCGTCGCCTTTGGGGTAAGTTATTTTGCCGCAGGAGCCATGGCCGGTTAAGAAATCGCGGTAGGATTCGCCGTCGTTTTGCATGAAGACCAGAACCGGCTTTACGGATTTTAATATATCCTGCAATTTATTACTGGAAATATGTTCCTCGATAGGAACAGCGATGGCATTGCTTAACTGGCAGCCAAGAAAAGCCGTGAAATAAGCGATCAGATCACGTGTCTCAATCGCAATGCGCTGTCCTTTTCTGACAGAATGTGATTTTAAAGCATTGGAAAAAATGGCTGCTTTTTCTGCAAGCTCACGATAGCTTATTTTTTTGTCGTCAACGATGATGGCTGTTTTTTCTGGAATTGCAAGGCTGTGTTCAAAGACAGCCTGAACGATACTATTCATTTAGGAAACGCTCCTGTTATCATATATCCCATATTCTGGGTGGCATAAATATAGTTGATTATTAAAATACTCTATCACAAATGCATCACATTTTCAATGTAAATTTTATCGTATAATCCCTGATTTCAAGGCTGATACAAGGAGAGCTCATATGAAACCAAGGCAGAAACCGCTCGGAGATAAAAACATGATAGGGGCAAATGTTACAAAAATCCGCAGGCTGAATAAAATGAGCCAGAAAGAGCTGGCAATCAATATGCAGCTGTTGGATGTTGATATCAATTTTTCATCCCTTTCCAAATTGGAAGGGCAGACCAGGATAGCAACGGATAAGGAAATCTATGCCATAGCCAGGATCTTCAACACGAAGATTGATGATCTTTTCCATAAATTATAATCATTTGTCTGTGCGTATCCAGTCGGACAAATTTAGAAAGGCACAATGTTTTTCAGGGCGATGCATTTTATATTTGTAAATTCATCAAAGCTGGAAAATACGCCTTCCGTGCCAAGTCCTGATTTTTTCCAGCCGCCGAAGGGCATTTCAAAGCTGCGGAAATAACTGGAACCGTTGACAACAACGCTGCCGCATTCCAGTCCGCCTGTAAAAAGGGCGGCTTTGTCCATGCTCTGCGTAAATACGCTTCCGCTGAGGCCGTAAACGGAATCATTGGCGAGTGTGAGCGCCTCATCCTCGGTCTCGAAAGGAGTCACAGGCATGACAGGACCAAATACTTCCATGTCGTGCATGATATCCGCGTCAGCGGGAACGTCTGCAAGGACAGCAGGTGAAATGAAAGCGCCGTTTCTTTTTCCACCGGTCAGAAGTTTTGCGCCCTGGCGGACAGTCAGGGATATTTGTTTTTCTACTTCAACGGCTGCGCGTTCGCTGATCAGAGTGCCGATCTGCGTCTGCTCATCCTGAGGATCCCCACCTTTGAGGGCGGAGGCATAGTTTACGGACTCCTGCACAAATTTGTCATAGAGGGATCTGTGAACCAGGAAACGTTTGGGCGCACAGCAAATCTGCCCGGCGTTATAAAATCTTGCCTGGACGGCTTCGCGGACGGCAAGGTCTATATCTGCGTCTTCAAGGACAATGAATGCGTCGTTGCCCCCCAGCTCCAACGCGACTTTTTTCAGGGATTCTGCGGCGTTTCGGATGACGGAGACGCCGACGGAAGAAGAGCCGGTAAGAGACAGCGCCTGTATATTTTCATGTTTGCACAGGTAATTGCCGATCGTGGAGCCGCGTCCGGTGACTAATTGCACAACACCGGATGGGAAACCTGCTTCCCGCAGCATCTCCGTGAGCCTGCATACGGTCAGGGGGTTTTCGCTGGCCGGTTTGATGATGACGGCGTTTCCGGATAAAAGCGCTGGCGCAACTTTCTGGTTAAAGAGGTTGCAGGGAAAGTTGAAGGGAATGATGCAGGCGACGATGCCGACGGGTTCCCGTTTTGTAAGGACAATGTTTTTTTCGTGTCCGGCTTCCATTCCGTTTGGAATTACATGGCCATACAGATGCTTGGCCTTCTCACAGAATGCGCGCCATGCAACGGGGATGTTGCTGATTTCCTTGCGGGACGCCGTAATATCTTTGCCGGATTCAATTGTCAGCAGCCTGGCAAGCTCCTCTCTGCGTTTCTGTACCAGTTCAAGGAATTTCATGGCAAGCTCGGCCTTTTGATTTACAGGGATATTTTTCCATTTTTTCTGTGCCTTCATGGCATAATTTACGGCAAGGTCTACGTCGCTTTGGCTTGCATGGGGGACGTCGTCCACAAAACTGCCGTCATAAGGATTTGTCACAGGGATTGTTTCTCCGGTTGATGCAGATACAAATTTATCACCAATTATCATTTTCATAATTAAAAATGCCTCCTTTTTCATTCGCCAATCGTTATCTGCGGTTATATTAAATGAAAAAAATCTATTTTTAATTGCGTAATAGAATTAAAACGGAAAAATTGATTGGAGATTAAAACATAACATGGGAAAATCAGGCGTCTGGAACATTTCAGGGGCTTCTGTACCGATATCGGTCAGTAATCCCGCAACTTCCCGATAGGGCATGGTATACCGCTGGGAAAGGTAGCGCATGGAGGCGGACAGCTCACCGTCCGGCCCGCCAAATTGGCTGATAATCACCTGGGCGATTTGTGGGTTCGTCTGTGTGATGTTTACAGGATATTGTAATCTTTTCTCATAATTCCACATTTAGCAATAACCTCCTTCCCAGGGCATTGGCTGGGTAGACCATAACCACATCTGATCCGGCTTTGCGGTATCAAGTGTCAGCGGCCCGTAATTGTTTTCATATTCTTTCAACGCCTTTACGCGGACATCGCGGAAATGGTTGAAGTATGCAAGCGCTTCCGGATCTGTCGGGTGGGTATCCAGATAGAGCGTAATATCGTTTACCGCAAAGCTCACCATATTAATCCACTGAAACAATTTCATCTGTTCCATTTTGTTTTCTCTCATCTCGGGCAGCCCCCTTTCCCCAAAAACGGTTTATTTAATTCCGGGAAGATCGTGCCGCATTGCAGCGCTTTGTCCGGTTCATAAGTCTCACGCATGAACTGCCATGGCACGTAAGCCATTGCGATTGCCATGCCGGCGAGGGGATCTGTCGTATCCATGCTGACCGGGCAGCGGCGAGGCGCAGGCATGCGGTTTGCCATGGGGCGCTGGTTCATGCCGGGGGTATATGCGTTTGAACGATGTGGCATTCTCGGTTCACGACCACAGTCGGAGTTCGTGTTACAATTTGCCATAATGATTGCATCCTTTCTTAAATTAGTGTTCCCTATAAGATATGACAAAAGACTCAAATGGTGCAGTGGCTGGAATGCGTTACCAAAATTCATCGGCGTGGAAAATGTTTATTTGTAAGGTTCCTGTAAGGAAAGAAGTGTTTCTGCTTAAGAAAGATAAGATATGATAGACCCATCAAAGGAAAACAGGTATAATATTTTTTTAGAATGGATTAAGATGCCAAAAATGCTCTGATGAGGAAGATAGGAGGAAATGAGTATGTGGACGAGAAGAGAATTGAAGGAGAAGGCAAAGCAGCGCTTTAAAGTGAATTACTGGAAATGCGTTTTGGTGGCGCTTCTTCTGGCAGTGCTGGGCGGCGGCGCCGCGGGTGCAGGCGGCGGTTACACGGGGATCCGTAACTCCATGGATAGTTATTTCGATGTTACGGGCAACGGGAGATACCACAATATTTACCGCAATATCGATGAAAGGATGGATGATGCCTTCGGCGATGTTTATGATGCAGACGACGATTTTGGTGTGGATGACGATGTAGATTTATTTCTGGATGATGGAGATGGCAACAGCGCGTGGGCAGGCGCGGCCTACACGATGACGATATTTCTTGTGATTTTAATCGTTATCATTGCAGTGACGGTGGTTGTACTGTTGGTAGTGCTGCCACTGGAAATATTTATTGTCAACCCCCTGGAAGTGGGAATCAACCGCTTTTTTGTACGGAACTTGAATGAGCAGCCTGGCATCAGGGAAATCTGCTATGCATTTGACCATAGCTATATGAATTGTGTGAAGACGTTATTTTTCCGTGATTTGTTCGTATTTTTGTGGAGCCTGCTCTTTCTCATTCCCGGAATCATCAAATCGTATGAATACCGGATGATACCGTATATTCTCGGGGAGACCCCGAATATCTCCAAAGAGGAGGCGTTTGCATTGAGCCGCGTCATGATGATGGGCAATAAGTGGAAAGCCTTTGTGCTGGACTTATCCTTCCTGGGATGGTATATTTTAAATGGACTTACGTTGGGAATACTGGGAATCTTCTATGTGAATCCTTATGTGGAACAGACGAATGCTGCGCTCTATCAGAAATTAAAGAGCCTGCGGTTTGCGCAGGAAGGGCAGCCGGCCAACATGATGTAATTTCATCATAAAGAGGAGAAAACGATAATGTATACGATTCTTGTTGCAGATGATGAGGCAAAGATCAGGGAATTACTTCGGCTGTATCTGGAAAAAGACGGGTATCAGGTACTGGAGGCGGCAGACGGGCAGTCTGCCCTTTCCCTGTTGGAGAAAGAACAGGTTGACATGGCGCTCCTTGACATTATGATGCCGGGGATGGACGGTTACCATGTGCTGAAAAAACTGCGGGAGCATAGCAATATTCCTGTCATGATATTGTCCGCGAAAAATCAGGACGCGGATAAGATTCTGGGGCTGGACCTGGGGGCGGACGACTATCTTGCAAAACCTTTCAACCCGATGGAGGCGATGGCGCGCATCAATTCCAACATTCGCCGGTTTTATTCCCTGGGGGCGAAAAGTGAGAAACTGAAGCAGCTGGAAGTGAAAGATTTGCGGCTTGATACGGAGGCGTGCATTGTATACCAGAATGACCGCCCCATTGACCTGACGTCGGTGGAATACAAGATGCTGCGGATGTTTATGGAATATCCGGGCAAGGTATTTACGAAACAGCAGATTTATGAGGAAGTATGGGGGGAAGAGTACGCAATTGCGGATAACAACATTATGGTATGCATCAGCCGTCTGCGCGCGAAACTTTCTGAGGATGGAAATGCCTATATCAGGACTATCCGGGGACTTGGGTATCGTTTGGAGAAAAGATAAGCATGAATACAGCCGAATGGAAAAAATTTTTGATCAGGCGGTTTTTGCTCATTCTGGTTTTTGTGAGCCTTAGTGAAGAACTGCTGAATATCATATATGAACAGATTGTCTTTCCATGGATGTCAGAAACTTTCCATATTGATTTTTTTACTGCCGGAATGGAAAACGGGCAGAGTATCGATATGCTGCTTCGCGGCGGCGTATATCTTGCAGTTACCGGAATTTGCAACAAGCTTCCGGATGTGGTGGGATTTGCCTTGCGTTCCTTCAGTGAAGAGTGGGCGGGAAATGCATTGGCGGGGCGTATTTCCAATCAGACCATGCAGATGACTCCGGCACAGAGAAATTTTTTCATATTGGGAATGATTGCGCTTACGATCTTAATCCTGCTTACACTGCTGCTGCCTTATGTGATTGCCGCGTTTTGGTTTGGACAGACGGTAAGCGTGCAGATACAGCGGATGGAAGAGGAGGAGCGGCAGAGGAAAGCCGAGTATGACAGCAGGCGCAACCTCCTTCTGTCTGATGTGGCGCATGATTTGAAGACGCCGATGACAACGGTGGCAGGCTATGCCAGAGTGCTGATGGAGCAGGATGTTTCTCCTTCCGGAGAGGAGGGAGGCAGTGGGATTTGCGAGGAGAAACGACAGGAGTATTTAGAGACGATTTACAATAAATCCATGCAGATGAGCGGACTTTTGAATCTCCTGTTTGAATATGTGAAACTTGAAAGCGAGGGATTTGAACTCAATAAAACAGAGTCGGATGTATTGGAATTGATTCGTGAATGTGTGGCAGGCCTGTATATGGATTTTGAGGAAAAAGAAATGGAGATCATTCCGCTTATTCCGGAAGAGTCGTATTTTATGGAAGTTGACCGCGTACAATTCCAGCGGGTCATTAACAACCTTTTGAATAACGCTCTGAAACATAACCTGCCCGGAACCCGTGTATGGATTAAGGTTCAGGTGGACGATGACGAGCTGGTAATCCGGATATGCGACAATGGAGCCGTCATTCCGCAGGAGACTGCCGCGTATATTTTTGAACCTTTCGTGCTTGGCGATGAGTCGAGAAACAGCAAGGGTGGCAGTGGTCTGGGCCTTAGCATTGCGCGTAAGGTAGTTATGATGCATGGCGGTGTGCTTACGTTGGAACAGGGGGAGTGGGAGGAATATACAAAAGCATTTGTCATCCGTCTTGCGGCGGAATGAGAAAAGGGAGGAAAAAATGGCGCATTATGCAGTTGGCAGCCTGATTCGTGATGCGAGGGAACGACAGAAATATTCCCAGGAAGAGCTGTGTTATGGGATTTGTACATCATCTACGCTATCGAGAATTGAGAATGGGGTTCAGGCGCCGGGGAAGAAGATTTTGGAGGGGCTAATGCAGAGGCTGGGAATTGTAGACCGGATTTATAACAGTTATCTCAGCAGGGAAGAAATGGAGCGGTACGAGATTGAGGAGCGGCTGACACGTTGTCTGGCAAGAAGAGAATATGCACGGGCGGCAAAATATGTGGATATTCTGGAAGACCGGCTGAAGGAGGGTCCCAAAAGGGAATACAGTGTGAGGCTGGAAGAACAGTATCTTTGCTTTGCAAGGGCTCTGATATGCAAAAGCCGGGGAGAAAGTGCAGAGCGCATATTAGAGCGGCTCCTCTCGGCAATCCATATGACGATTCCTGACTTTGACGGCGTACATATCAGGGCAAGACTGCTGACGTTTCATGAAATCACTATATTGAACAATATTGGCTGTACGTATCACGCGATGGGAAAAGTGTGGGATGCGTTACGGCTTTTATTTGAATTAATGGAGTATATTGAAGGACATGCAGCCTGTGACGGGGAATTGTCTGTAAAATATCTGATGATCTTGCAGAACCTGTCGAGCTGGATGGGGCAGGAGCGCCACTACAAAGAGGCCCTCGAACTCTGCCAGAAGGGAATTGACTATTGCGTGGAATATGGGAAAATGCATACGTTTCCCATGCTGCTTTGCAATAAGGCCTGCGCCCTGGCAGAGCTGGGGCAATATGATGTGGCTAAAGAAACTTTTCATCAGAGCATTGCCATTTTTCAGGCAATGAGCCAGCACGAGCGTGCCGGGCAGGTAAGAAAGTACGCCGAGAACCATTACGGCATCAAAGCTTGAACCGTTTCATGTAATTTTCGGCATGGTATGACAGCAGTTGTGTCCGGTTAAAACGTTTCCTCGACATCGCCCAGGAAGAATCCCGCCACGTTTTGCGCTTTGTCCATAAAAACACCTCCCCTCTATTGCTGTAAAAAGTATAAAGGGGAGCTGTTTATTTTACCATGCGATACCGCGAAAAGAATATTTTTCGTCATATCATATGGTGTGATGTATGAAAATGTGATATAATATAAAATTTATCAAAAAAACAGAAAAATATTGTTTACAAATCTGATTATCCATGTTATGATACGAAAAAGCATATTTTCTTGCATCATATCTTGCAATATCTTCAAAATCTGAGAGTTCAGGAAATCCATGCTTTAAACCGTA
>CAJUOE010000088.1 GCA_910587895.1 uncultured Lachnospiraceae bacterium
GGAGGCTTTAAGTGGAATCATATATTGTCGTGGATCTGGAAATGACGGGGCTGCATCCGAAGAAAGACCGGATTCTTGAGATTGGCGCAGTCCGGGTGGAGGACGGCGGGATTACGGATATGTTTCACCGTATGGTGAATCCTCACATGAGGTTATCGAAGGATATCACAGACCTTACCGGCATCACGGACGAGATGGTGTCCGAGGGCTGTGACTGTGCGGAGGCGGTAGGTGAATTTCTGGAATTTGCCGATGAATTTGCACTGGCTGGACATAATCTCATCTTTGATTACGCATTCCTGAAACAGAGCGCGGTGAATCAGGGGATATCATTGCAAAAAAAGGGCATTGACACCCTGAAACTGGCGCGGAAATTTCTTCCTGAGGCAGAGAAGAAGTCCCTCGATTACCTTTGCGGATATTTTGGGATTATACGTGAAAAAGAACACCGGGCGCTGGAGGATGCGAAGGCGACGGCACAGCTTTTGCAGATTCTGCAGGAGCGGTTTTATGAAAAAGAGCCGGATGCATTTTCGCCAAAGGCGTTGCAGTACAAGGTCAAAAAACAGCAGCCGGCAAGCAAGCGGCAGAAAAGGCGCTTGAAAGAACTGGTGGAATATCATAAAATTGAAATGGATTTGGAAATCGAGAGCCTCACAAGAAACGAGGCATCCCGGCTTACCAACAAGATCCTGCAGCTGTCAGGACAGGTACCCGTCCAGCATGGCGAGAATGGGTTCTCTCATCAGTGAGTTGAGTGTGGAGGCAGATTCCTTTAAATCCGCAATCTTCGCGGATTCTCCGTTCGCATCATAGAGTTCGGCGAGCAAAGACCAGGTGGCTTTGATGTCGCTTCCGATGGACGCGGCGAAAGCGAGCACACAGATGGCTTCCTGCGTGTGGGAAAGCTCATGAAGACGTTTTCCCCAGGTGTTTAACGTGCGTACTAAAAGCGTAAAGTTCTGGTCGTACTGCGTTAAGTCTGGCAGGTTGGCAGCGCCGTATTTTATCTTCAGATCCGTGTTGCTAAGTCCGGTCAGGTTCAGTATTTTTTTGTCTTTGAGGATGCGAACCTGTTCCTCGCATTGTTTCAGAAGGTCGTCCTCGAACAGGGCAAAGGGCAGGGATACCCCGGAGAAATCTACGTAATCCAGCTGGGAAATATCCTTCCTGCGCGTCAGGTTGGCATCGTTTTCCCGTTTCCAGAAACTTTCGTCAGCTTTTTGATTTTTAAGATTAGCCTTGAAACGTTTGTAAGAAACGACTACAATAAAAATAAGTGTCCATCCGAGGAACACATAATAGGATGTATGAAACCACATGATGAAATCCTTTCTGGCATATTTATATCGGTCTGGTTTATATTGGCTCGGATGCCGGGAGGGCATCGGATAAATCTGAGATGGAGGTGAAATCTATGTTGAATATGAATAATCCCAAAACAAAGAAAATCATTGCAGCGGTTATTGCGCTGATTTTAGTTGCATCTATGGTAGTCTCTGTGTTAGTCTCCGCATTTGTATAATGTGGTGCAAAAAACAGGGGCTTATACCTGCATAAGATTCACCTGCGCCTGTTCATAATATACAGAAAGAGACGCGTTGTGTCAATGAAATTCGTGCTTTGTGTATCTTGAAAAATTGTATTTTTGTGTTAGAATTATGGAAGGTAAAGTGTAAACAAAGCAGCATAGCAGGAGAATATATTATGAAGAAGTGGAGAAAATACCTGTCCATAGCGGGAGCCTTTCTGGTTCTGGCAGTGGCAGCAATTGTTATGATTCCGGTAAATGCAGAAACAGACGAGAAAACAACCATTCCGCAGCGCGTATATTTCGGGGATATTGCCGTGGGAGGCATGACGCAGGAAGAGGCTGCGGCGGCCGTGGAAGAATATCTGAACGAGCTGCAGAATAAGACCCTGACGCTCAGGGCAGGGAAGAACAGTGTGGATGTATCCCTCTCAGAGATTGGCGTATCATGGGGGAATCCTGAGATTGCAGAGGAGGCGGCAGCGCTTGGCAAGAGCGGCAACCTGATCGTCCGCTATAAAGCGATGAAGGATCTGGAAAATGAAGACAAGGTGTATGAGCTTGCCTATAAGGTGGACAGCGGCAAAATCAGCCAGATGCTGGAAGCGAATGCGCAGACGCTGAACACGGAGGCGAAGGACGGAAGCCTTACCAGGGAGAACGGAAGTTTTACGGTTGTCCCCGGCAGCCAGGGCGTGAGCGTGAATGTGGAAGAATCGACGAAGATCCTTGAAGAGTATTTTTCCAAAGAATGGAAAGGCGAGCAGGCGTCCATAGAGATTGCCGCCGATGTGGTTGAGCCCAGAGGCTCCGAGGAAGAACTTGGCAAGGTGAAGGATTTGCTGGGCGGTTTCCATACATCTTATGGAACTTCCGGTGCCGGACGTGCCAAAAATGTCCAGAACGGCGCGTCGAAAATCAATGGCTCTGTGATTTATCCGGGCGACACCTTTTCCGTGTATGAGGCGGTAAGCCCGTTTGATGCGGAGAACGGATATGAGCTTGCAGGCTCTTATGAAAATGGAACTACCGTGGAGACTTACGGCGGGGGAATCTGCCAGGTGTCTACGACATTATATAATGCAGTGATCCGTGCGGAGCTTGATATAGAGGAACGCTTTAACCACTCTATGATTGTAAGCTATGTAGATCCTTCGGCGGATGCGGCGATTGCGGGAACCTATAAGGATTTGAAATTTAAGAATAATACGGACGCGCCGCTTTACATTGAGGGATATACAAAGGATATGGTGATTTACTTCAATGTCTATGGACAGGAGACGAGACCGGCAGACCGTGAGGTTATCTTTGAGAGCGAGACCTTAAGCACGTCAGATCCCGGTGTCGTATATCAGGCGTCCGGAGACCCCATCGGTTATATCAGCCAGAAACAGTCCTCCCATGTGGGATATACGGCGCAGTTGTGGAAGATTGTCAAGGTTGGCGGCGTGGAAGAGAGCCGTGAGGTATTCAACAAGAGTACCTACAAGGCGTCGCCCAGAATTGTCATCGTAGGAACCGGCTCTGCAAATCCGGAGGCGTCAGCAGCCATGAATGCAGCAGTGGGAAGCCAGGATCAGGGAACCATTGAGGCAGCGGCAGCGCAGTGGAACGACGCGGCGCTGGCAGCGCAGCAGGCGGCACAGCAGGCAGCGGAACAACAACAGCAGCAGCAACAGCAGCAGCAGGAGAACAATAAAAAAGATAAAGACAAAGACAAACCCAAAAAAGACAATAATGATGATGGGGATAAAGACGACAACGACAATAATGAAGATGAAGACGGCGATGATGAATAGCAATCGGATATATGTAAGGCTGTTTCAATAAATGAAACAGCCTTAACTTTTATATATACCCGTGCAGGAGGAGAATAGAGCAGATGAAGGTGGGAAAAATACCCGAAAGCGTGTTGAAACGCTCTGTATTTAAACAAATTCATACGAAACGCGAAGAGGTTCTTCTGGGCGCCGGAGTGGGGGAGGACTGCGCTGCGATAAAGCTTGCAGATGATGAAATGTTTGTCATTTCTACGGATCCCATCACCGGAACGGCAGCAGATATCGGGCATCTTGCCATTCATGTCACGATGAATGATCTTGCCAGCGCGGGGGCAAAACCGATCGGAGTCATGTTGACCATCCTTCTCCCGGAAAGTGTACAGGAAATAGATTTAAAGAAGATGATGGGGCAGATGGAGCAGGTCTGCAACGAGTTAAACGTACAGATTATGGGCGGTCATACCGAGGTTACGAAAGTTGTAAACCAGCCGTTGATCAGCGTATGCGGAGTTGGAAAGGCAAAAGTCGGCAAGCTGGTAAGCACTTCGGGGGCGAATCCCGGGGACGACATTCTGGCGAGCAAATGGATTGCACTTGAGGGAACGTCGATTATTGCCAAAGAGAAAGAGGCGGAATTGCTGCAGCGGTATCCGGGGGAACTTGTTCGCACCGCGCAGGAATTTGACCAGTATCTGTCAGTGTTACCGGAGGCAAAAGTCGCCGTTATGTCCGGCGTGAGCGCGATGCATGATGTGACAGAGGGCGGTATTTTCGGCGCGCTCTGGGAGCTGGCGGAGAGCTCTGGCGTTGGACTTGAAATAGATTTGAGAAAAATACCGGTAAAGCAGGAGACGATTGAAGTATGCGAGTTCTTTCATATCAATCCATATGAACTGATTTCCAGCGGATGTATGCTGATGGCGTCACCGGATGGAAATACGCTGGTGCGTGAGCTTAAAAAGGCGGGCATTCATGCCGCTGTCATCGGCAAGGCAACTGCGGGCAATGACCGTGTGTTGTTAAATGAAGAAGAACGGCGTTTTCTGGAACCACCGAAACCGGATGAGTTATTTAATTTGAGATAGGAGGACCTGAATTAATGGAAATCAGAGAGAAAATTTTGAACTACATAGAGACCAACAGCCGTGTGGAGTTAAAGGATCTCGCTGTCATGCTTGGCGTCGATGAGGCGACGGTGGCAAATGAGATGGCGGCTATGGAAGAAGAGCGGATTATCTGCGGTTACCATACGCTGATTGACTGGGAAAAAACAAGCATTGAGAAAGTCAATGCCCTGATTGAAGTGCGCGTTACCCCGCAGCGTGGCAGGGGATTTGACAGCGTGGCAGAGCGTGTATACAACTATCCGGAGGTCAATGCCGTATATTTGATTTCCGGCGGGTATGATCTTTTGGTGACGCTGGAGGGAAAGACGCTGCGCGAGGTTGCGCAGTTTGTATCGGATAAGCTTTCTACGCTGGATTCCGTACTGAGCACGAAGACAAATTTTATCCTCAAAAAATACAAAGACCACGGTACCGTCATTGCAAAACCACAGGATGATGAAAGGATGTTGGTGAGCTTATGAGAAACCCATTGTCAGAACGCATCGTAGAGATTCCTTTTTCCGGAATCCGTAAATTTTTTGACATTGCGGCTGAGATGAAGGACGTGATTTCACTGGGCGTTGGCGAGCCGGATTTCGATACGCCGTGGCACATCCGGGACGAGGGAATTTATTCCCTGGAGAAGGGCAGGACGGCTTACACGTCCAATGCGGGCTTAAAAGAATTAAAAATAGAGATTGCCAGATATCTGGAGCGCAGGTTTTCGGTATCTTATGATTACGATTCGGAAATGATGATTACTGTGGGAGGAAGCGAGGCGATTGATATTGCGATGCGCGCAATGCTGGATCCGGGCGACGAAGTCCTGATTCCCCAGCCGAGTTATGTGTCCTATGAGCCGTGTGCAGTTCTTGCAGGAGGAACGCCGGTAATTATCAATCTGAAAGAAAAAAATGATTTCCGCCTGACGGCGCAGGAGCTTGAGGAGGCGATTACGTCCAGGACGAAAATTCTCGTGCTGCCATTTCCCAACAATCCTACCGGAGCCATTATGGAAAGGAAGGATCTGGAGGCGGTTGCCAAAATTGTGATAGAGCATGACCTGTTTGTGATCAGCGATGAAATCTATGCGGAGCTCACATATCTGGATGGCCATGTGACGATTGCCTCATTGCCGGGAATGCGGGAGCGCACCGTGCTAATCAATGGTTTTTCCAAAGCCTATTCGATGACCGGGTGGCGGCTTGGTTATGCCTGCGCACCGAAAGAAATTCTGGAACAGATGCTGAAAATCCATCAGTATGCCATTATGTGTGCGCCGACAACCAGCCAGTATGCGGCAGTTGAGGCGGTACGCAACGGTGACGTGGATGTGAGCCAGATGCGTGAGGAGTACAATGGCAGGCGGCGGTACCTTGTGAAACGGCTGCGGGAAATGGGGATGCACTGTTTTGAGCCTTATGGGGCTTTTTATGCATTTCCCTGTATCCGGCAGTTTGGTATGAGTTCCGATGAGTTTGCAACCAGGATGCTTCAGGAGGAGAAAGTGGTCGTTGTGCCGGGAACGGCGTTCGGAGCGTGCGGAGAAGGATTTTTGCGGATTTCCTACGCGTATTCCCTGAGTAAGTTAAAAGAAGCATTAGACCGGATGGAACGGTTTATTGAGAAGATAAATTAGAGAGGGAAAAGCGGATGGCGAAGTTGAATATCGTGCTTTTTGAGCCGGAAATTCCGGCAAATACAGGTAACATAGGACGAACCTGCGTTGCGACCGGAACGCGCCTGCACCTCATTGAACCGCTTGGATTCCAGTTAAATGAGAAGGCAATCAGGCGCGCCGGCATGGATTACTGGCAGGATCTGGATGTGACGCGTTACATCAACTGGGCGGATTTTCTTGCAAAAAATCCAGGCGCAAGGATTTATATGGCGACGACGAAAGCACGCCAGGTTTATACGCAGGTGCATTATGAAAGCGATTGTTATCTGATGTTCGGGAAAGAGAGCGGCGGAATTCCGGAAGAAATTTTAAAGGAAAGCCCGGACTGTTGTGTGCGGATTCCGATGATTGGCGAGACGCGTTCCCTGAACCTGTCAAACTCCGTTGCCATTTTGCTTTATGAGGCATTGCGGCAGAATCAGTTTGAGCATATGAAACTGGAAGGCGAGCTGCATCGGTTAAGCTGGGAGGAATAACAATCCATGAATTTTATTGAAGCAAGAAAACTGGTACACGAATTTATCAGGCGGGATGAAGAGGATAACGTAGAGAGCATTCTGGTTGCACTGGATGGCGTGGATCTCGACGTAAGGCAGGGAGAGTTCGTAGCGATTCTGGGACACAACGGTTCCGGAAAATCTACGCTTGCCAAGCATCTTAATGTGCTGCTCACGCCGGAGAGCGGAACTTTGTGGGTAGACGGCAAGGATGCGCAGGACGCGGATAATCTCTGGGATATCCGCCAGAATACCGGAATGGTATTTCAGAATCCGGATAATCAGATCATTGCAAGCGTAGTGGAGGAGGATGTCGCCTTCGGTCCGGAAAATATCGGCGTGCCCACGCAGGAAATCTGGAAACGCGTGGAGAAGAGCTTAAAGTCTGTGGGCATGATCCAGTATCGGGAACATTCGCCCAACAGACTCAGCGGCGGCCAGAAACAGCGGGTTGCCATTGCCGGGGTGATGGCGATGGAGCCGAAATGCATCGTGTTGGACGAGCCTACGGCGATGCTTGACCCCAATGGACGAAAAGAAGTGCTGGACGCGGTAGAGCAGCTGAACCGCGAGAAAGGCGTGACGGTGATTCTCATCACACATTATATGGAAGAAGTTACCCGGGCTGACCGGATTTATGTGATGGACAACGGAAAAGTGGTTATGCAGGGGACGCCGCGTGCCATTTTTTCCCAGGTGGAGACGTTGAAATCTTATCGTCTGGACGTGCCTCAGATTACGCTTTTGGCGTATGAACTTAAGAAAGCAGGCCTGCCGGTTCCGGATGGAATACTGAACCGGCAGGAATTGGTGGAGGCGTTATGTCAATTATATTAGATAAAGTCAATTATGTTTACAGCGAGAAAACAGCATATGAAATCCATGCGCTAAAGGATATCAACCTGAAAATCGGCGATGGGGAATTTATCGGTGTGATTGGACATACCGGTTCTGGCAAATCTACGCTTATCCAGCATTTAAACGGATTGATGAAGGCAAGTTCCGGCGGGATTTATTATAACGGGCAGGATATTTATGATGCGGATTATGATAAAAAAGAGCTGCGCAGGAAGGTGGGGCTGGTGTTTCAGTATCCGGAGCATCAGCTGTTTGAAACCACGGTGTTTGCGGACGTCTGTTTTGGGCCGAAGAACTGCGGACTTTCCCGCAGGGAATCGGAATTGAAGGCATTTAGCGCATTGCGCAGCGTGGGACTTCCCGAGGATTACTGGTACCGTTCGCCATTTGAATTGAGCGGCGGCCAGAAACGGCGCGCGGCGATTGCCGGTGTTCTTGCCATGGAGCCGGAAGTATTGGTGTTGGATGAGCCTACGGCGGGACTTGACCCGAAGGGACGGGATGAGATACTGGATCAGGTGGCAAGCCTGCACAGGGAGCGGAAGATGACGATCATTCTCGTGTCGCACAGTATGGAAGATGTGGCAAAATATGTCGGGCGCCTGATTGTCATGAATCATGGCAGCGTGTTATATGACGGTACGCCGAAGGAAGTATTTGCGCATTACCGGGAACTGGAAGAAGTCGGGCTTGCCGCTCCGCAGGTGACATACCTCATGCATGAGCTTAGAAAGCGCGGCATTCCGGCAAACGGTGTTGCGACTACGCTTGAGGAAGCCAAACAGTCCATTTTGCAGGCTTTTGCAGACAAAAATAACAGGAAGTAAAGTAGGAAACGATATGTTGAGAGATATTACGATTGGACAATATTATCCGGCGGATTCCGTGATTCATAAACTGGATCCCAGAACGAAACTGATGGCGACCCTCATCTATATTCTGTCACTTTTTGTGTTTCGGAATGTGGCTGGATTTGCGGTGGTGACATTGGCGCTGGCATCCATCATTCTGCTGTCTAAAGTTCCATTTGGCTTTATGGTAAAAGGCCTGAAGGCAATTGTAATTATCCTAATTATTACAGCGTTATTTAACCTGTTTCTGACCCCGGGAAATGCACTTGTTTCGTTCTGGAAACTGAAGATTACGAAAGAAGGACTTAAAAATGCTGCCTTTATGAGCGTCCGCCTGATTTACCTGATTCTTGGCAGCTCTGTTTTAACGCTTACGACTACGCCGAACCAGCTTACCGACGGCATGGAAAAAGCATTAAAGCCGTTCAATAAAATTCATGTCCCGGTGCATGAGATTGCCATGATGATGTCGATTGCACTGCGGTTCATCCCCATCCTGATTGAGGAGACGGACAAGATCATGAAAGCGCAGCTTGCCAGAGGAGCGGATTTCGAGAGCGGAAATTTGGTGAAAAAGGCCAAAGCCATGGTGCCGCTTTTGGTACCGCTGTTTATCTCTGCCTTCCGCCGTGCCAATGATCTGGCTCTGGCGATGGAAGCGCGCTGCTATCACGGCGGCGAGGGCAGAACGAAAATGAAACCCTTAAAGTACCGTGGGGTGGATGGAATTGCTTATCTGGTGATATTTGCTTATTTTGCAGCGGTGGTTTCACTGCGTATCTGGATGTAGATCTTGCAGTTGAAATCCGGAGTTGGAAGATGGAGGACGTGGAGCGAATGGATGAACATATGGGGAAATGGAAGAGAATCAAGCTGGTTGTGGCATATGACGGCACAGATTACTGCGGCTGGCAGGTACAGCCCAGCGGAATTACGATAGAGGAAGTGCTGAACCGGGAATTATCAAACCTGCTGGGAGAAGAAATCCGGGTGATTGGCGCAAGCCGTACCGATTCGGGCGTGCATTCCCTTGGAAATGTGGCGGTGTTTGACACCGCCACATGCATTCCGCCGGACAAAATCTGTTATGCGCTCAATCAGAGGTTGCCGGAAGATATCGTAGTGCAAAGCTCCTGTGAAGTGCCAGAAGGTTTCCACCCGCGGCGGTGTTACAGTGAGAAGACATATGAATACCGGATTCTGAACCGCAGGCTTCCCATGCCTACGCTGCGCAGATATACGTATTTCTATTACCGTCCGCTGCAGGTGGAAAAGATGCAGCAGGCTTTGGATTACCTGGTCGGCGAACATGATTTTAAAAGTTTCTGTTCGGTGAAAACCACTGTGGAGGATACGGTTCGCACCGTTCTTTCCGGGAAGGTGGAACGAACGCCGGAAGATGTGGTAATTATCCGCATTACCGGAACGGGATTTTTATATAACATGGTTCGGATTATTGCAGGGACGCTGATTTCTGTGGGAATCGGGGAACTTGAGCCGGAGGATATGGTGCGGATTCTGGAAGAGAAAGACCGCAGCGCAGCGGGGGCGACGGCGCCGCCGCAGGGATTGACGATGATGGGGATTTTTTATCCGTAGTGTGACAATTCAGGCGATTTGTTACAAAATAGCCTTATTTTATAGAACCTGTATAATACTGTTATAAAAATTCTTATGGGAAGTGTAACTTTAAGACAGCTTTTCCATTCATTTTGACTGAAATGAAAACATTCGGTGAATTTCGTGTACACCTTGCCTCCGGGAGATGGACGTAATGTATTCCGCCCAACTTCACTGTCTGAGGGTTTCCTTACTGCCGCTA
>CAJUOE010000089.1 GCA_910587895.1 uncultured Lachnospiraceae bacterium
CCGTCTGCACCTTCTTGTTGTTTTTAAACGCATTCTTTGCAACCTCTGTCACTTTGTATGAGCCGCCTTTAATCTTTACGGTATTCGGTACTTTGATTGTCTTGGAGGACTTCAGCGCTTTCGTCACTGCAACTGTCTTCTTGGAGACGTCAAGCACCTTATACCGGTAGCTGCCTACATCGTAGCTCTCTCCCTTTTTCACAGCGTTGTTCTCTTTATCCTTGATTTCCTGGTAGGTCTTTTCTGCTGCTGTAAGGGTAGCAAAGTTGGTTACCAGTTTCTTCTGTGCCTCTGTCAGCTTGTTGTACGCTGCCTTTGCCGCATCTATGGCTGCCTTGGAGTTCCCTGTAACCGTGCCGATTTTGTTGATCAGGGCAATCACGGCGTCTACTTCCGCTTTATCCTTGATTTCCTGATAGGTCTTTTCTGCTGCTGTCAGGGTAGCAAAGTTTGTTACCAGCTTTTTCTGCTCCTCTGTCAGCTTATCATATGCCGCCCTGGCTGCCTCTATGGCAGCTTTGGAGTCGCCTGTTACCGTTCCGATTTTATTGATCAGGGCAATTACTTCTTCTACCTTTGTATTCTCTCCACCCTGAATTCCTTGATAGGTCTCTTCTGCTTCTGTAAGAGTTTTATAGTTTGTTACCAGTTGTTTCTGTGCTTCTGTCAGCTTATCATACGCTGCCCTGGCTGCATCTATGGCTGCTTTGGAGTCCTCTGTAACCGTTCCGATTCCATTGATCAGCGCGATCACGGCATCCGCTTTCGCCTGGTTCTCGAATACCTGGTAGGCAGTTTCCGCGGCTGTAAGGGTGCTGTAGTTTGTCACCTGTGCTTTCTGTTCTGAACTCAGCTTATCATACGCTTTCCTTGCAGCTTCTATTGCTGCCCCGGAGTCCTTGGTAACCGTTCCGATAGCCTCAATCAGTCCAACTACATTATTTATGTCAGCGATTGACTTGTAGAATGCCTCCGCTGCTATAAGTTTACTATAGTTTGACACCTGTTTTTTCTGTGCCTCTGTCAGAGCATTATACGCTTCCCTTGCTGCCTTTACTTTTGCTTCCTGCGCTTCATTGTACTCTGTAACTGTGCCAATCTCATCAATCTTACCAATTACAGGCTGTGCTGCTTCCGCATCCAATATTTCCTGATAAGTCTCTTCTGCTGCTGCAAGGATATCGTAATTGGTCACCTGCCTTTGCTGTTTCTTTGACAAAGCCTCATACGCTGTCCTTGCGGCTTCGATCGTCGCCTGGGAATCTTTGGTAACCGTGCCGATAGCCTCAATCTTACCAATTACCTCATCTACCTGTGTCTTCTGCTGCTCTGTCAACGGCTCCTCGTCAAATTTCCAATAGTCCGCATACATGAGCTGGCCTTCTTCGCCTTTGAATACCAGATATAAATTATGTTTTCCTTTTACCTTTTCAGGATCCACGTCACAGCTCACATCTTTCCATTCATTTCCGTCTCCCGGTGAAACCTGTACTTCTCCTACTTTCTCACCTTCTGCTCCGTCTAAATGAAGTTCAACCGTGCCTCCTGCTTTTCCTGCCGCATGCATGGTAAATTTCGTGGCGCCCTCGTCAAAGTCCACACTGGAAACTGCCACGTAATCACCATTGGTGATTTCCGTCACCATCATGTTCAATCCTTCTACCAGCGAACCTGTTTCTTCACAGACAGCTGCTTTTATTCCCTTACTCCATGCAATCGTCTCTGCCTCAACACGCTCATATGGATTTACGTCTTTGATCTGGCTGCTGCCTCCCCAGGTTCCTGTTACATTGATCGTCCCGCCTTCACCATATTCAAATTCATCAATGTGGGTGGAACGGTAACCGCTCTGGTCGTTCCCGGAGAATCCTAATTCCACTGCCAGCGTCTGCGCATGGTAGGTAAGGTAGTTCTTGCCATTGAATTCAAAGAAACAGTGGTGGTTGTTGCCGCCTGTTCCTGCCCCAAAGAAAGTAGCCTGGTTTTTAAATACAATGCCTGCAAATTCAAATCCTTCCATAGGGTTATCGCTGACCATGGCGCAGATATTACCAGTTCCTGTCTCCGGTAAATTATTGGCAAAATTGGAACAATATGTAAAGTAATATTTGCCATTATACTTGTGGATGCCGGAATCCTCAAAATTGCCCGGCGCTTCAATCATCTTTGCATCCCCGTCTAATTCCACCATGTTATCTTTCAGTTTCACTACACGGAATGTTTTCGGGTTATTTACTACTTCCTGAGAAGAGCCGTCCGGGAAACCTCCGCCATAATAAAGGTATCCTGTACCGTCGTCATCTACCAGCACTGCCGGGTCGAAGAGGTAAGGTATGTTCTGGCCCTGCGGCATATCTTTTGTAATCAGCGTGCTTCCCTTTTCTGTATTCGGCGCCTCAAAGGGACCGATAGGGGAATCTGATTCCAGTACGTAGATGCCGCCGCCACCATTGGCAAAGTATAAGAAAAATTTCTCTTTTCCATTGATTGTCTTATGTGCTACAGCCGGAGCCCAGGACAGGCTTGCCGCTCCCTTGCCATCCACGGAAATCTCCCCGTGGTCTGTCCAGTTCACCATATCGGCAGAGGAAAATACATTTAAGGTATTAATTTTTTCAAATCCGTTTCCCTTTTTAGGAAAGCCATCCTCACCTTTATTGTGTTCCAGCTGCTGCGAGTCATTTGTCATGTAAACATACACTCTTCCGTCATATGTAATGGCATATGGGTCTGCGCCAAATTTGTAGTCATACAGCGGGTTTACATGGGTATTATCTTTTCCTGATTTCAATGCACCGCTAACAAGGGTTGACCCTTCAATACATTCATGTTCCTGAGGATCCGGCTCCGGAACTACTCCGTCATCCAAGGATATTACAAGATCATCCACATAGAAGTCCATCAGGTCATTTTCCTTGGTAGGATTGGCTGTCCAGGTTGTCGCAATAAAAAACTGATCGGTTCCGGTTCCCTTACACGTAAAGGTGGCATACACTTGTGACCACTTGCCCTTCTTTACCGAAAACTGTTTATTTGTTCGATCCTGCCATGATCCGCCAGTCTGATAGTCAACTTCAAAACTTCTGTTGCTCGGTCCGGTTTTATACATGACCCTCCCCGTTATCTTATATGTCTTTCCTGCCTTCAGTTTACCGCTCATGTCCTGCATGGGACCTGACGCGCAATTTACCCTGTCTGCTATCTTTATACTGTAATTTCCAGCATATTTTTCCTCATCGGTTGCGGTAAGGGTACCGCCCTCAGCACCGCCGCTGCAGACTTCCCATCCGGTAGTATCTCCGGTCTCTGCATCGCCGTTTACCTGGATCGGTACAATCTCAGAGGGATCTGGCGGGGTTTCTTCGCCTTCTTTTACCCATTGTACCTGTGCGTTGCTAAATGCTACAGCATTCCCCTGACCAGCGTCAAAACTTTCGTTCAGGATAGAACCACCGCCATTTTCCGTTACCACAACATCATCAACATAGAAATCATCTGTGTCATTGCTGCCATAAGGAGTTTCAAAAAAAAGCTTAACATTCGTAGCATCAAAATCTTTTTGTGCATCACTCTTACCCGGCTGGTAAGTCGTTGATCTAATCTCTGTCCATTCTCCTTTTTTTACCTTGGCGTCCGCTATGTTTTTTCGATATTCCCAGTTCGGACCAGCCTCTATTGTAACATTAATGGTTCTTTCAGCCGCCCCGCCAGTATACTTAACTTTTGCGGAAACCGTATAGGTCTTGTCTGTACTCAGCTTATTGTTCAGATTAAACGCAGCGCCTCCATCAACGGCTCCTCTGTTAAAAACCTTCAGGCATCCATTATCCGGATCCCCCACTGCTCCAAACACTTCTACCGGACAGGAAGTCGCCAGCATTGCTGCCGCCAACAGCGTCGCGCACACCTTCTTCCACTTTTCGTAGAATTTCTTCTTCATTTCCTTCTCCTTTCTTGTAGAAACAATTATAAGTTTTCCATAACAGAATCCCCTAATTGTCCTAAGTTTATAATATTGTAATATTATTTTTATACAAAATCATCTTTTTTTCATCCCCTAAAACTATAGGAATTGTACAGAAAAACGAAAAATATATTTAGTTTTTTATACTTTTTATGAATTTCCACCTAACCAGCAAGATAACTAACGCCAGAAACCCCCGGCTGAAACAGTCGGGGGTTCCTTCCCATCTACCCGCTTTGCGCGAAACCCAAACGGGAAAATGCCTTTTACTTGAATACTGCTCTGGATGAAATTCCAGATTTCTTTTTAAAGAGTTTCTTATATGCCTTTTTCTTGTTGTTCGGCACGTCTACCTTAATCTTCTTTGCCGTTCCCTTGAAGGACTTGGCTGCCACGGTACTCAGTTTCTTGGATGTTATCTTCACCGTTGCAAGCTTCTTGCAGTTATAGAATGCCTGTTTGTCTATCGTCTTAAGCACCGTACTGCTGATCGTTACTTTCTTCAGGTTCTTGCTGCCGGAGAATGCGCTGGCTCCGATTTTCGTCACGTTCTTGCCGATCGTTACCGTCTGCACCTTCTTGTTGTTTTTAAACGCATTCTTTGCAACCTCTGTCACTTTGTATGAGCTGCCTTTAATCTTTACGGTATTCGGTACTTTGATTGTCTTGGAGGACTTCAGCGCTTTCGTCACTGCAACTGTCTTCTTGGAGACGTCAAGCACCTTATACCGGTAGCTTCCTACATTGTAGCTCTCTCCCTTTTTCACAGTTTCTGCCAGGTTGTTCTCTTTATCCTTGATTTCCTGGTAGGTCTTTTCTGCTGCTGTAAGGGTAGCAAAGTTGGTTACCAGTTTCTTCTGGGCGTCTGTCAGCTTGTCGTACGCTGCCTTTGCCGCGTCGATCGCTGCCTTGGAGTCGCCTGTAACTGTTCCGATTTTGTTGATCAGGGCGATCACGGCGTCTACTTCCGCTTTTTCTTTGATTTCCTGGTAAGCCGTTTCCGCTGCTGTAAGGGTAGCAAAGTTGGTTACCTTTTCTTTCTGGGCATCTGTCAGTGCATTATAGGCTGCCCTGGCCGCGTCGATCGCTGCCTTGGAGTCGCCTGTAACCGTTCCGATTGCATTGATCAGGTCTATCACCGCATCTACATTTTCGTCCGTATCTGCTCCACCTGTGATTTCCTCGTAGGTCTCTTCTGCCTCTGTAAGGGTATTGTAATTAGTTACCAGTTCTTTCTGCGTGTCTGTCAGTTCGTCATAAGCTGCCCTGGCTGCCTCGATCGCTGCCCCTGAGTCCTCCGTAACGGTTCCGATTTCATTGATCAGGGCGATTACCGCATCTGCTGCCTCCTGATCCTCAAATTCCTGATAAGCATCTTCCGCATCTGTAAGGGTGCTGTAATTGGTTACCAGTTCTTTCTGGGCATTGGACAATTCGTCATAGGCTGCCCTTGCCGCCTTGATTTTTGTTTCCTGCGTCTCATTGTACTCTGTAACTTCTCCAATTTCGTCAATCAGCGCGATCACCGCATCTGCTGCCTCCTGATCCGCAAATCCCTGGTAGGCATCTTCCGCCGCCGTAAGTTTACTGTAATTGGTTACCTTGTGTTTCTGGGCGCTGGTCAGTTCATTATACGCTGCCCTTGCCGCCTTGACTTTTGTTTCCTGCGCCTCGTTGTATTCTGTAACTTCTCCAATTTCGTCAATCAGCGCGATTACAACATCTGCTGCCTCCTGATCTGCGATTCCCTGATAGAATTCTTCCGCTGCCGTCAGTGTACTGTAGTTGGTTACCTGATGTTTCTGGGCGTCTGTCAACTCATCATACGCTGCCCTTGCCGCCTTGATTTTTGTTTCCTGCGCCTCATTATATTCTGTAACTTCGCCGATTTCGTCAATCAGCGCGATCACGGCGTCTACCTCGGTCTTCTCTCCCGGCGACAATGGTTTCTCTTCAAATTTCCAGTAGTCTGCATCCATGAGCTGACCTTCTTCGCCTTTGAATACCAGATATAAATTATGTTTTCCTTTTACCTTTTCAGGATCCACGTCACAGCTCACATCCGTCCATTCATTTCCGTCTCCCGGCGTAACCTGTACTTCTCCTACTTTCTCGCCTTGTGCTCCGTCTAAACGAAGTTCTACCGCGCCTCCTGCTTTTCCTGCCGCATGCATGGTAAATTTCGTAGCGCCCTCACCGAAGTTTGCATTGGACACTGCCAGATAATCGCCATTGGTGATTTCCGTTACCATCATGTTCAATCCTTCTACCAGCGAGCCCTCTTCCTGACAGGCAGCTGCTTTAATTCCCTTGCTCCATGCAATCGTCTCTGCCTCAACGCGTTCAAAAGGATTTAAGTCTTTTACCTGGCTGCTGCCCTGCCAGGTTCCTACGACATTAATCTTTCCATTTTCATCATATTCAAATTCATCAATATGGGTGGAACGGTAACCGCTCTGGTTGTCCCCGGTGAACCCTAATTCCACTGCCAGCGTCTGGGCATGGTAAGTAAGGTAGTTTTTCCCATTGAATTCAAAGAAACAGTGGTGGTTGTTGCCGCCTGTTCCAGCCCCAAAGAAAGTGCCCTGATTCGGAAATACAATACCGTCAAATGTAAACCCTTCCATCGGCCTGTCGCTGACCATGGCGCAGATATTTCCTTTTCCGGTCTCCGTTAAAGTATTGGCAAAATTGGAACAGTATGTAAAGTAATATTTGCCATTATATTTGTGGATGCCGGAATCCTCGAAATTGCCCGGCGCTTCAATTACGTTTGCATCTCCGTCTAATTCCACCATGTTATCTTTCAGTTTCACTACACGGAATGTTTTCGGGTTGTTGATTACCTCCTGAGAAGAGCCGTCCGGGAAACCTCCGCCATAATAAAGGTATCCGGTACCGTCGTCATCTACCAGCACTGCCGGGTCAAAGAGGTACGGTATGCCGCTGCCCTGTGGCATTTCCCTTGTAATCAGCGTACTGCCGGTTGCCGGCGCCTCAAAAGGACCGATCGGGGAATCTGATTCCAGTACGTAAATGCCGCCGCCACCGTTCGCAAAGTATAAGAAGAATTTCTCTTTACCATTAATTTCCTTATGGCCTACAGCCGGAGCCCAGGACAGGCTTGCCGCTCCCTTGCCATCCACGGAAATCTCACCATGGTCTGTCCAGTTCACCATGTCTGCGGAAGAGAAAACGTTCAAGGTATTGATTTTATCAAATCCGTTACCTGCAGTAGGATAACCATGCTCATCCTTTACGCCTTCCAACTGCTGGGAATCATTTGTCATGTAAACATAAACTCTTCCGTCATATGTAATCGCATATGGGTCTGCCCCGAATTTGTAGTCATACAGCGGATTTACGTGAGTATTATCTTTTCCTGCCTTCAACGCGCCGCTGACAAGGGTTGACCCTTCGATGCAGTCATGTTCCTGGGGGTCTTCCTCCGGAATCTGTCCGTCATCCAGTGATATCACAATATTATCCACATAGATGTCCATCAAGTCGTTTTCCTGTGAAGGAGTTGCATTATAAGGCGTCGAAATAAAAATATGATCGGTTCCGGTACCACTTGCTTTAAACGTGCCATACAATTGCGCCCACTTTCCTTTTTTTACTGAACTCTTACCAAACTGTGTACGGTTAGAAAACGAACCGCCATTCTGATACCAGAGTTGGAATTCCTTGTTGGCTGGTCCGGTTGTATACTTAATCCTTCCCGTCACCTTATATGTCCTTCCGGCTGTCAGTTTACCGCTCATATCCTGCATGGGACCTGACGCGCAAACATTTCTGCCGGACACTTTCAAACTGTACTGTCCCTCATATTTGTCCTCGGTAGTCGCGGTAAGCGTAGCGCGCTCCCCGCCGCCGGTACTGACACTCCACCCGGTAGTATCTCCGGTCTCCAAATCGCCGTTTACCTGGATTGGCACAATCTCAGAGGGGTCAGGCGGGGTTTCAGGAACTTCATCGCCTTCTCTTACCCACTGTATCTGTGCGTTATCAAATGGCACGCCCGTCCCCTGGCCAGCATCAAAAGATTCATTTAATAATTCTGCATTATCACTATTATCAATTACCACCACATCATCAACATAGTAATCGGCTGTATCTCCACTCGCATAAGGAGTCTCAAAAAACAACGTATTTTTCTTGGTTCCAAATGCACCGCCATTACCGCCTACGGTAGGCTGATAAGTCTCCGTCTTAAGCTCTGTCCATTCTCCCTGCTTTATTGTAGCGCGCTTTACCTCATTCCGACATTGCCAGCCAGCACTACCTTCAGATACATTCTCCATACCCATAATAATTACTCTTGTATCTGCTCCGCCAGTATACTTAACCTTTGCGGAAACTGTGTATGTCTTCTGGTCGCTCACTTTTCCGGTCAAATCAAACCCGGCTCCAGCGCCTTCTCCCCCTCTGTTAAAAACTTTCAAGCATCCGTTATCTGCATCCCCCACTGCTGCAAATACATCCACCGGGCACGACGTCACCAGCATTCCTGCCGCCAACACCGCCGCGCACATCTTCTTCCACTTTCCGTAGAACTTTCTCTTCATATGTTTCTCCTTTCCTTGCAGGAAAAATTATAAGTTTTCCACAACAGAATCCCCTAATTTTCCCTAGTTTAAAATATTGTAATATAATTTTTATACAAAAGCCTCTTTTTTTCATCCCCACAAACTATAGGAATTGCACAGGAAAACGGATAATGTATTTAGTTTTTAACACTTTTTATAATCATTTTTCCCAAAAATACATCAAAGAGGCATACCAGCTTTTACACTGATATGCCTCTCACATTCAATAAATCAGATTCCTATTCCAGTTCCCTGGTGATATCCTTGAGCCAGCCAAACTTCTTATAATGTATATATACCGCCGGTATCTTCCAGAATTCATCCAGACAGAGGATGAAATATACGACCATCGGCGGTAGATTCCACACAAAGGCGCACAAAAAACCCAACGGCACGCTGATACACCACATGACGATGATATCGCAGAACATGCCAAATTTTGAGTCCCCGCCTGCGCGGAATACCCCGGCAATCAGAAGCGTATTCATCGCCTGCCCTACTACATAGTACGCGCTGATCCATAACATAAAGTTCAGATAATCCGCTGCCCGCTCCGTCAGGGAAAAACACATAAATACCACCGGTCGCAACAGCAATATCAGAATTCCTGTGGCAATTCCGACCAAAAGCGTCACATGGCAGGATTTCCTGGCGTCTCTTTTGGCGTCTTCCAGCCTGCCCTCTCCAATCTCTATGCCGAGCAATACGGACGCCCCGGAACCCAGCGCAAACCCCATAATCATACACAGGTTACGTACCGTTGTCACTACCGAATTCGCCGCCACCACATCTGCATTCATATGCCCCATGATAACCGAATACATGGAAAATGCCAATGTCCACGCAAAATCATTGATTAACGCCGGTATCGCGTATTTGCAGAAATCCGCAAATAACAGTTTATGTTTGCCAAACATGATTTTTAAATCAATCCGAAATATCTTCCCTCGTATGGCATCGGCAAAACAGAGCAAAAGCTCCAGCACACGCGCCGTCGTCGTTCCCACGGCAACGCCAATAACGCCCAGTTTCGGCGCGCCGCCAAGTCCAAAGATGAACACGGCGTTCAATACGATATTTGATAACAGCGCAGCCGCGCTGATTGCGGTACTCATCTGCGCCCGCTCCATACTTCTGAGCGCACAGAGATAGACCTGCGAAAAACTCATACACACATAGGACATGCCTACAATCCGCAGATAGGAGGTGCCAATGGCAATTAACGTCTCATCATTGGTATAAATCCGCATCATGGTCTGCGGCATACAGACGGAACCCACGGCGAGCAGCCCCGTGATTACAAATGCAATCTTGATGGCAATCCCCATAACCGCCTGTATGGAATTGGTGTCTTTCTTGCCCCAATACTGGGAGGCAAGCATGACAACCGCCGAAGAAATCCCAAAAAATACCCCCGACAGCAAAAATTGAAACTGATTTGCCAGAGATACCGCAGACAGTTCCGTCTGCCCCACGTATCCCAACATAAATACGTCCGCAGAATTCACCGCATTTGTGATGAAATTCTGTAACGTAATCGGAAGAACCAATGCCATCAGGGATTTATAAAACCGCTTATTTTCTGCTCTCATATCGTGTAACTCCTTTCAAATCCGTCCACCCTTCCCGATACGGAAAGGTTCTCTGCGAACCCTTCCTGTCCTGGAGTTACACAGAGCTTTATACGTTAAACCGGAATAATATTACATCTCCGTCCTTTACCACATATTCTTTTCCTTCCAGTCCGACCAGACCCTTTTCCTTTGCTGCTGCCAGAGATCCGCAGTCCAGCAAATCCTGATAATTGACAACCTCGGCGCGGATAAAACCTCGCTCGAAATCCGTATGGATTTTCCCTGCCGCCTGAGGCGCCTTCGTGCCCTTTTTAATCGTCCACGCACGCGTCTCATCCTCGCCGGAAGTCAGGTAACTGATCAGTCCCAACAAACTATAACTTGCCTTAATCAGTTTTTCCAGACCGGACTCTTTCAATCCAAGTTCCTCTAAAAACATGGCTTTCTCTTCATCATCAAGCTCCGCAATCTCCTGCTCAATCTGGGCGCAGATAACGAATACCTCGCAGTTCTCCTCTGCTGCATTCTTGCGGACTTCCTGCACAAAAACGTTGCCTGCGCCGTCGTCCATTAAATCATCTTCCGCCACATTTGCCGCATAAATCACCGGCTTGGCCGTCAGTAAATTATACCCCTTAAACCATGTCTGTTCCTCTTCATCTTCCGTCTCGAAACTTTTGGCAAGCCTGCCCTCCTCCAGATGCGCTTTCACACGCTCTAAAAGATTCAATTCCTTTGCCAGCGCTTTATCCATTCTGGCGCCCTTGCTGGTCTTGGCAATCCTGCGCTCCAGAATTTCAATATCGGAAAAAACCAGCTCCAGATTAATCGTCTCAATATCGCGCACCGGGTTGATGCTGCCATCTACATGGACAATATTGCCGTCCTCAAAGCAACGCACGACATGGACAATGGCGTCTACCTCGCGAATATTGGATAAAAACTGATTTCCGAGTCCCTCACCCTTGCTGGCTCCCTTTACAAGGCCTGCAATATCTACAAATTCAATGACCGCCGGAGTCACTTTCTTAGACTGGTACAAATCTCCCAGTTTCTTCAGCCGCTCATCCGGAACCGTGACGATTCCAATATTGGGGTCAATCGTGCAAAACGGATAGTTTGCTGATTCTGCACCCGCCTTTGTCAATGAATTGAATAATGTGCTTTTTCCCACGTTGGGCAGTCCTACGATTCCTAGTTTCATTTCTATACTTACCTATCCAGAAACCCTTTATTTTCTAAGGTTTCCGCCTTTCTATGTATTTTAACTGAACATTCGTCATTTATTTTCAGGACGCTATATTGAAGTGTACCATAAACGGATTCAAAAGTAAACGGTAGAATCATTTGAGACAATATGTATATTACGTGTATCTGGCATAAAATTCATTTGTAACTGGAAGATATTAACCAATACACCATTTTACAGTTAAAATATTACCATAAAATCATGTTTCAAGTAGTATGAAATTTATATAAGCTATTAAGGGCAACCTGATTATATCATCAATACAATACTGCCCTCTCCCTATTATTCCTTATATATCATTAATCGTAGTAACCATACTTCTGGCAAATCTCATGGATTGTTTCAGCATAGACACTTCTGGAATGCTTATGTTGATTATTATTGTGATTCTTCTTATATAAATACAAATTCCTCACATCCTGCCAGCACCCACAATCTTTGATCCAATCCGCCTGTTCATCTAATAAATAGAATCCTTGTAGTTGATCATGCCAGGAATAGCTATTTTGTTTCTTATTAAAATGAATATATTCTTGTCTCTCGTTACCATCATCATCTATGTAATCATTTACTATGGCAAAATCACAGCTATGTAATATTTTAGAATTTTTCCTGTCCTTTACCTTAATTGTAATAACCCTTGTGGAATCTTCTGCATTATCATATCCATATTGAGGAGCAACCTTATTGAGCGCAAGCTTTATTTTTTTCCTGATTTCTTTTGCTAAGAACTGGCACTCGTCATCATTGACTTGAATATTGACATCAAAATCAAAGCCCACATTGGATTTTACATCATATGTTACCATATTTCTTTTGACACTCCCTACAAAATGAAATTGGAAGGTAAAATACTGGCGAACTTGATTTTGTACAGAATTTATGATCTGTATCAGGTCTTTCCTTGCAGAGGATAATTGTTTTCTTGTTGCATACTGGAAATGATACATTTTTTAGTCTCCTTTTTCTAAATTTATCCCCATGCCGACCATTTAACTTTTGTTAAATCATTATAGTATATAACTTTTATATGATTTGTTCAAGATACTTTTTTTAAAATAATTAAAATTTTTTTCACATAATGTTGGTTTCAGCTTTTCCATTTTGGAAATCCTGAGAATGGTTTCTATCAATTTCACCAGTATCTAATTTTTCTTGGCATTTTGCCACCATCCTTTTATTTTTTGAAATTTTGTGTTATAATTCAAAATAAAAAACAATTATAGTGACTGTCTGAAAACACATAGAAAGAGTCGGACTTTCATTTTCGAGTGGAATCGAATGTCTTGTCGTTAGACGATATGTGTGGAAGGTACTATCATAATTTTAAAATATATTGTATAATTAAAATAAAAAAATTACAATAGGAGATATTATATGAATACTTTAGAAAAATATATTGGAATTTTTCTGGTATATTGTCTATAATTACATCACTAATTACTATTTTTGGTGGAATACATAATAATATTTTAATTTTTATATTAGGTATAATATTAACATTATTTTTTGTTGTTATTTTTATTAGAATAAAAACATATCCTAAATTTACAGAAATAGAAAATATAAGAATCGAAGAAGCAGATAATATACCTATATTTACTCCGAAAAAAATCAATGAAATCCTTTGAAAATAAAACACACTTGTGAAATAGATAAATCAGGTGCTATATTAGAATATCAGTATTTTGGAGTTTGTGTTGATAAAAACGGAATGGATTATTTTTCAACATCATTATATTCTCATGATTTTAATGATATAAATAATATGGAATGGTTTGCTTATGACTTAAAGAATGATCCAAATAGAAAACAACAAATAAAACCAGAATTACAAACACCGAAAGGTGCAACTAAACGAGTTATCTTTAAATTTCATAAGAAAATAAAATACAATGAAATTTGTAGTTATTATACATATCAAGAAGTTAATAACTCTGTTAAAGAAAATGGTAAGGACTATTATGTTTCAACTGTTTTATATAAAAACAAACCACTACATGATTATAAAGTAATATTAAAATTTCATGATATAAAACCGTCTAGTATAAGTGTATATTCAATAAAACATAGAAAGGGTATATTTTTATATGATTTACTAGATGAAAATATGTCTTTTGACAATAATATTTATACTTACATAGACGATATTAATAATGAAACAGCGTGGTCTATTAGAGTATATATTTTTAACAGAGAACTTCCAAAATGATAACCAATGAAACA
>CAJUOE010000090.1 GCA_910587895.1 uncultured Lachnospiraceae bacterium
CCAGTACAGATACACCGCTTTCTAAGATTCCTTCGTCAATGGGCCACAGCTTAACATTCTGGCCTGCAAACAGGCTGCCATAAGTAAAATCTGCCTCATAAATGCTGATCTGCTCCATGTTCTCCGCATAGCCGGATAAGTCTGCATCTTTAGATGCAAGGTATTCTGAAATGCTGCCGTCCCCATCCAGGCTGACATTTGACAGCACATTCAGGTCATAGGGCGTGGCGGACTTTGAAAGCCCATTCATGGCAAGTGCGGTACTTACGCCAACCGATACCGCACAGATCGTTACTGTGAGCAGTCCGCAGACAATCGTCAATAAAAAGACGTTCGTGCGGATCTTACTGCTAATCTGGCGGACAAGGAAAGTGTTCAGCCCCTTAAGATAAACATTGCTGTTTGCCCGGAGTATCCGGACAAGCACGGCAGACAGAGAATAGAAAAACAGGAATGTCCCTGTTACAAGCAGGATGCCAGCCGTCTGAAAATAGCGGTTCTCCCGTGAGGGTAAAATACCGTTTTTGTAGAACATCGCCCCGGCAGACAAAATACAGACCAGGGAAACAAGGAACAGCAGCACGGGCAAAAAACGGCTCCGGCCTTGTATCTCATTTTTTCTGCCGGCTGTGAAAAGGTCAATCAGCTGCACACTGGAAACAGACCGTACATTAAAGACCATGACAAGCAGGAAAATGACCACAAAACAGAAAGCAGTCTTCCGAAAAGCTCCCATCGAAAAGACAAGCCGGAACTTTGAAATCTCAATGGCAAACAATTTTAAGGCGACCAGGGAGATTCCCTGCGACAGCATAAAGCCAAGACATAAGCCCGTCACGAGTGCAAGCATCCCGACACACAGCGTTTCCCCTGCGAATATCCGGGAAATACGACCCTTTTTCATACCCAGCACCATATAGATGCCCAGTTCTTTTTTCCTCCGCTTTAATAAAAATAAGTTCGCATAAATGATCAGAAACGCAAGGACAACAGCGATCAGCACCGTCAGGGTAGAAAGCAGGATACCAAGCTGGTCGTAAAGAAGCGTTTTTGTCATGCCCATTTCCGAAAAGGCCGGCTGATCTGAAACAGAATTGAATGCGTAGAAAACGCTCACCGAGATCATAAGCGTCAAAAAGTAGATCAGGTAATCCCGGATATTTTTCCCCACATTTTTCATGATCAGTTTACAAGATGTCATTCTGCTCACCTCCCAAAACGGAAACCACCTCCAGAATCTTTGTAAAAAAGTCTTTCCGGCTGTCAGCGCCACGGTTCAGCTCATTAAAGATTTTCCCATCCTTGATAAACAGAATGCGGCGGCAGTAGCTTGCAGAAAAAGCATCATGCGTCACCATGAGGATCGTTGCATCAAGGCGTTCATTCAGCTCTGTCAGCATAGTCAGCAGCATCCGGGAGGAATTGGAATCCAAGGCGCCGGTCGGTTCATCGGCCAGAACCATTGCAGGGTCTGTCACCATTGCCCTTGCCGCCGCCACACGCTGCTGCTGTCCTCCCGACATCTGGTAGGGGTACTTGTCAAGTACCCCGCAAATTCCAAGAGCCTCTGAAATCTGCAGCACTTTCCTTTGAATCTCTGCCGGCTTTACCCCTGCGATAGATAACGAGAGGGAGATATTTTCATAAGCGTTCAGCGTGTCCAGAAGGTTAAAGTCCTGAAAAATGAATCCCAGCTTCTTTCCACGAAAATCTGCAAGCTGTGAACCGTGCAGGGCGGTGATGTCTTTCCCGTCTACAAAAATATGCCCGCTTGTCACCGTATCGATTGTGGAGATACAGTTGAGAAGCGTTGTCTTTCCGGAACCGGAAGCCCCCATAATGCCCAAAAACTCGCCTTTGCAGACCTGAAAGGAAATATGGTCTACAGCTTTTGTCAGGCTGCCCTTGTTGCCATAATACTTTTGGATATCATCTACTTGTAAGACTGCATCGTTCATCGTATGTTTGTCTCCTTTCCAAAAGGGTAATCCCTATTGCAGCCCTAATCTACCATACCGCCTTGAAACCTGCCATTATTTTAGATTACATTTTCATTACCAAAATGTAAGGAAAGCAAAAAGGCGGGTCATAATCCCGCCTCCTGCAAGTAGCTTTCCTGTGGGAAAAACAAAATGACTGTCGTCCCCTGTCCCAGATCACTTTGAATGGTAATTTCCATGTTCATTTTATTGCAGAGCTTTTTACAAAGGTACAGACCGATTCCCGTAGATTTGGAATACTTTCGGCCGTTATCCCCGGTAAAGCCTTTATCAAAAACACGGGATAGATCTGAAGAGGAAATGCCAATCCCATTGTCCGAAATGAGTAGCCGGACAGCATTCTGTTCTGTGTATGCCGAAAATGAGACTTGTAAATTCTCAGCATGGTATTTAATCGCATTTGATATGATCTGGCCAATGACAAAAGCACAGCTTTTCGTATCTGCACAGACAGGAACGTCCAGCCCGTTAAAAACAGGCCTGCCTCCCGCCTGGATCAGCGGCTTTGAGTAAGTCTTCAGGGCAGAATTTACAAGCGTCTGCAAGGTCGTTCTTTCCACCTTGAAGTCCTTTTCCACTGCCGCAGAGCGGGCATAATATAATACCTGTTCCACAAAACCGTCTATCCTGCGCAGTTCATCGTCAATCCGCAGGGTGGCCGGGTTTTTATTGTTCTCCACGATCAGGCGGGCTGCAGCGATCGGCGTCTTGATCTCATGTACCCATGAATCAAGGTATTCACGGTACTCCTGGCTGTCCTGCTTGGCATCTGCCACCCGGTCATTTTGGTACTTGTTACAGCGCCGCAGTATCTCATCCAATATCTGCCCATCTAAAAAAACGGGCTGTACAAGGATTTCCCCAATCAAAGTTTTTTCCTCTAGCCGCTCCAAGATTTCCCATAACTGATTATAAAACTTGCGCCTACGTAAGTAATCATACAGAAAAGCGCATAAAAACGCCATAAACAAAATGCCCTCCACAAAGAAGATAAAAACGATTGGTATTTCAATCAGCCAGAGTAACCCAAAAACAAGCAGCCCTGACACTATCAGACAAATAAAAGAAAAAATATGATCTGCCGCATAATCTTTCACTTTCATACAAGGTACCCCAATCCACGCTTTGTCTCCAGATAATCGGGAAGCCCGATTTCTGCCAGCGCTTTCCGTAAGCGGACGATATTTACATTAAGGGTATTTTCATCAATGAATTCTTCGCTCTGCCAAAGGTCGTCAATAATGGCATCCCTTGGAATGATGTTCCCTTTGTTTACCATCAGCAGCCGCAAAATCCCCATTTCATTTTTGGTAAGTTTCTTATTCTGACCGTTATAACTGATTTCTGCCTTTAGTAAATTCAAGGTCTTATCATCACGTTATTATTTAACCAATTAAATGTTGTCTCTTTGCAACGAAAATTTATCATGCTTCTAAGTATATCCATGTGTTTTAC
>CAJUOE010000091.1 GCA_910587895.1 uncultured Lachnospiraceae bacterium
ATTCCCTGTGACAAATTACACATGGCGCTCACGTCCTCTCTTATTCTATCATCTACTACAATACTATACTCTTTTTCAATGATTCCTAATTTTTCATCAACGGTCAGCTCCATTGAAAGCAGCGTACTCAGCAGACGGTGAAGCTCATACTTCTCATCATGCTCCGGAAGTTCATTTGATATACCGATCAGGACAATATTCAGCAGGTCAAGCCTGCCTTTCCACGGATAGGAACCGAGCAGATCGTCTTTCGCAAGATGCACATAAGCCATACTACTTTCGTCCATGCCCATACATACCCAAATCGAAAAGACACGCCTGATGTCGTTATAGTTTGTCTTGACAAAATCCCGTTCCTTCTGCGAGGAAACAAGGCGGCTCACATAAAATACTGCCCTGTTTAGGATATGGTAGCCTGACGGTTCATCTTTTTGTGCTTCGACATTCACGATAACCTGCGAGATACCATCTTTCATCCGCACATAAAAGATAATGTCAAACCTTACAAGCCCCTCGTTAATCTCCGCATTCTCCGTATTCATCCCGACAATGCGCTGCCCGTTTTCCAAGCCGTCGTTAGACGGTATTTTTTCAATATTGGTCAGCCCCGGCTCTACCGGAACCACGCTGATAAATGGTTCTCCCTCAATATAGGATACCACATCTTTCGGGTTCATTCCCTTAAACTCATCAACCGTCTTTACCAGGATATGCGCCAGAATAATCTTATTTCCCAACAGACGTTTTGCCTTATCATCATACTGTGCGTCCTGGTCTGTTGCGCTGACCGCATTTTTTATTTCCGTATCCATCAGCCATAAACCTCCTTTTTGTATGGTGGAAACGCAAAAGCCATTCCCAAAAGGTATATGACCTCAATGCCATTATACCCCGAAATCCCGGCTAAATCAATCGGAACTTTATAATTGCCAGTCCGGACAATGATTGATATTTGATTGGTTTTATGTTTGTTACAGCGTTTCCTCCTTCCTTTTCGCTTTTTCAGTATCTGCCCGGTCTGCCCCGGACACTTGAGCTTTGTATGCTGCCAATTTCTCTTTTAACGATGTCTTCTGCGCAGGTTTGTCAGCCATTGCCGCCGCAGCTTTCAGCCCTCCACTGCCTATTATGTAATCATGCCTTGCGTTTTCTACCGGGTAGGGAATCGGTGTATTGGCGGCTCTTTCGCCTGTTTCCGGTCTTTCGGAAGTCTTTTCCGTCTGTGCTAACTTCTGGACATCATGTCCAGAAGTTTTCTGCCCTCCGTTTTCTTCCTTCCGCCAGATTCTCATCAAGCTCTTCATTCGCATATTCGTAAATATTCATAGAACCGTCAGAAGCAAATCTCAGAGACAGTCCCCCTGCATCGGGTCCCTGAAAACCGCCTAAAATTGCAATTTCATAATCATGATTTACCCATACCTTATCTGTCCAGGCCGCCATCTCAGTAATATTAAGCTTTGCATCAATTCCGCTTTCCTGTTCTTTTTCATCGCACAGATACTGATCCGCTGCATCTGCAATACTGCCATATCCACATCCCTCCTTTTCTCTTTTCTCTCTTTCCGTCTAAACCAGTGCTGAAATGACTGCTTCCACTGCCTCCGGTTTCTTCGGAATAATCAGCTCCTTCAGGGCATCGATCTCTTTCCCGGCTTCCTTTGCCGCTGCATCAAGCTGCCTGCCGCCCTCTGTCTGGGCCGCCTGCGTGGTCTCCTGGCTTAAAGACCTCACTTTCTGCGCCGTCTCTTCTTTCATCGCCTGGGCTTTTGCCTTTGCCTCTTCAAGAACCGTGGCTGCTTTGGCATCCGCATCTTTGATGATCTCCTCTGCTTTCGCCTCTGCTGCTTTTACGGACTTTAAAGTCTCTTCTAACACCTTTTCACCACCTTACTTTTATGGAATGAGTTGAATTGTACGCCATATTTTGATATGAATTCCGATTACTTTTTATTCCAGTATTCCCTCTCGATGCATGGCTTTACATTTTCCAGCATATTATAGCACCTTTTTTTCCCAACTTCAATAAGAAAGGTACAGTCAAATTCATTGTCTCCCGCAGTTTATATTTTATTACGCGGCTGATACTGCGGTCACCAGGCGCATGATCTGCTCCGCCGTGCTGACCATATTCTGCCTGGCGTTTCCGGCATCCATGGCTTCATCCAGCGTCACAATTTTCCGAATAATGGGAAAATATGCATCGATTCCGTTTTCATTGCACTTCTCCGCGCCGTCCACCACTGCTCCCGCCAGCGCGATCACTTTTGCACCGTACTTTTTAGCCAGCTTTGCAACGCCCACCGGAGCTTTGCCCATGGCCGTCTGATGATCCAGGCATCCCTCTCCAGTGAACACCAGTTCTGCCCCCTCCATTGTCTTCTCCTTTTTATATATGGATGTATTCTATTTCACTTCTTTTTGAATTCGATTGCCCTGCTTTTTTCTCTGGCAATTTTCTTACCGGTTGATTCCTGTATAACAAAATAAAAATCAGCCATATAACCAGATGTCCAAATAAAAGTGCGCTTATCATATGCCCGTCATTCAGATCAAATACAAAAGAAATTGCAGCCCCTACCGCAAAAATATAACTTGTTTTCTTCTGAAATCTGTCAATAAGCCTCAGAAGCAATGCAAATAAAACAAATTCAATCAAAATACCGGCAAATCCAAACCGCAAAAAGCCTTCTCCGATAAATCCGGTATTGCAGTTCATTTCCGGCTTCCCATAATAGATACTTGCTATCTGAAACGTATACCCATCCGGATAACCCTGGCCATAATTGCTTTCAATCGGAATCAGCCATCTTGGAAAAATACCTGCCAATCCTTCTCTTGGATGTGTAGAAAAAAAGTCATAATAAACAAATTTATTATTTGCAGATAATAAAAATATTCTTCTGATAATCAGTCTGAAAACAGACAAAATCGAATCAAAATGAATCAAAAAACAGATTCCTGATAATCCTCCGTAACACAGGTACCAAAACTTATCTGCAAGTTTCTCTTGTGACAGCCACCATACAATCCCCAGAACCAATATTCCCATGAATAAAAAAGATTTTTGTCCCGCATACAAATAGATCAGAACTTCCAGGGAAAATACGGCGATAACTCCTATATAATGACGGCTTGTCAAAGTAATTAAAAGAAGAATCGGAATAATAACCTTAATCAGTGCTGTCTGTAAATATCCTCCGTA
>CAJUOE010000092.1 GCA_910587895.1 uncultured Lachnospiraceae bacterium
AGGATTCCCTTCCTCCATCCCATTTGCCGCAAAGAGCCAGCGCGAATTCCCTTCCTGCCGCATCTGGCAGAGATATTTTATCCGCCTGCTATTTTTTTTACAAATGCTTTATTACATAATGATTGGGTAGGTTTTGTTATCTTTACCGCTATTTCCCTATTGCTGGGCATTGCTTTCATAACGATTGTTTCTCATTATTATAAAAGATTGAATACAGCGGTATTCTCACATTATGCGAAAAAAGACTATAAAATGGGAACATTAAAATCTTCATCTCAATTTATGGCATTGTATAAAAAGGAGCTTCGCCGATTAAGTTCATGTACGATTTATGCCTTAAATTCATGTATTGGAATTGTCCTGCTTTTCGTTGTGGCACTTGTGGCAGCATTTTTTATGCCGCCTGCTTTACGGCAGCAAATAGAAATGATGGGAATTATGAGCATCATTCAAAATATCATGCCGATTGCGCTTGCTGTTTTTGTGACTATGACTTCTACCACGGCAGCATCCTTGTCTTTAGAGGGAAAAAACCGATGGATTATGTGTTCCGCTCCAACGCAGGCAAGGACAGTGTACAATTCTAAAATTGCGGTAAATTTAACAGTGATACTTCCTGTTTTATATGTTAGTGCAATTTTTATCAGAATTGCGATTCCATGTTCCTTGATGCAGACTGTACTGTTGTTTATTTTCCCTACGGTATATGCTTTTTTCATTTCAGTTCTTGGTATTTATCTGAATATCAAGTTTCCTAAGTATGATTGGACAAGTGAGTATTATGCGGTAAAAGGTGGGGCAATTTCAGTTTTAGCTACAGTTGGAGGTGGAATGGCAAGCAGCTTAACGCCATTGTATCTCTGTATGATCTTTCCGCATTGCCAAATGATGATTATGTTTGGTATTACTTGTCTAATACTGCTGGCAACTTTGGCAATCTATCTTAAGGTTTGCCAAACACAATTATATGTATAGAGTTGTGATTAACATAGCCTTTTAGATTTGAAATTTGAGGATTTGACAGAAAAGAACAGATGAAAGATTTTATTTGAAAAATGGGAGCAGGCCTGCGGGTGAGAATGCAAAGTAACTACCCGTTTCTGCTCCTTCTGTATCGTATCATTTGTCAACCCTTGAAAAAGTCGATTGGTATCTTCTTGTTAATTGAACAGTTACTAAATGGGAACAAGGTGCAATGATTGAAACGAGTGCAAGAAAATTAAAAAAGAGGCAAATAGGGAGACGGCGCTCAGAATGCTGCAAATAGGGAAATTGACAATTGAGGAAATTGCAGAATATTCTGGTCTTAGTATTGCAGAAGTGGAACAGCTTGCCGGACTGTAAACCGTGTAATAATAGTCTTATAAGTGGCAGGGGTAATTGTGAAATGGCCAAAGGCTAAATCAGTGATAACCAGGAAATAAGAGACGACGACGGCGTAGCATATGCTACGCCGCCAGTACGTTACTTATTTTTTAAGTCGCACTCCTTACAGGAAATGCTAGAAGGATCAACCTTTTTCTTGATGACATAAATGTCAAATTTATATTTAATTTTCACCCGTGCAGTTCATATCTGTGAAACTACAGGTCGTATCGTCGTCCGAGCTGGCACTGTTCATGTTGGTAATGCTGCTCGCTGTTTCTTTGGTCTCTACGCAGTTCATATCATTCAGGCCGCAGGTCGTGTCATCGTCTGAGGACATACCGTTGAGGTTCGTAATATCTAAATTCTTTTCCTTCTCCATCGAAATACCTCCTAAAATATGATTCTTGTTTGCTGTCAAGTGTTGAGAAATATTATAACTTTACTTTTTACAGAATGCAAGTGGAAAAATGTTGATTTTTTAATTTTTGAAATCTATAATGGAAAGTAACTATTTCAGAAACCCTGAAAAGATAATATGAAAGGAGAATCGCCATGGGAAACATGATTAACAAACAGGTGGAGCCGTTTCAGGTATCGGCGTTTTCAAACGGAGAATTTATTGAGGTCAGCGAGGCGGATTTGCAGGGACATTGGTCCGTGCTGTTTTTCTATCCGGCAGATTTCACGTTTGTGTGCCCGACGGAGCTGGGCGACCTTGCAGAACATTATGAGGAGTTCCAGGAAGAGGGATGTGAGATTTATTCCGTCTCCGAAGATACGCATTTTGTTCACAAGGCATGGGCAGACGCCTCAGAAACGATCAAAAAGATCCAATATGTGATGCTGGCGGACCCGGCGGGCGTGCTGGCGCGTCAGTTTGGCGTGCTGGTAGAGGAAGAGGGACAGGCGCTTCGCGGCACGTTCATCCTCAATCCCGAGGGAAAAGTTAAGGCATACGAGATTCACGATATGGGCATTGGAAGGAATGCAGAAGAATTGCTGCGCAAGGTGCAGGCGGCAAAATTTGTGGAGGAGCACGGAGACCAGGTGTGTCCGGCAAAATGGCAGCCCGGGGAGGAGACGCTGAGTCCGAGCCTTGACCTGGTAGGAATGTTATAGGAGCAAGGCAAATGCGAGGAGCAAGGCAACGTTAATAGGAGGAATCATATGGATATTGATAAAATAGCATCAAAAAGCAGCCTGATTACACCGGAGCTGGAAGAACAGCTTCTGGGGGTACTGGGGAAACTGACGGGCGAGGCACATCTGGCATGTGTCGTAGATTTGGAGGAAAAGGCATCCGTGGAGATGGCGGAACTGGTGCGCCATATTGCCGGTTTGTCAGACAGGCTGTCCTGCCAGTTTTATGATGCAAAGGAGGCCGGGGAGGCGTTGCCGGAACTTGACTGCACGCTCCTTCCGGCAACGGCATTGTACAGGCAGGGACAGTATACGGGCGTCGCGTTCCACGGCGTGACCGGAGGCAAGGAAATGAATTCGCTGGTACTTGCAATTTACAATGTGGCAGGACCCGGGCAGGAGATGGACAAGCGTATCCGGAAGAAACTTGAAAAACTGGGGCATAAGTGTGAGATCAAAATTTTTGTCTCCCTTGCCTGCCATCACTGCGCCCAGCAGGTGATTACCTGTCAGCAGATGGCGGCATGTTCCGAGGCGATTGAGGCGCGGATGATTGACGCCAGGCTGTATCCGCATCTGGCAGAGGAATATAAAATTGAGCGGATTCCCATGACGGTCATCAACGAAAAGGAGATATTGCTGGGAACGAAGACGGTTGACCAGATGTATCAGTATGTGAAGTCCTGCAAGTAGATTATTGCAAATATGCACAAAGGCAATGGATGTTTTTTGACAATTTTAGACATATTTTTCCTTTTTTGCAAAAAAGGGTTGAATTATCTTGTGGAAAATGCTAGCATATGTGTATACAAAAATGGATAGTGACCTGGAGAACATGGAGTAGGGTTGACACGGTAGAAATACTGTTTATTACCCTACTCTTTTTTTATACCATAGGCGTAACCTGTTGCTGTGAAGTGTTAATTTACAATTTCCTATGATATAAAATGTGATACTTGCGTGGTGTGTATCCTGATATTGGAGGTGGGAACAATCAGATATGGCAAGACCAGAACATGATTTGTGGAGGAAATATGGAACAGAAATTTTATGATGCAATGGCGGATTGTCCGGTTATAGCTGCTGTCAAAGATTTTGACGGAGTGGAGCGTTGTCTGGAATCAGATGTGAAGATTGTATTTATCCTGTTTGGGGATATGTGCAACATCGCAGAAATCGTAGAACGAGTAAAGGAAGCAGATAAAATCGCACTGGTACATATTGATTTGGTGGAAGGATTGAGCAACCATGACGTTGCAGTAGATTATATTCGCAAGAATACGAAATCAGATGGTATTATTTCCACGCGGATGAATATGATTAATCGTGCAAAGGAGTTGTCTCTATACACTGTTTTCCGTATTTTTGTTTTAGATTCCAGGGCTTTTCAGAGCATCGAGAGGCAGAGAAAGCAGATTAAGGCAGATTTTATAGAAATACTGCCGGGGGTTATGCCTAAGATCATCCGCAAAGTCGCAAAACTCAGTACGCAGCCTGTGATAGCCGGGGGGCTGATCAGCGACCGGGAGGACGTCATTGAAGCATTGGATGCGGGGGCAATTTCCGTTTCTACAACAAATCAGGACGTATGGTTTATGTAGTTGTACACGGAACTTTATTTTCAAATCAGGCAATTTAAGAGGAGGATTTTACAATGGCGAAATATGTTATGGCACTGGATGCCGGAACGACAAGTAACAGATGTATTCTTTTTAACGAAAGAGGAGAAATGTGTAGCGTAGCCCAGAAAGAATTTACACAGTATTTTCCGAAGCCGGGCTGGGTAGAGCACGACGCGAACGAGATTTGGTCTACACAGCTGGGAGTTGCAGTGGAGGCAATGCAGAAGATTGGGGCTTCTGCAGAGGATATCGCTGCAATCGGCATTACCAATCAGCGTGAGACGACAATTGTATGGGATAAGAATACGGGAGAGCCGGTATATCATGCGATTGTATGGCAGTGCAGAAGAACATCAGAATACTGTGACAGTTTGAAAGACAAGGGACTTACAGATACCTTCCGTCAGAAGACGGGACTCGTAATCGACGCATATTTTTCAGGAACCAAGCTGAAATGGATCCTGGACAATGTGGAAGGTGTACGGGAAAGAGCGGAAAGAGGAGAACTCCTCTTCGGTACGGTTGAGACATGGCTGATTTGGAAATTGACAAAAGGTGCAGCGCATGTAACGGATTATTCCAACGCATCACGTACGATGTTGTTTAACATCAATGATCTGAAATGGGATGAGGAAATCTTAAAGGAATTAAATATTCCGGCAAGTATGCTTCCCGAGGCAAAACCGTCAAGCTGTGTATATGGAACGGCAGATCCTTCCTTCTTCGGCGGACCGATTCCGGTCGGAGGAGCAGCGGGAGACCAGCAGGCGGCATTGTTCGGACAGACCTGTTTCACGGCAGGCGAGGCAAAGAATACATATGGAACCGGATGTTTCATGTTGATGAACACCGGAGAGAAACCTGTATTTTCCAAGAACGGTCTTGTTACCACAATTGCATGGGGCATTGACGGCAAAGTAAATTATGCGCTGGAAGGTTCCATCTTCGTAGCAGGAGCGGCAATTCAGTGGCTGCGTGATGAACTGAGAATTATTGACAGCGCTCCCGATTCTGAATATATGGCAAAGAAGGTGAAAGACACCAACGGCTGTTATGTAGTTCCGGCATTTACCGGACTGGGCGCTCCCCACTGGGATCAGTATGCAAGGGGAACCATCGTTGGAATTACCAGAGGCGTCAACAAATATCATATTATCCGTGCAACTCTGGAATCCCTGGCATATCAGACAAATGATGTATTGGAGGCAATGAGAGCGGATTCCGGCATTGAGCTGAATTCTCTGAAGGTTGACGGCGGCGCAAGCGCGAACGACTTCCTGATGCAGACACAGGCAAATATTATCGACGCCCCGGTAAATCGTCCATCCTGCGTAGAGACAACGGCTATGGGAGCTGCTTATCTGGCAGGCCTCGCAGTTGGCTATTGGGAGAGCAAGGAAGACGTGATTAAGAACTGGTCTATCGACCAGACCTTCAAGCCGCAGATCTCCAAAGAAGAGAGAGATTCCATGGTGAAGGGCTGGAACAAGGCAGTGAAATACTCATTTGACTGGGCGAAAGAAGACTAAAGATTGATATTTTCCCTGTCCGGGACGGTCAAGGTTCCTCTCTGAGGGCTGTGTGTCCCGGGCAGAGGCTAAAAATACCGACGACAAAAATCAGACAAAGAAAGGGGAACACATTATGTTACCATATATTGCAGAATTTATAGGAACTATGATATTGATTATCTTAGGAGACGGCGTAGTAGCCAACGTAACATTGAATAAATCAGGAATGAAAGGTGCAGGTTCCATACAGATTACGTTTGCCTGGGGTCTTGCGGTTATGCTGCCGGCATTCATTTTCGGAGCAGCATCCGGCGCGCATTTCAATCCGGCACTGACACTGGCGCTGGCAGCAGACGGAAGCATGGCATGGAGCCTGGTACCGGGATATATCGTTGCACAGTTTGCAGGAGCATTCCTCGGTGCATGTATCGTATACGTTCTTTTCAAGGGACAGTATGACGCTACCGAAGACGCAGCTACCAAGCTTGGCACATTCTGCTGCGCTCCGTCCATCCCGAACCCGGTATTGAACCTGCTCAGTGAAATCGTGGGAACTTTTGTACTTGTATTTGCAATCAAAGGCCTTCCGGCAGACGCACCGGCTGGCGTTGGCAACCTGTTAGTATTCGGAATCATCGTATCCATCGGTATGTCATTAGGCGGACTTACCGGATATGCCATCAATCCGGCACGTGACATTGGACCTCGTCTGGCACATGCAGTTCTTCCGATCAAAGGAAAAGGCAGCTCCAATTTCGGATATGCAGCAATTACCCTGTGCGGACCGATTATCGGCGCGCTCCTTGCAGTAGGATTGTATGCAGTGATTCCTTGGTAATTGTCCTAAGGAGGGACCATATGACCTGAGGGGGGACCCAACAAAGTTGGGGAGAGTCCTGAGGTCACCCATCGTTACCAAAGATGTGAAGCGGGAGGATGCCTTAGGGCTCCTGGCGATACCAATAGAGTTATTTATAGTTGACATTGCAGAGATGATGGAGAAGCAATGATTGCGTTCCTGAAAGGAGGGATGTAATTATTGCTTCTTTCTATACAAACAGAAATTTCTACAGTTTTCTTTTATCATAATCAGAAAGGAAAGGTGAAAATATGTATGATGTAGTAATTATCGGGGCTGGCGTATCGGGAGCGGTTTCAGCGAGGGAACTTTCCAGGTACAAGCTGAACGTGTGCGTGGTGGAAAAGGAAGAGGATGTCTGCTGTGGAACGTCAAAGGCGAACAGCGCCATTGTACATGCCGGTTACGATGCAGCAACCGGTTCTTTGATGGCAAAACTCAACGTAGAGGGCAACCAGATGATGGAGGAGCTCTCGAAAGAACTGGATTTTCATTTTAAGAAGAACGGTTCCCTGGTCGTATGTCTTCATGAGGAGGAGATGCCCGGGTTAAAGGAACTTTATGACAGGGGTGTGGCAAACGGGGTCAAAGATTTGCGTATTATCGACAGGGAAGAACTTGTAAAACTGGAGCCGAATATTGCGGACGAGGCAGTAGCAGCGCTGTACGCGCCTACCGGCGGGATTGTGTGTCCGTTCGGCATGAACATCGCTTTTGCAGAAAATGCAGCCACGAACGGCGTGGAATTTAAGTTTGATACGGAAGTTACCGGATTTGAGAAGAAAGAAAACGCCTGGATTGTAAAAACCAGCCAGGGTGACATTGAGACAAAATATGTCGTAAATGCAGCAGGCGTCTATGCAGATAAATTTCATAATATGGTCAGTGAAGACAAGATCCACATTACACCACGGCGCGGAGACTATTGCCTGTTGGATCGTTCCACAGAAGGATTCGTCACACATACGATTTTCCAGCTCCCCAGCAAGTTTGGAAAGGGCGTGCTCGTGACGCCGACCGTCCACGGCAATACGCTTGTCGGACCGACCGCGATTGACATTGAAGAAAAAGAGGGAACCAATACCACGCAGGAGGGAATCGACGAACTGATCAAAAAGGCTGGAACTACGGTGAAAGGACTGCCTATCCGCCAGGTTATCACCTCCTTTGCGGGACTGCGCGCACATGAGGATGGACATGAATTCCAGATTGGCGAACTGAAAGACGCCAAAGGCTTTATCGACTGTGCGGGAATCGAATCACCGGGACTTACCAGCGCTCCGGCAATCGGCAAGATGGTAGCGGAGATTTTGAAAGGCCTCACAGGAGCCGAGGAAAAACCTGATTTTGTGGCAACGAGAAAAGGCATCCTTGATCCGAAGACCTTAAGCAATGAGGAACGTGCAAAACTGATTAAGGAGAAACCGGCATATGGAAATATCATCTGCCGTTGTGAGATGATTACGGAAGGCGAGATTATCGACGCCATCAACCGTCCGCTGGGCGCAAAATCCTTAGACGGCGTAAAACGAAGGACCAGGGCGGGAATGGGACGATGCCAGTCAGGATTCTGTTCCCCCAGAACAATTGAAATCCTTGCAAGAGAACGTGGGGTGGATCCGGCAGAGATTACAAAATCCGGTGGAAACTCCAAGATTATCGTAGGAATCAACAAAGACAGAATATAGTCGGAAAGCGAGGAAAAATTATGTTAAATTATGACATTGTTATTGTAGGCGGCGGTCCGGCAGGATTGGCAGCGGCGGTATCTGCAAAAAGAAACGGTATAGAGTCCATTCTCGTACTGGAGCGTGACAAAGAGCTTGGGGGAATCTTAAACCAGTGCATCCACAATGGTTTCGGACTTCACACATTTAAGGAAGAGCTCACAGGGCCGGAGTATGCCGGAAGGTTTATTGAGCAGTTAGAGGAAGAAAAGATTGAATATAAACTAAATACCATGGTTATGGATATCTCGGAAAACAAGGTAGTCACAGCCATGAACCGTGAGGAGGGCATGTTTGAGATTCAGGCAAAAGCAGTCATTCTCGCCATGGGCTGCCGCGAGCGTTCCAGAGGAGCCCTCAATATACCAGGGTATCGTCCGGCAGGCGTTTATTCCGCCGGCACGGCGCAGCGCCTTGTAAATATGGAAGGCTATATGCCCGGGCGTGAGGTGGTAATTCTCGGATCCGGCGATATCGGACTTATCATGGCAAGAAGAATGACCTTAGAGGGAGCCAAGGTAAAAGTAGTGGCGGAGCTTCTTCCCTACTCCGGAGGGCTGAAACGTAATATCGTGCAGTGCCTGGACGATTTCGGAATCCCTCTCAAACTGAGCCATACGGTGGTGGACATTGACGGCAAGGAGCGCGTAGAGGGCGTGACGATTGCGCAGGTGGACGAGAACAAAAGGCCGATTCCGGGAACGGAAGAGCATTATACGTGCGACACGCTGCTTTTGTCCTGCGGCCTGATTCCTGAAAATGAAATTTCCAGTGGACTCGGCGTGGAGATGAACCCGGTTACTTCGGGGCCTGTGGTAAATGAATGCCTGGAGACGAATATTGAGGGCGTGTTTGCCTGCGGCAATGTACTTCATGTACACGACCTTGTGGATTTCGTTTCCGAGGAGGCAAAGGCGGCAGGAAAACATGCGGCGGAATACATTGCAAACGGTGCGAAACATAAAGATTCCAAGGCCAAGGATGTTCCGATTATTGCCACGGAGGGCGCGCGTTACACGGTTCCAAAGACGATCAACCCGGAGCGGATGGATGAGAAACATATCGTGCGTTTCCGCGTGGGCGACGTATACAAGAATTGTTATGTGTCCGTATACCTGAATGATACACGTGTGATTCACAGGAAACGCCCCGTGGTTGCACCCGGAGAGATGGAAGAAGTGGTATTGAAGAAAGAAGAATTGGCGGCATTTCCGGATTTGTCCCAGATTACTGTGAAAATAGAGGAGGCGTAAAATATGGAAACAAGAGAATTGATTTGTATCGGCTGTCCGATGGGATGTCCTCTGAAAGTGGAAATGAATAACGGTGAAGTCTCCAGTGTGACCGGAAATACCTGCAAACGCGGAGATGATTATGCGAGAAAAGAAGTGACCAATCCGACCAGAATCGTCACAAGTTCCGTGATCGTGGAAGGCGGCAGCCTTGCGGCAGTATCGGTTAAGACGAAGGAAGATATTCCCAAAGGCAAGATTTTTGACATCATGAAAGCCTTAAAAGGCGTGAAAGTACAGGCTCCGGTTCATATCGGAGACGTGATAATCAGCAACGTGGCAGACACCGGCGTGGATATCATCGCCACGAAAGACGTAATCTAAAAAGCAAATATCAGTCACAGACATTCCCCCTGCTACATAGGATAGAGCAGGGGGAATTTTTGCGTTGCAGGGGGGATGTATATGGAAAGAAACGTCATGCGTCTGTGTGAGCTGCGGGAAAAGGAAGTCATCAATATCTGTAATTGCGAATGCCTGGGGTTTGTGATAGACGTTGAGATTGATATCTGCACCGGTATGGTTCTCGCCCTGATTATTCCGGGCTGTGCGAAATGGTGTTGTTTTTTTGGCAGAGGAAATGAGATTATCATTCCGTGGAAACATGTGGTAAAAATCGGCCCTGATATCATCCTCGTGGAGCTGCCGGAGCCGAGAGGAAAATAAGGAAAAAACGGAATTGGAAGAATGTATTTTTTGAAGAAAGAAGTTTCTTATTTTGTGAATAGATAATATCAAAAATACCATACTAAAAGTATATTTTGCCGTAACAGCCGGATGTTCAGAAACCGTTTTATGCGGGTATGGACATAGCTGTTACAGATTATTATGCGTTTAGGAGGATGATTCATGAAAAAGAAACTGGTATCAGTTCTGCTGATTGCGGCATTGACGGTGGCTGCGGCTGCCGGCTGCGGAAACAGGGATAACAATGGGAATACAGAGGACAAAGGAAATGCGTCAGAGCAGGGAAATGAGAACGCTGGAAATGACAATGTTGCGGATAATGACGACGCGGACGACAACGATCTGATACAGGAGGTCTCCGGTTCTGTATATTATTTGAATTTTAAGCCGGAACAGGCACAGCAATGGAAAGACCTTGCGGAGGAATACAGTGATGAGACAGGGATTCCGGTAACCATCGAGACGGCTGCGTCCGGAACGTATGAGTCCACGCTGAAGTCGGAGATGGCAAAGTCGCAGGCGCCCACATTGTTTCAGGTGAACGGACCTGCGGGGCTTGCATCCTGGAAAGATTACTGCTATGACCTCAAAGACAGTGCGGTTTATAAGAATTTAAAAAGTGATGATTTCGCACTGATTAGCGATGATGGACAGGTACAGGGCGTTGCCTATGTGATTGAAACGTACGGTTTGATTTATAATAAGGAAATCCTTGAGGATTACTGTGAGACAAGCGGGGCGAAAATCAAGGACGTTTCCGAGATTAACAGTTTTGCAAAACTGAAGGAAGTCGCGGACGATATGCAGGCGAAAAAGGACGAGCTTGGAATCAAAGGCGTGTTTGCCTCGGCGGGTATGGATTCTTCCTCCGACTGGCGGTACAAGACCCATCTGGCAAATCTGCCGATTTATTTCGAGTACAAAGATGATAACCTTGACACAACGGACGCCATCAAGGGAACGTATCTCGACGCTTATAAGAAAATGTGGGATTTGTATATCACGGACTCCACGGTGGAGCCGACGATGCTGTCCGGCATGACCGGAGAAGATGCGGCGGCGGAATTTGCCATGGGTGAGGCTGTATTTTACCAGAACGGCACATGGGCATACAATGACATTGCCGGAAATGACGTGGACGATGAAGATATGGGAATGCTTCCTATCTATATTGGCGTTGGCGACGAACAGAATCAGGGACTCTGTACGGGGTCTGAAAATTACTGGTGCGTCAACAAGAATGCCTCCCAGGACGATATCGACGCAACATTGCATTTCATGGAGTGGGTCATCACCAGTGACCGGGGACGCGAGACGTTCCGGGATGAGATGGGATTTGTGACGCCGTTTGAAACGTTTACCGAGGAATATCAGCCGGAGAATCCGCTTGTGGCTGCGGCAAACGAATATATTGACAATGGAAAGACGTCAATTCCCTGGGTGTTCTCAACGATACCGTCCGAGGGCTGGAAAAACGGCGTGGGAAGTGCGCTGCTTGAATATGCGCAGGGAACCGGAGACTGGGAAGCGGTGAAGAAAGCATTTATTGAAGGCTGGGAGTCGGAGTACCGTGCGGTAAATGAATAGCAGGAAAGCAGAACGAATGGAGGGAGGCAACGTATGCAAAAATCATTGAAACGATATTTTCCTGTCTTTGTATTTCCCACGCTGGCGGCCTTTACAATTGGATTTTTTATTCCCTTTGTCATGGGTATCTATCTTTCTTTTTGTAAATTCACGACCGTGACGGATGCAAGGTTTATCGGATTGGGAAATTATCTGAAAGTATTTGCGGACAGGACCTTTCTCCATTCGCTCTGGTATACAGTCGCCTTTACGGTCGTATCGGTGGCGCTCATCAATGTGCTGGCATTTGCCGTGGCAATGCTTTTGACAAAAGGGATTAAGGGGACAAACCTGTTCCGTACGGTGTTTTTCATGCCAAATCTGATTGGCGGAATTGTGTTGGGCTATATCTGGCAGCTTTTGCTGAACGGGATTCTGGCACAGTACCAAAAGACCCTCACCTACAATTCAGCCTATGGATTCTGGGGGCTGGTCATTCTGATGTGCTGGCAGCAGATTGGGTATATGATGATCATCTATATTTCCGGCATCCAGAATATCCCGGGAGAGCTGATTGAGGCGGCGAAGATAGACGGAGCCAGGCCGGCGCAGATTTTATTCCATGTGACAATTCCCATGGTGATGCCGTCGATAACCATCTGTACCTTTTTGACGTTGACAAATGGATTCAAGCTTTTTGACCAGAATCTTGCCCTGACGAACGGCGAGCCCTCAAGGATGTCGGAGCTTTTGGCGCTGAATATCTTTAACACTTTCTATGGAAGGACAGGATATGAGGGCGTCGGGCAGGCGAAAGCGGTCGTGTTCTTTATTCTGGTGGCGATTATCGCCATCGTTCAGATTCGATTGACGAGGACGAAGGAGGTACAGCAGTAATGGAAGAAAAAAAGGTAAAACATGGGTGGCTCTTGACGCTGTTTTTCAGCCTTCTGACCCTGGCATGGGTATTCCCGATACTGCTGGTTGTCGTCAATTCATTTAAGAAAAAGGTCTATATCAGCCGCAGGCCGTTTGAGATACCGTTCGGCAAGATGTTTGTGGAGCTGGAAAATTATGTGCGGGGAATGGAGAAAATCAAATTCTTCGATGCATTGAAAAATTCCCTCTTTATCACGATTTGTTCCGTGGCAGTGATTATATTGTGTACTTCGATGTGTGCCTGGTATATATCCAGGGTTAAGTCCGTATTTTCCACGTCCATGTACTATTTATGCCTGTTTTCGATGATTGTGCCATTCCAGATGGTGATGTTTACGCTCTCAAAATTGGCAAACATGTTGCATTTATACAGCCCAATTGGTATTATATTAGTATATCTGGGATTTGGCGCCGGACTTTCGGTATTCATGTTTTGTGGATTTGTAAGGGGAATTCCGCTGGAAATTGAGGAGGCAGCCATGATTGACGGCTGCACGCCGATTCAGACTTTTTTCCATGTAGTGTTTCCAATTTTAAAACCTACCTGCATCACGGTGGCAATTTTGCAGACGATGTGGATCTGGAATGATTATCTCCTGCCGTACCTGGTGCTGGACATCAAGCGGTGGAAGACGATTCCCATTGCCATCCAGTACCTGAAAGGCGGATATGGTTCCGTGGACATGGGCGCCATGATGGCGATGCTGGTATTGGCCATAATCCCCATTATCATCTTTTATATGTTCTGCCAGAAATACATTATAAAAGGCGTCGTGGCAGGCGCAGTAAAAGGATAGAGGAGGAAGGCAAATGCGCAGCATTTCTGGAATGCCTTCCTCCGACATGGCAGGTGACGCAGTGCGTCGCGTGCCGGTACATCCGACATGGCAGGTGGCGCACTGCGTCGCGTGCCGATACATATTGATTAGGAGGTATGCGCATCATGCGTGGTAGTGGAATTTTAATGCACATTTCTTCCCTGCCCTCCCCCTATGGAATTGGAACCATGGGGGCGGAGGCGAGGAAGTTCGTAGATTTTCTTGTAAAGGCGGGGCAGAAGTATTGGCAGGTCTTGCCGGTCTGTCCGACCAGTTATGGGGATTCGCCCTATCAGTCTTTTTCGAGTTTTGCCGGGAATCCTTATTTCATTGATTTGGACATCCTCTGTGACGAGGGGCTCTTAACCGCGAAGGAATGTAAGTCGTATAAGTGGGGCATGTCTGTGACGCAGGTCGATTACAATCTGCTCTATGAGAACCGTTATCCGCTGTTACATAAGGCGTTTGAGCGGTTTATAAAGAAAATTCCCGGCGAATATGTGCTGTTTTGTGAGGAGCAGGCGGACTGGCTGAACGATTATGCATTGTTCATGGCGCTGAAAGACATACATGACGGCGTGTCATGGAATGAATGGGAGCCGAAACTCAAGCTGCGCGAGAAAGCCGCTATAGACATGGCGAAGAAGGAATATGAGAAGGAAATGGAATTCTATAAGATGATCCAGTATCTGTTCTACCGCCAGTGGAAATCGCTGAAACAGTATGCGAATGACAAGGGCGTCTCTATCATCGGGGACGTACCGATTTACGTGGCGATGGACAGCGCCGATGTGTGGGCGGAGCCGGGGCAGTTCTACCTTGATAAGAAATTGCAGCCGATAGACGTGGCGGGCTGCCCCCCGGACGCATTTTCCGAGGATGGACAGCTGTGGGGCAATCCGCTGTTCCGCTGGGACGTGATGAAAAAGGACGGCTACCGCTGGTGGATCCGGCGGATAGAGAAGACCTCCAAGCTGTTTGACGTTATCCGTATCGACCATTTCCGTGGATTTGATTCCTACTATGCGATTCCGTTTGGGGATAAGACTGCACGGAATGGCGAATGGCGCGAGGGCCCGGGGCTTGATTTGTTCCATGCAATTGAGAAGAAGCTTGGGAAACTTCAGGTGATTGCGGAAGATTTGGGATTCCTTACGGATTCTGTGCGCAAAATGCTTGCGGATTCCGGCTATCCGGGCATGAAACTTTTGCAGTTTGCATTTGATGCGCGGGAGGATGGGGATTACCTGCCCCATAATTTTACGGAAAATTCCGTGGCTTATGCGGGAACGCATGACAACGATACGATTCTGGGATGGCTGAGAAATGCACCCAGGGAATGCCTGGCATTTGCCAAAGAGTACCTGAAACTGGATCAGGCGGAAGGTTACCACTGGGGAATTATGCGCGGCGTGTGGTCCAGTGTCAGCGATACGGCAATCGTAACCATGCAGGATATTCTTGGCATCGGCAGTGAGGGCAGGATGAATACGCCGTCCACCCTGGGCGGGAACTGGATGTGGCGGATGCGGGCGGATGACCTGGACGACGCCCTGGCAGAGAAAGTCCGCAGGCAGGTGGAGTTGTATGGCAGGCTGCCGAAGGAGAAGGAAGAAGAGGCGGGTTTGGAGGAATTGAAGGAGGATGCATCTTATGACAATAGAAACCTTAAGAAACAGCGTACAGACCATCGCTGCGGAGTATCCTATTAAAAAAGTGACGCTTTTTGGATCCAGAGCTGATGGAACCAGCCGTGAAGATAGTGATGTGGATTTGATAATGGAATTTTCACTGCCTGTTTCTCTTCTTACGCTATCTATAATCAAGCTGAGACTTGAAGATATGTTAGAAGTAGGTGTAGACATTATTCATGTGCCCATTGAAGAAACGGATTTTATTGAGGTTGGGAAGGTAGTAGAATTGTATGCAGCATAGAGAAGATTTGAAGAAAGACACCCGTTTAGGGTGTCTTTTTGGTTGCTGCATAAGTGGGATTTGGCAGTCTAACGTCTTTTCTCGTCTGCAATCTCATCACATAGCTGTTTCATGGTATCTGGATTGATATTTATTTGCATTAAAGTAATGTATTCCAATAAAAACAAAGTGTTTGCCAGATCAATCGGATTTAGTTTGTAATCTCTTTTGGCGTAGCATAAGTTCCTGCATAAGATGGAAACATATTCGGTGTTGCACATGGAGGCCTTGGGGAAAATAAAGTCTGTAAATTTTTCTGCCTCATGAGGACGCCTGCTTAATAATTTCTTTAATGATGCATTCATATAACTCAAGCCAATGTTCAGGGCAATTTTTTCATTGCCATCAAAGATATATTCCTTCTCCTTGTAAGGATGAATGCATTGAATGGCATTTGCCTTGATAATTGAGCAAATGATAATAGCTGCAAGCTTATGCCGGTCTAATTCCTGCACGTCGTCATACATGACTTTTGTTTTGATGTCATTATAGTAGAGATCAAAAACCTGAAAAAAATTTTTTTCGCTATCTGGATTGTAATGAAAATTATCCGGATATTCTTTTGTGATCAGTTGTGCCTGTTGATCCACATTGTTCCATATGTTCGTTTTTAATTCATTCATAATTACACCTTCATTTTTATCAGCCATTGCGCGTTGGCAGTATAATCCCTGACGGTTAAATCAGAGGCATCATTCCCCATTCCGGTATTGTTCATTTTGATGGGGCTGTGAAGCTCGTCAATGGAATAATGTTTTATGATATCACAATCTGAAATCCACTCCCGGGATTCCTCCAGTACATAGTTGATGATGTTTTGTTTTCTCCGTTTCCTCGTTCTGAGAACGGCGCCATAAAATGCTAAAAATAAAAGAAATAAAACAAGTATCGAGCAGGCTAAAATTAAAGTAATTGTTATGATGGTATTCATATCTTCACCTCTTCCCCGGTTATAGATTTGTCAATATATTTCCACTTCGAAATTCCCAGGACGTCGAACAGCATATATTTTACCTTTATGTAAAACAGTACAAAGAATGCAAGTAAAATTACGGCATTATAAAAATAAAGATTCAAAGTCCCGCCGGTTGCTTTTAGTATGGAAAACGCTAACAAAATAAAAAATATAATGACAAGAAAAATCACGTTAAGTAAATTCGGCGGAATTTTTCTGAGTTTTGCAGAGTTTTTTATTTTAAAATACCCATTGCCGCTATTCAGGGAACTATATTGCTGGTAGAATATTTTGACTTGATCGCATAGCGTATAAACGCAATATGTCATAACGCCGAAAAATGTTATCAGTTGCTGCGTCATTCCCGATAAAGTTATGATAATACATACAATATCTGCCACAAAAGTACAGCTATTAATAACTTTATTCTGTGTAAACAATTCGTTGTTTTTATCGTCAATGGGAATGGTGTACCCCTTTTTCTCTAGTTTAAGTATATAGGATATGATTTTATGTTTCACTGTTTCCCATATTTTATTCCAATGTTGCATACTCCAAATTCCTCTTTTGCAAAAATGTTATTAAAATATTCGAAACATGAGTAAAATAAAAAAGCAGGTATCCAAGGTATGTGTGATAGCTGCTTTAATTTTTATGAATGATGAATGAAAGTGTCCATTGATTCCCCCCATGCTCCCATGCGAATACTTCTATAAATAGTCTATAACATTTTTCATAAAAAAAGACATTAATTTAAAAATCGCGTATGAGATTCGAGAATCGGACACATATTTTGTTTGTATCTTACATTATACGGTTCGTTTTCCGGTTCGTCAATATGATTGTGTTTATGTTGGCACATTTTTTGACGTTATAATACACAAAAGAGGATATCCCTCCACACCCATACGGGTGGGGAAACGATATCCTCTTTGAAGATTCAACTATGAATCATTTACAGCTTGCCTGAAACGAGCCGTGGTTTTGCCTAAGAAATCACACCAGTGTTGCTGCATGACATGGTTGTGGTAATGTAAGCATGATCTAACCCTTTTGAAATTTTTGCGCTTGTAGTGGCGGTGCGTCCGCTGCGCGTGGTAGACTTGTTGCTGGCGCTCCATCCGCTATACGTGGTATAAGTGGCAGAGGCACTTGTGCAGGTCGCCGAAGAACCGGTGTACGAAAACGTGGCGGTCAGTTTTACGGTTGCAACTACTATACCATCTGCTTTGCAGGTCGCGGTCTTGGCAGCGGTTTTGGTGCTGGCGCGCGCGACGGAGGGAAGTTCTGTAATTTCATACTCGATGGTCATTCCGTTCCCGAGGTCTACGACTTCAATGTTCTTGCGTGATATATCCGGGTTTGCTGCATTTGAAATGATTGAGAGGTTCAAAAGTAGAGCCAGCGTAGTTAAAATTGTAATTAGTTTCTTCATAAGTTATCCCCTTTCTCTTCTGAGGCATTTCAGTTCTATTCAATATCTTCATCCAGTATCTCAATCTTCTCTTCTACATATATTACTTCACGTTCATTAAATTTGTAATATAAAAAGATAGAAATAATAATGAAACAAGCGATTAAGACTATGAGTGAAATAGTGAATCGGTATCTTCTCTTGTACTTGTGCTTTACAAGTTCCTCATGCGGAACACTGTCCAGATAAGTCTGCGCCAGTTTCTCCGGAGTGTCAAAATATCCGACAACCTCGGGCCTTCCGGCGGAAGGGTTCTCTTTGATAAATTGTTTTATATCCCGTTCCATGTCGTCCAGTATTTTCCGGCGGTACTTCCTCGGGCAGGCTATAAGGCGTTTTGTAGTTCGTATGTACTTCCTGATATCTTTGTTATAATGGTTTCTCATTCGTAACTATGCTCCTTCATAAATCATACCGTCCAAATCAAGAATAATATCGGCAGCAGTGGTAATTTCACGATACCTTTTCTTGATTTTTACTAAATGCTCTTCCCCCTGTTTGGTAATATTAAAATATATCCGAGTCCGGTTGTTTGCTACCTCCCGGTTCTCCTCGTCGATACAGCCTGCGTTTTTCAGGCGGTAAATATAGGGATATAAAGATTTGTAAGTAAAGCTGCCGTTGCTAATCCGGCTGATCTCCTGTGAGATTTCGTAGGTATACATAGATTTTTGCTTTAACAGGAACAGAACGAGCATCTCTCCCAGGCAGCTCTGAAGACTTTCGGCAAAATCGTCTTCATTGCCTGTTATTCTGACTTTTTTACTCATAATTACCTTTCCATGATGCTTTACCAGGTTGCCATATCTGGATAACAGGATATCATTGCAAAACCAAATACATTAATAATATAACATGTGCAAGGGGTAAAGTAAAGTGTTTTCGTGTTTTTTTACTTTTTAAATAAAGTATATAATAACATAAAAAGGGGCGGGCGTGTGAAAAGTATGATTTTCGCGTACGTTATATCCAAGTTTGAATTTACCGCTCAATACTTTTTGGGGAAAGTATAAAAAACAATGCGGGAAATTGAGAGTGAATATTGCATCGGGAACAAAAAGCGTCACAAACAGTACCTGTAAGGGAACGTGTGATGATAATACCCGTGAAAATATTGTTGAAATTACATATTGACAAATGAGCGAAAAGGATATATAGTTTTTATATAAAGTATTCGTGGGGAAACATTTATAGGAATGTAGATACTTTTAAGGTGATATCAGGATCAGGTTTGCTGACCGGTATAATACAAAAGATAAGTATGTCCGCCAATAAGAGGAGGTGGATCGGAAAGGGCAGGTTCAGCCGCAGGTTTGCCAGGCAATTCAAAGGATTTCCTTATGCGGCGTATCCGGGAGCAGTTTGGAGGGACTCTTCCGGACGAGCAGGAGTATTTGAGAGTATAGAAGTAACGAATCAACCATGTTTCATCCAACAGCCGGCGACGTAAGTCGTCGGCTGTTGGATTATATTTTTTTAGTAAACTATATAAGGGCGCAAAATATAAGGGAAATTATTGACAAAATAAGTTGGAAATAGTATATTTTTTTTATGAAGTATTAATAAGGTTTCTGTTTTATGGACTGGGAGGGGAGGATTACAACGCAATGACGGAGAACCATGCGGCGACAAAGACTTACCGGGACGGCGTATGGGAAGTTCGTTATAATAGCGTTATTGATCAATATGCAGGTAAAATTGTCGGCAAAACATTATATTTGTCGGTGGATGTGCATCAGGACATGACGGAGGAGGTCAGCCATTATATTGGTGAGCGTGAGTCTGATTTCACCTGTTATGCGGTATTTTATTGGGGAGGAACGGAAGAAGAGATACGCAGGATAAAATATTTAATAGTTATATAATAAAGTATTATATGTGATGATTCAAATCTATTTATTAGATTAATTGCTGAAAATAAAGTAATTGACAAAATATGACAATAATGATATAGTTTTTTTATAAAGTATCAAGGCGAAACTGTTAATCAATTTGGGGTATGCGCAGATACTTTGTACAAATGATATCGGGAGCAGCAATGTTTCCTGATGTACAAAAGATAAGCTTGTCTTAATAATTGGTAAGGGGGGTGGGAAAGGAGGGGTAAATCCTGCCGCGGTTTGTCCGATGAGAAATGAGTTTTGTAGATGATGTGCGGCGCAGTTGGAAATGGACAGAAGAGTTCGCGGAAAAGAGAAAGGAGTATAAGGTATGAAGAAATTAATTTCAGGCAGTAAAAAGGCTGTAGCGGTATTTCTGTTGGCGCTTTTGGTGGTATGTGCAGCAGCACCGTCGGTGCAGGCGGGATATAGTTTTGTAAAATCAGGTGCCAGGGACGGTCGTACGAATGATTGGTATAGTAAGACAACAGTATCCGCATACGATGAAAAAGGAGCGGCAGCAAAAGCGACGGCGGGTGCAAGTATGCCGGATACGATGTGGAGTTATCAAACAAGAACGACGACAGCGTATGTTGAATCTGCGCATACAGCAACTCAAGGAAATGCAAAGCATTCGTATGGGGTTAATGGAAGAATTTTAGGTGAGTGGACAGAAAATTGAGTTTGTTAGAATTTACTTTACCCGGTGGCATATAAGCTGCCGGGTAAGTGGTAGAAGAAAATAGCTAATATATTAACAGGGGGGCATTTATGCGGAAAATAAGATTTATGATAGAAGAATTTTTTCGGAGTTTCCAGAAAAGCCTGTTTAAGAATATATTGTTAATGCTGATGTTTTCCATAAGCCTTGTGATGGCGGTCATCATGTGTTCCTATTATGTCGGACTGGGGGAGCGCTATGAATCCATTACCCAGAAGGTGGACGGCAGGGAGTGGTATGCCCTGGATCTGATAACGGAAAGCGGCCAGGAAGTGACAAATCAATTTACAACAGTAAGGCGCTGCCGTGATATGGTGGATTATTATGAAACGCTGAAGTCTTTGGAAGAGGCTCCGATAATGTCCATAAACACGCACCAGTCTGTCGTATTAAAGGAGGAAGATGTAAAGAAACTTTTTGATGGAAAAGACTTCCTTCCGTTTGCAGATGGAGAGTATTCATATGCAGAAATTGCTTTTGGAGATGGCACAGTCTGTCTGGCACGGGATATGAAGGGCGCGCAGCTTGACCTGGACGCCTACCGTTATTTCGGACTGAGGACGCAGGAAGGGGAGGGGTTCACAGAGGAGAACATGACGATTCAGCGTGATGGGGAGCCAATTCCGTTATTGCTTGGCAGTGGCTACAAGGGGATTATTGAGGTCGGGACAATCATTAATGTTAATTTCTGGACAAGTGCGTTTCAATGTAAAGTTGTGGGCATTTTGGAGCGGGGTTCGAAACTTCCGCCAGATGGCCAGATGAACCAGATGGATTTTGTGGAGCTTGTATCATTGGATGACCGGATAGTTTTTCCGCATGGGGTCAAGGTTTTGGAAGATCCGGAACGTATGGAGGATATGGAGCGGTATGCTGAGAATGATTTTATTGCGTTGCAGAATGGGTATGCGCAGACCGATGGAAAACATATCCGGGAGCTGGTGGAGAAATATGGGCAGATAGCGAATGAGTACGGATATCCACCGGTGCAGCTGGTCGGTACTTCCATAGGGCTGGATCTGCTGCGCAGGGAGTCTGCCTCCACAGTCAGGGTTCTGCTGGTATTGACGGTTGTTCTGATGTGTTTTTCTTTCTATGGGCTGTTTGTCACTTTCTATGACAAGATCCAGTCCAATAGCAAAAACTATGGGATTTACCTGATGAATGGCTGTTCACTGGGAATGATATTGATACCCTGCCTTCTGGAAGTGGCGGTGATATTGGCGCCTGCCATAATAATTGGAAGATACATATTTACAAGTGAGCAGATATCCGGGCAATATTTTCGTGCAGGACCGATCATGCAGGCGGCTTACATTATGATAGGGGTGGCATTCCTTGTCGGCGCGGGGGCTCTAATATATCTGATGCGTGGCGTGGATACGGAGCATTTAATCCGCCAGAAAGATTAGGGAAAATCCATTATTATATGTAAAAATATAAGAGGAGACGTATGGTAGCGATGAAAAATGTAAGTAAGATGTTTGGCAGTGATAGTAGGGGGAAGAGGTG